>NZ_JBEPDH010000003.1:0-376978 GCF_040300245.1 Nocardioides sp. NPDC000445 | reverse complement strand
GTTGATAGGCCGGAGGTGTACAGCAGTGATGCCCAGCCGACCGGTACTAATAGGCCGAGGGCTTATCTTTCATAAACCCTCAACAAAAACAACAAACGAAGACCGTCAAGTCTCGCGTCCACAACCAACTGTTGTAACACAGGTTTGGTCACCCCCTGCGATGCAGGGAGCGTGATCTCTAGAGTTACGGCGGCCATAGCGAAGGGGAAATACCCGGTCCCATCCCGAACCCGGAAGTCAAGCCCTTCAGCGCCGATGGTACTGCAACCGAGAGGCTGTGGGAGAGTAGGACGCCGCCGGACATATCTTTGCGCAGGGCCACCTCTTCGGAGGTGGCCCTGCTGCCATTTGTGCCCATTGTCGAGGTGATTATGAGGCCTCTTCGCGCCACGCCCGGTTGACGTGGGCAGCGGCGCGAGGTCCAATGTCATAGTTGCAGTCCGTACCAACAACACCTCGAACAAGGAGTTCCCATGGTCAAGAAGCTGCTCATCGCCGCCGTCGTTGCCGCGGGTCTCGGCGTGGCCATCAAGCTGGTCACCAGCCGCTGATCCAGAGCTTCTCCAGCTGCCCGGTGCCCTCGAGGTGCCGGGCAGCTGTCATTTGGTGCCCTGGGACGCTTCCTCGGCCGGAGTGACCGTGGCAGCAGGAGCGATGGGCCCTTCCTTCGGGACGTCGACCTCAGCCAGCGAACGGCGAGCGCCGGGGATGGCGAGGATGCCGCCGACCATGAGGAAGAGCAGCACGCCGGCGAGGACGAGCAGGGACTCGACAGAGAACTGGTCCGCGAGCGGGCCGAAGACCACCATGGAGAGCGGCATGGCAACGGACATGACGATGCCGACGATGCCGAAGACCCGCCCCTGCATCTCTGGTTCGACGCGCTCCTGAAGGATCGTGAACGCGGGTGCGCTCAACGCCGAGAAGGCGACTCCGATCAGCAGACCGAAGACGAAGAAGACCCACATGTTCGTGGAGACTCCGAGCCCGACGACAAACAGTCCGATGAGGACGACTGAGCCGACCATCAAGCGCATGCGGTGAACGATCTTGGGTCCGAACGCGGCCATGGCGGCACCGCCGGCCAGCATGCCGAAGCCCCAGAACAGCTCGTTCGCGGTGAGCTTCCAGACCTCGTCGCCGAAGGTATGCGTGACCATGAGCGGGGTGAGGTAGGAGGGGGCTCCGACCATCACCATGACCAGCGTGAAGAGCACGAGGATCCAACGCACGTGCGCATGGGTCGAGACGTACTTGAGGCCGGCGCGGAGGTCGCCGAAGTAGGAGACCTTCCCCTGGTCGGGGCGTACGAGACGGGCGACCGGGACGAGGGCCAGGAGGCCGACGCCGATGAGGGCCGTGATCGCGTCGATGAAGAAGACGGCGACGATGTCCATGCTGGCGTAGATCACCGCGGCGAGGGCAGGCGCGAGGAGCGTCATCGCGGACTGGATGGTCTGGAAGGCGCCGTTGATCCGGAGGAGCTGGGACTCCGGCGCGATCTGCGGGATCATCGCGGTGACGGCAGGCATCTGGATGCCGGCGAAGACGGAGCGGATGGCCAGGGCGAGATAGATGATCCAGAGGTCGTCGATCCCGCTGACCATCAGGCCGGCCAGGATCAGGGTGGCGACCGCGATGGTCGCGTCGGAGCCCATGATCAGGAACTTGCGGTGATGTCGGTCGGCCCAGACGCCGCCGAAGATCGACATGAACGCCTGCGGGAGCATGCCGAAGACGAGGCTCAGCATCAGCACCGACCCGGAGCGGGTCTCGATGGTGAGGTGCCACATCACGGCGTACATCACCAGCATCGAGCCGAGCAGGGAGACCGTTTGGCCGGCGAGGAAGATCGCTGCGTTGCGCCTCCAGCCGGAAAGCTCGTCGGCGGGCATGCTGAACAGCCTTGACCCGGACGCGGAACGCGTCAACCGACTTTGGTCGCGGCTACACCAGGATCAGCGGCGGGCCGTGGTGACTCGAACGTGCGAGCACGTCGCCGTCGAGGCTGAGCGCGGGACCGTCGGTGCGGATGTCCCAGCCCGAGGCCGCCTGCGCCGGCGGGACACCTTCCATGCTGACGTGGGCGACCGGCAGGCGCCCGCGCGCGTCGGCGACGGCAGCGCGTACGCCGGTGCGTACCTCGATCGGCCAGTACTGCTCGGTGATCGACTGCCAGACGACGGTGAGTACATCGGTGTCGGTCGGGTCGGTGAGCTGTTCCTTCAGCCAGGTGTCGGCCGAACCGACATCGACCACGGGTGGGTCGCCGGCCGCGGCCCGCAGGGCACCGGCGAGCCGGGCGTGACGATCGACCTGATGCGGCCATACGAACGAGGTCAGGTACTCACGGCCGGCCGCGGTGGAGACATCGACCGGAGCGAGGTCGCAGCCACGGCGCGCTACGACCTCGAACGGAACCGGACGCACCCCGGTGCTCTGGGTGTCGATCGTCAACGGGCTGTCCGTGGGGCCGTACGCCCAGTCCTCGCCGTGGAAGTGGTAGCGGTCGACGAGCAGGTTGAGCCCAGCCGAAGCGCCCGGCTCGAGCAGCCGGATGCGGTGCAGGCCGGTGCGGCGTACGGCCTCGAAGATCCCGATGAGGAGGCAGGCTGAGCGGCCGACCTCGTTGGTCTGGGGCGCCACCTCCAGGCCTGCACGGAGCTCGTCGACGTGTGCTGCGACCACCTCCTCGAACACCGGCCACGCGGCGACGTAGGCGTCGTCGCCTCCGAGGTTGGGATAGAAGCGCTCGAGCTCGGGAGCGTCGCCGCGGAGGACGATGCGGTGAAGAGCCGCCAGCAGGCGGAGCTGCACGGCATCGGCGCGGGAGGCGCCGAGGTGATCTCGGCAGATCTCCGCGATGGGACCACCCGCATCGAGGTCGTCCGCGAACCGGTTGAGCAACCAGCCGTAGAGGTGCTCCTCGTGGCCGAAGTGGTCGCGGAAGAGCTCGGAGAGAGTCGCCATGGGCACATCCAAGCACTGACGCGCACTAGGCAACATAGGTAAGGTAACCCTTACTTACAGGGAATGGAGCAGGCATGGGATTCGACGACGGTCGGAAGCTGAAGGGCGTGTACGCGGCCGAGGTGCTGCACAACAAGCAGGTCACGCCGCACATGGTGCGGCTCACCCTGGGCGGCGAAGATCTGCGACGCTTCCCGCAGCGCGGCTTCGACCAGTGGTTCCGGCTCTTCCTGCCGCGACCGAACGGAGAAGCCACCAACTTCGATGCGGTGCCCGAGAAGCTCGGGACGATCGACTACCTGAAGTACCTGAGGCATGGCGACCGGCCGCCGCTGCGCAACTACACCGTGCGCGAGCACCGGCCCGATCTCGGTGAGATCGACGTCGACTTCGTCGTGCACGGGGATCTCGGGATCGCCGGCCCGTGGGCGCGTACCGCGCAGCCCGGCGAGCGGGTCGTGCTCATGGATCAGGGCACGGGCTTCGACTACGCTCCGGACGCGTCGTTCCACCTGCTCGTCGGGGACGAGTCCGCCCTCCCGGCGATCGTCGGGATCCTCCGAGACATGCCGCGCGACGCGCGCGGCCTGGCGATCATCGAGATCCCGGACATGGCCGACGTCCAGGACGTCTCCGGGCCCGAGGGGGTCGAGGTGCGATGGCTGGCTCGAGGTGACTCCGATGGACAGCCCGGGGCGCTCGCGATCGCCGAGGTGAAGGCGCTCAAGCCCGAGGCGCCGGCCACGCTCTCGGCGTACCTCGTCGGTGAGCGGACGATCCCGGCCGAGGGTCGTCGCCATCTGGTGTCGCTCGGGGTGCCCAAGTCGCGGATCACCTTCGTCGGCTACTGGCGGATCGGCAAGGCGCAGGCATAGAGCCCGGCGCTCGCCGATCCGCCGGGTGCTTGGACCTCAGCCGAGCAGGTCCTGGATGGAGGTGCGGATCTGGTCGAAGGCGAGCCAGGCGAAGAGCAGGGCGCAGATGATGAGGCCGATGTTGGAGACCCACTTGTTTCGCCACTCCGCAGGGGTGTGGCCGGTGTTGAGGAGCCAGAGCAGGGTGACGGCCAGGAACGGCATGAAGAAGGCGCCCAGGACTCCGTAGATCAGGATCAGCCAGGTGGGCTCGTCGGCGAGCAGGAGCCAGATCATCGGGGGGAAGGTGAGCCAGAGGATGTAGGAGCGGTACCAGATGCCGCCGCTCTTGGCCTCGGGCTCGTCGGCCTTTCCGCGAATGGTCCCCATGAAGTCCGCGAACATCAGGCTGACGCCGTTCCAGACGCCGACGAGCGAGGACATCGCCGCGGCCCAGAAGCCGATCAGGAAGAGCTTGCCGAACCAGTCGCCGTAGCGGTCCGCGAGCACCCTGGAGAGGTCGAGCATGCCCTGGTCACCGGTGCCGATGGCGATGTTCGCCGAGTAGAGCAATTCGGCGCCGACGATGAGGGTGGCGACCACGAAGATGCCGGTCACGACGTACGCCGTGGTGTTGTCGATCCGCATCACGCGCATGAACTGCGGCGTGTGCCACCCCTTCTCCCGCAGCCAGTAGCCGTAGGCGGCCAGGGTGATCGTGCCGCCGACGCCGCCGGCGACGGAGAGGATGTTGACCAGGGAGCCTTCGGGGATCGTCGGTACCAGGCCGACAAGGAGATCGGGGAGGTTGGGCAGGGTGACGAGCGCCGCGCCGACCATCGTCACGAACATGATGCCGACCAGGACCGCGAGGAACTTCTCGAAGAGGCCGTAGCGGCCGGCCCACACGATGGCGAGACCGATCAGGCCGGACAGGATGCCCCAGACCTTCACCGACGCGAACGAGAACAGCGCGGTCAGGGCCAGGCCGGTGCCGGCCATCGCGGCGGCACCGTAGATGAAGCCCCAGATCACGATGTAGGGGCCGAAGTAGATGGTCGTCCAGATGCCCAGACGCCGCCAGCCCTGGAAGATCGTCTCGCCGGTCGCCAGGCTGTAGCGCCCGGCGCCCTCGACCAGGACCACCTTCAGGACACATCCGACCACCACGGCCCACAGCAGGGCGTAGCCGTACTTGCTGCCGGCGATCAGGGTGGCGACCAGGTCGGCGGCGCCGACACCGGTCGCGGCCACGACGAGGCCGGGACCCAGGATCCGCCAACGTGGGGTCTGAGTGGTCTCTGGCGTCGCTGCTTGTGACATGGGCGACAGGTATACCCCGTTTTAGGGAAGATCAGCGACTTTTTGCCGAAGGACGGCACGCTCGCGGTCGTTCGTGCACATCCCCGCCGCCCGCTCCAGCTCCTTGCGTGCCTCGACGGTCCGGCCCAGCCTGCGCAGCAGCTCTCCGCGTACGGTCGGGAGGAGATGGGTGTGGTCGAGCCGCTTGTCCTCGGCGATCCGGTCGACGATCTCCAGGGCTCGCAGCGGTCCGTGGGCCATCGCCACCGCCACGGCGCGGTTGAGGTCGACGATCGGGTTGGGTGCGATACGGCCCAGCGCCTCGTAGAGGACGATGATCCGCTCCCAGTCGGTGGTCTCGACCGAGTCGGCGACCGCGTGGGTGGCGGCGATCGCGGCCTGGAGCCCGTAGGGACCGAGTCCTCGTGGGGTCGCCTGCTCGAGGGCGGCCACGCCGCGGCGTACGGCACCTTGGTCCCACCGGGTGCGGTCCTGGTCCTCGAGGAGGACAGGGTCGCCGGCGGCATCGGTGCGTGCCGGGAAGCGGGACGCGGTGAGCTCCATGAGTGCGAGCAGTCCGTACGCCTCCGGCTCGTCGGGCAGCACGCCGATCAGCACCCGGGTCAGTCTCCGCGCCTCGCGGGCGAGGTCGGTGCGGATCAGATCCTCGCCGGAGGTGGCGGTGGAGCCCTCGGTGAAGATCAGGTAGAGGACGTTGAGCACGCCGGCCAGACGCTGCCGGCGCTCGTCGGGCGCGGGCACCTCGAACGGGACCTTCGCGGCCGCGATCGTCTTCTTGGCGCGGGTGATCCGGGCCTGGATCGTCGGCACCGGGACCAGGAACGCCCGGGCGATCTCCTCGCTGCTGAGGCCGCCGACGACCCTGAGGGTGAGCGCCACCCGGGCCTCCTTGGACAGCACCGGGTGGCAGGAGACGAACATCAGCGCGAGGACGTCGTCATCGATCCGCTCGATGTCCAGCTCGTCGTCGTACGCCTCGTCCTGGTCGTGGGCGATCGCCTCGTACTTCTCGCGCTGGACCCCGGCGCGGCGGATGGTGTCGATCGCCCGCCGCTTGGCGGTGGTCATCAGCCAGCCGACCGGGTTGGCCGGCTGGCCGTCGCGTGGCCAGGAGACCAGCGCCTCCGCGAGGGCCTCCTGGGCAGCGTCCTCGGCGAGGGCGAAGTCGCCGGTGTAGCGCGCGAGCGCGCCGACGATGCGGGCGGACTCGATGCGCCAGATCGCCTCGACGGCGCGCGTCGCGTCTTGCATTGATGTCTCCTCTGAGAGTGGTCTCGACCCGCCCGTCGCGCCGGAGACTTCGTCTCCGGCGCGGGGCTCGCTCGACCTGGTCAGCGTTCTGAGCCCGCTCCTTCGTCGCGGTCTCAGAGCTGACCAGTCTTGGTGCGCCAGTCGAGCTCCTTCTGGATCCACGGGTTGTCCTGCGGGAACTCGTCGATCGTCGGCACCCGGCGGATCTCGACGGCGGACCCGGGGAAGCCACCGATCCGCTTGGCCCACTCGACCGCCTCCTCCTTCGAGCCGACCGAGATCAGGTAGAAGCCCCCGAAGAGCTCCTTGGTCTCGCCGTAGGGGCCGTCGGTGACCACCGGTGCCTCCTCGGCGTCGGTGTAGGTGACGACGGTGTGCTCCTCCGGGTCCAGCCCCTCCATCGCGAGCAGTACGCCCGACTTGATGAGCTCGTCGTTGAGCTTCCCCATCTTCTCGAGCATCTGCTCGAAGGGGATGGCGGCCATCGCGGCGTTCTGCTTGTCCTCGTCGATGGTGCGCCAGATCAGCATGTACTTCGGCATCTCGGTTTCTCCTGTGTCGGTCGGGCCGTCTTGCCGGCCCGTTCACCCCTTGGTCGAACGAGGTCTACGCGGGATCGACAACGCTGCCAAGAATATTTTCGAAGGGAGTTTCGCTCGTGGGTAGGTTGGGGTTGTGAAGATCTCGCTGTGGCCCAGTCCCGCCGTTCCCACTGCCGACATCCTTGCCGAGGCACAGGCGGCTGACCAGGCGGGTTGGTACGGCGTCTGGTTCGCCGACCACTACATGCCCAACACCGGCTCCGAGGACATCGACGACGGGCCGATGCACGAGGTCTGGGGCGTTCTCCCGGCGCTGGCCGCGACCACCGAGAACGTACGCATCGGGCCCCTGGTCTCCCCGACGACGATCCATCACCCGGCGCTGCTCGCGAACCGGTCCGCGACGATCGACCACATCGCCGGCGGGCGGTTCGTGCTCGGCATGGGTGCCGGCTGGCAGATCAACGAGCACAAGGCGTACGGCATCGACCTGCCGAGCGCGAAGGTGCTGGTCGACCGGTTCGAGGAGGCGATCGAGATCACCCGGTCGCTGCTCGACAAGCCGCGGACGACCTTCGAGGGGACCCACTTCCAGCTGACCGACGCTCCCTGCGAGCCGAAGCCGGTGGCCTCGCCGCTACCGATCCTGGTCGGCGCCAAGGGCCCGCGGATGCTGCGCGTCGTCGCCCGGCACGCCGACGAGTGGAACACCTGGGGCACGCCCGAGAGCGCCGGCGCGGTGCGGGCCAAGCTCCTGGAGGCGTGCGAGCAGGTCGGCCGCGACCCCGCGACGATGAAGACGACCACCAACTTCATGCTCGACCTCGACGGTGCTAACCCGGGCTTCGCCCGGACGCAGACCGGCTCGGCCGGTGAGCTGCAGGACCTGATCGGCCGCTACGTCGAGGCCGGGTTCGACGAGTTCATCCTGCCGACCTGGAACCTCGGCGAGACCGGTGCCGAGCGGATCGAGCGCGCGGCACAGCTCAAGGCCGAGGTGCTCGACCCCGCGCTCTAGCTGCTAGGGCGCGCGAGGATCGCACTGTTGATCACGTCGGTTCCCGGAGCGTCGACCTCGGGGTTGGCCTCGGCGACCACGTTCAGGCCGGCGAGAGCCGGCGGGCCGACCTGCGGGTAGAGCAGCGTACGCAGCCCCCGGGCACTACGCGCCAGGACGAGGCCGCCCGGCGCCAGAGAGGTGACCGCCTTGCCGAGCACCTCGGCCTTGGCGGCATCGTCGGACCCGACCAGGCCGGCGAGGAGCACGACGTCGACGGGGTGGGGTGGCGTGGCGGCGGAGGCCTCGGCGTGCTCGAACGTCACGCCGACGGCGCCCAGGCGTCGGAACGCGGCGGAGGAGAGCCGGATCGCCTCGGCGTCGTGGTCGACGCAGTGCACCGCGATGCCCTGGTCGGCCAGACAGAGCGCGGTCAGGGGGAGTGGCCCCGAGCCGAGGAGCAGCACGTGTCGTGGGGCGGTGCCCTGGCGGCGTACGGCTTCCAGCTCCATCTCCACGAGGAGCCGGTAGTTCTCGCGGTAGGGGAACCTGGCGAACGCCGCCGCGGGGTCGGGGGCGCGCGCGATCCGGTCGGCCCAGACCCGCTCGAGCGCGTGCTCGCCGGCGGACGCGACCGATCGGAAGAGGGCGGGTGAACGCGACGGCGGCAGTGCGGCCAACACGGCCTCGGCCTCCGGCTCGGGCACGCTCAGCACCGCGGTCACCAACCGGTTGAAGAGCGCGTTGACGACGATCCCGGGCTCCAGCGACGGCTGGTCGAGCAGGTCGTCGAGGGTGGAGACGAGACGTTCGTCGATGGCTTCGAACGTTCCCGGATTCACAACCGGTCACCCTTCCACATCGGTGACGGCCGCTGCACGGTGTTCCGCCAGGCGCCCGCTCCGCGGCACGGAGGTCGCCTCACCCGTATCGCACGCGTCGGCGACTCGCTTCTGGGACGATGTAGAACCACGTCACTCGGCTCCGACGTATCCCCGTAAGCACGCCTACGGAAGGCGCCGACGAAAGGGAAGAGCCATGAAGTACGTCATCCTGATCCACTCCAACCCGCAGCCGTGGGGTCACCCGACGGGTGACTTCATCCCCGAGTTCCAGTCGCTGCCGCAGGCCTCCAGGGAGAAGCTCAACGCGGCCTTCGAGGGGATCATGGAGGAGCTCTCGGCCAACGGCGAGCTCATCGGCGGGCAGGCGCTCGCGGATCCGGCCTCGGCCAAGCTCTACCGCTGGGAGGCCGGCGAGCCGATCGCCACCGACGGCCCCTACTCCGAGGCGAAGGAGCATCTGGCCGGCTTCTTCCTGATCGACGTCGAGTCCCAGGAGCGAGCCGAAGAGGTCGTACGCAGCTTCAGCGGCCCCGGTGAGACGGTCGAGCTGCGGCCGGTGGCAACCTACTGACATGACGGTGACGGGAGTCGAGGACGTGTGGCGGCAGGAGTCCGCCCATGTCCTCGGCGCCCTGCTGCGGGTCCATCCCGACCTCCCCGACTGCGAGGACGCCGCCCAGGAGGCGCTGATCGCCGCCAGCCAGAAGTGGCCCTGTGACGGGCTGCCGGCAGACCCGAGGGCGTGGCTGATCCGGGTGGCTCATCGGCGGCTGATCGACCAGATGCGCGCGGACACGGCCCGGACCCGGCGCGAGGTCGCCGACGGGATCGCCCGGCGGCTCGACGAGCCGGACCCGGAGGCGGTGGAGATCGGCTCGGCCTACGACGACTCGCTGCGGCTGATGATGATGTGCGCCCATCCCGCGTTGCGCCGTCCCTCCCAGGTGGCGATCACGCTGCGGTGCGTGGGCGGTCTGACGACGTCGGAGATCGCGGCTGCGTACCTGGTCCCGGAGGCGACGATGGGGCAGCGGCTCAGCCGGGCGCGGGCGACGCTGAAGGACGAGGAGTTCTGCTCGCCGGCGCCTGACGAGCTGCCCGAGCGGATCGCCTGCGTGCTCGACGTCTGCCACCTGATCTTCAACGAGGGCCACACCCGCACCAGCGGTCCGGAGCTGCAGGGCATCGAGCTCACCGAGGAGGCGATCCGGCTGACCCGGATCGTGCGCGGAGTGCTTCCGGAGCACGACGAGGCCACCGGCCTGCTTGCTCTCATGCTGCTGACCCAGGCCCGATCGCGCGGCCGCGTCGATCACCTCGGCGACCTGATCCCGCTCAAGGACCAGGACCGCTCGCAGTGGGACCAGGAGCTGATCCGCGAAGGTGTGACACTGCTGGAGGACGTACTCCCCGAGGGTCCGGTGGGGCGCTACCAGCTGCAGGCGGCGATCGCCGCGGTGCATGCCGAGGCGGAGTCGTACGAGGCCACCGACTGGCTCCAGATCAACCTGCTCTACGGGATGCTCGCGCAGGTCGCGCCCTCGCCGGCGGTCACGCTCAACCGGGCCGTCGCTGTGGCGATGAGTCTCGGCCCCGAGCACGGGATCGAGATCGTACGAGACCTGCTGGAGCACCCCGCGATGCAGCGCCACCATCGCGCCCATGCCGTGCTGGCGCACCTGCTCGAGCAGTCCGGTGACGTCGCGACGGCTCGGGAGCACTACGTGCTGGCGGCCCGGCTGACCCGGAGCGTGCCGGAGCAGCGCTACCTGAACCGCCGGGTCGAGTCACTCGACCAGGCGTGACGGCTCGCAGCTGACGGATCACATCTGTACGGCACCATCGATGACGAGGATGATCCCGAAGATCGCGAACAGCGCGGCGGCGCCGTACTTGATCACGTTCTCGGGGAGCTTGCGGCCGAGGAGGGCGCCCACACCGATCGCGAGCGCGTCGGCGGCGACCATCCCGACCGTGGAGCCGATCCAGGTGCCGAGCCAGCCCTCCTGAGTGGCCAGGGTGATCGTCGCGAGCATCGTCTTGTCGCCGAGCTCGGCCAGGAAGAACGCGACGCCGACGGCGATGATCGCCATGCCCCTGCTGTTGCGAGCCTTCTTGGCCTCGTCCTCGGTGAGCTCGTCGCCGCGCAGCGTCCATCCGGCGAAGACCAGGAAGGCGACTCCCGCGACGATGGTGATGTAGTGCTGGTGCTCGGCGAAGGCGTCTCCGATGAGCGCGCCGATGGCGACCGAGGCCAGATGGACGATCGCGGTGGCGGCGGTGATCCCGAGGATCACGTCTCGAGCCCGGTAACGGGTGGCGAAGGTCATCGCCATGAGCTGGCTCTTGTCGCCGAGCTCGGCGACGAAGATGACCGCGGTCGAAAGCAGGAAGGCGTACACGGGGTTCCTCTCCGGCACCGGCCGGAGGAGTCCCATGAGGGGTTGATCGTCCTTCGACCAGCACCGTCATGTTGATACGGATGCATGGTCGAAGGTCTCGTCCGCCACGTCGTGGCCGATCGCGCCGGGCCCTGAGGCCAGTGTGTCGACGCGACTGTTGAGGACTACTCCCCTTCGCGGCTTCAGTCTAGGCGACGGGTCTGACGCGGCCGCATTCGGGAGGTCGCCGGCCGGTTCGCCGAATTCCGTCATCCGAGATCCGATCCTGGTTAGGCTGACTTCATGGACGAGGCCGGAGTGCGCGCGGTCCTCTTCGACTTGGACGACACGCTCGTCCCGAGCGGCCACCCCGCCGAGCACGCCGCGGTGGCCAGGGGGATGGGCGCGGATCTCGGTGTCGACCCCGATGCCTTCGCGGCCGCGGTCGCGGACACCTTCGACGAGCGCGTACGCGGTCTGATGGCCGATGTGCACCACACCGTGCGCTACCTGGCCCGACGGGTCGGCGGGTCGCCGACCGAGTCGCAGGTGGAGAGCGCGATCACGCGGCTGCTGAACTTCTCGCTCTCCCTGCATGCCGCGACCTGGGCGCTGCCGGCGCTCGAGTCGCTGCGCAAACGAGGGTTCAAGCTCGGCCTCGTCGCCGACTGCGGGGCGGAGACCGTCGCGATCTGGCCGCAGAGCCCGCTCGCGGACCACCTGGACGCCGTCTCGTTCTCCTGCCAGACGGGCGTACGCAAGCCGGACTCGGGCGCCTACCTCGTCGCCGCGGCGGCGCTGGAGGTGCGCACGGGCGAGTGCGTCTACGTCGGTGACGGCGCCGACCACGAGCTCAGTGGCGCCGAGGCGGTCGGGATGCGGACCGTGCGGTTCCGGTCCCGGGCGCTCGAAGAGCTCGACGAGGGTGTCGCCTCCGACCCGGATCCCGACTGGAGCGGGCCGACGATCAGCGACCTGGGCGAGCTGGTCGGGATGATCGGGATCCCGATTCCGCGCGAAGGGTCCGCATCGCGGACGTTCGTCTCCGGCAATGTGGTGCCGTGGGGTTCCAAGAGATCGTCCCGCTGATCTCCGGGTGAGGTCGGCGCTCGTCCCGGTCGGCGTCTCGAGATGGCGTCCGTCGTCGGGTCAGGGTCCCACTTCTGAGGGCCGATGTCAGCCGAACCAGCGATTCGCCGGGCGTTCGGTCCGCTCCTCGGCACGGTGCCGGAGCGCCATCGAAACGGTGTCCGATATCACACCGAGCCTGTTACCTGTCTTTTGACAGGTTGAGCGCCTGCCGGGCCGGCCCTGTCTTCCCGGGGATCGCTCCATCAGGCGGCACCGCACGCGGGAAATCGGCAGCAAATGCTCCTTCCCCCCTAGCGAGTTCCGACCGAAAACGGTAAGAATCGATCGACCGACAGGGAAGAATTTCTCCGACTCCGACCCCACATTTCGGACTCAGGTTTCCAACAGTCTTGGTTTGCCCCCGACGCCCTTGACCTACATGCTTACCTGTCAGTCGACAGGTTAATCATGCTTCAAGGAGGACCCGGGTGGCGCTAGCTGCAGACCACAGCACGGACACGGTGCTGAACGCACGGGCAGATGCTCGCGCGCAAGGGGGGCAGGTCAGCGACTGGATGCCGTACCTACCGGCTTCGTCGAGCCCGTTCTGTCCGGACGACGTCGACCCGGACACCCTGACGTGGGCCGAGACGGTCGCACCCGGGAGCTACACCCACAAGGTCCTCGCCCGCGGTACGCGGTTCCGGCTCGAGGACCCGACCGGTGAGGCCTGCGCGCACACCCTCGTCTACAACGCGCTCGAGCCGACCGAGCGGCTCAACGTCGCGGACACCCAGAAGATCCCGTGGCAGGCGTACCTCGGTACCGGCCACCCGCTGCTCTCCGGTGACGGCCGGGTGCTCGCCACGATCATCGCCGACACCTCGGGCCGGCACGACGCGTTCTGCGGGACGAGCACCGCTGCCTGGAACGCGCTGCGCTACGGCACCGCGCTGCCCGAGGGGCCCGCGCCGGCCGGCCGTGATCTCTTCGTGAAGGCGGCTGCCAAGCACGGGCTCGGGCCGGCCGACGTACCTCCGTCGGTCTCGTTCTTCCAAGGAGTCCGGGTCGCCTCGGACGGGAGCTTCGACTGGGTCGGCTCGTCAGGGGCGGGTACGTCGGTCGAGCTTGTCGCCGAGCTGCCCCTGATCGTGCTGATCGCCAACGTCCCGCACCCGCGCGACCCACGTCCGGAGTACGTCGTCGGGCCGCTGCGCGTGCACGCCTGGCGTACGCCGGAGACCAGGCCCACCACCCCGGCGGACGAGCGTTTCGACGCCTCTCCGGAGGTTCGGCGGGCGTATCTGAACACACTCGACTATGCGGAGGCTCGGGGCCTGTGACTACCACGATCGACAACCCGGTGATGAGGCCTGTGACGACCATTCCCGTCCCTGTGACCACCTATCTGACGCCCGACGGACAGCTGGTCTCCAGCGTCCCGGTCGGTGCGTCGTACGCCGACAACACCCACCTGGAGTGGGGTGACCCGCTGGTGCCGGGTGCTGTCGTGCTGGACGAGCAGGTGGCTCCGCGGGCCTCGTGGTCGGGTGTCGTACGTGCCGGGCAGGTGTTGACGATCGTCGATGTCGGCGGCAACCAGTCGGGTGACTGCCTGCTCTACAACGCGCACCACACCGACGAGCGCTACAGCGCTCCGGACACGCTCGCGTGGCAGGACAACGCCTACATCCGCACCGGGACGGTGCTGCGCAGCAATCTCGGTCGTGCCCTGATGACCGTCGTCGAGAACGAGATCGACCGCCAGGACACCATCGGCGGCGCCTGCTCGCGCGAGTCCAACACGCTGCGCTACGGCCACCACGTGATGTATCACCACGGCTGCCGCGAGAACTTCCTGACCGAGGGCGCCAAACACGGGCTCGGCATGCGCGACATCGTCTCCAACATCAACTGGTTCATGAACGTGCCCGTCGAGGAGGACGGTGCCCTCGGCATCGTCGACGGCATGTCTGCGCCCGGGAAGCGGGTCGCGCTGCGCGCGGAGATCGACACGCTCGTGCTGATCTCCAACTGCCCGCAGATGAACAACCCCTGCAACGACTTCAACCCGACGCCGCTGCGGATGATCGTGTCCGAGCCGGATGTCGACTACGAGGCCGACGCATGACCTTTGGTTCTGAAGCCGGACTGTCCTTCGACACCGTCCTGGTCGCCAACCGAGGGGAGATCGCCCGCCGGGTGATGCGCACCGCGCGCGAGCTCGGGATGCGTACGGTCGCGGTCTTCTCCGAGGCCGACCGAGCGGCACCACACGTGCGGGAGGCCGACGAGGCCGTGTGTCTGGGCTCCGCGCCCGCACGGGACTCCTACCTCCGTGGCGACCTGATCATCGCAGCAGCCCTGCGCACCGGCGCGGGGCTGCTCCATCCCGGCTACGGCTTCCTCTCCGAGAGCGCCGCCTTCGCCCATGAGGTGGAGGCCGCGGGGCTTCGGTTCGTCGGCCCGACGCCCGAGCAGATCAGCGCCTTCGGCGAGAAGCACTCGGCCCGGCGCCTCGCGGAGAACGCCGGGGTGCCGATGCTGGCCGGCACGGGGTTGCTCTCCGGGCCGGACGAGGCGGCCGAGGAGGCTGCTCGGATCGGGCTGCCGGTGATGGTCAAGGCGACCGGCGGTGGTGGCGGCATCGGGATGACCGCGTGCAGCTCGGAGGAAGACGTCCGGGTCGCGTTCGAGCGGGTCGCCCGGCTCGCCCAGACCAGCTTCGGCACCGCCGGGGTGTTCCTCGAGCATCTGGTGCGGCCCGCCCGCCACGTCGAGGTGCAGATCTTCGGCGACGGGGAGGGCCAGGTCGCCGTGCTCGGCGACCGCGACTGCTCGCTGCAGCGCCGCAACCAGAAGGTGATCGAGGAGGCGCCCGCGCCCTCTCTTCCCGAGCACGTGCGGACCGTCCTGCACGACTCCGCGCGCCAGCTCGCCAAGTCGGTCTCCTACCGCTCGGCCGGGACCGTCGAGTTCGTCTACGATCCGGGCCGCGAGCTGATCTCCTTCCTGGAGATGAACACGCGCCTCCAGGTCGAGCACGCGGTCACCGAGCAGGTGATGGGCATCGACATCGTCGAGCTCATGCTGCGGCTCGCTCGTGACGGGGTCACCGCCCTGCCCGACGAGCTGTTCCGCAAGTGCCCCGCGCCCCAGGCTTACGCCGTCGAAGCACGCGTCTACGCCGAGGACCCGGCCAAGGACTCGATGCCGTCGTCGGGCCTGGTCACGCGGGCGGTGCTGCCGACCGACGCTCCTGGCGTCCGGGTGGACTCCTGGATCGAGACCGGGCTCGAGGTCTCGCCCCACTACGATCCGCTGCTCGCCAAGGTGATCGCCACCGGGTCGACCCGCGACGAGGCGCTGGACAGGCTGGGCTCCGCGCTCGCGCAGACCCGGATCGACGGGATCGTCACCAACGTCTCGGCGCTGCGCGCGATGACGACGTACCCAGAGCTCCGCTCGGCGACGCACTCGACCTCGACCCTGCCCGAACGTGCCAAGCAGGGCCGCGGCGGGGACCCCGATCCGCGCATCGACGTGCTCGACCCGGGCGTGCTCACGACCGTCCAGGACCTTCCCGGCCGGGTGGGCTACTGGCAGGTCGGCGTACCTCCGTCGGGTCCGTTCGACCCGGTCTCGTTCGCCGAGGCCAACCTGGCCGTCGGCAACCACCGGGGTGCCCCGGGCCTCGAGGTCACGGTGCCGCTGGCAACCGGCCGGGCGACGGCCGTGGGGCCGACGCTGGTGTTCTCCGATCCCGCCGTCGTCTGCGTGACCGGTGCCCCCATGCCGGTCAGCGTCGACGGTGCCCCCGTCCCGCAGTGGGAGCCGATCGAGCTCCCCGCGGGGGCGATGTTGACGCTGGGTCGCACCGACGGGCCGGGCCTGCGGACCTACATCGCGGTCCGAGGTGGCCTGGACGTGCCCGACTATCTCGGCAGCGCCTCGACGTTCACGCTCGGCGGGTTCGGCGGTCACGCCGGGCGTACGCTCCAGCGCGGTGACGTGCTCCGTCCCGGAACCGCGGTCGACCCGCAGGCGCTGCCCGCGGCGACGCCGGTGTCACGGCGGCCGGCGCTGACCAACACCTGGGAGATCGGCGTCACCGAGGGACCGCACGGTGCCCCGGAGTTCTTCACGCGCGCGGACCTGGACCAGCTCTACTCGGCGAGCTACCGGGTGCACCACAACTCGGCTCGCACCGGCGTACGCCTGATCGGGCCCAAGCCGACCTGGGCCCGTGCCGACGGTGGCGAGGCCGGGCTGCATCCCTCGAACATCCACGACACCCCGTACACGGTGGGGTCGCTCGACTTCACCGGCGACACCCCGATCATCCTCGGTCCCGATGGACCGTCGCTGGGCGGCTTCGTCTGCCCGGCGGTCGTCGCCAGCGGCGAGCTGTGGAAGATCGGGCAGCTGCGGCCCGGCGACACGGTGCGGTTCGTCCCGGTGCGGGAGGGCAAGGCCGCCGGCCTGGTCAACCATCGGGCCTCCCTGACGGTGGCCGGCGGTGCGGGTGGCGACGGCGACGACGGTGTGCTGGGCCGGTTGCCCGAGACGCCGGCGCGCCCGGAGGTCACCTACCGACGCAGTGGGGACAACTCCCTGCTGGTGGAGTACGGGCCGATGACCCTCGACCTGGGGCTCCGGATGCGGGTGCACGCGCTGCAGTCGGCCCTGGCCGAGCACGCGCCCGCCGGCATCATCGACGTCACTCCGGGGATCCGGTCGCTGCAGGTGCACACCGACTCCTCGGTGCTCCGGGCCGGCCAGGTCGCGGGGCTGCTGCGGGAGCTGGAGGAGGACCTCCCGGCCACCTCGGAGCTGACCGTGCCCTCTCGGCGGGTGCGGCTGCCGCTCTCCTGGGACGACCCGGCGACCCGGGAGGCGATCGAGCGCTACACCGCCGGCGTACGCGACGACGCGCCGTGGGCGCCGTGGAACATCGAGTTCATCCGCCGGATCAACGGGCTCGGCTCGGTCGAGGAGGTCCACCGGACCGTCTTCGACGCGACGTACCTGGTGCTCGGGCTGGGCGACGTCTATCTGGGCGCGCCGGTCGCGACGCCGCTGGACCCGCGGCACCGGCTGGTGACGACGAAGTACAACCCGGCACGCACCTGGACGGCGGAGAACTCCGTCGGGATCGGCGGGGCGTACATGTGCATCTACGGGATGGAGGGGCCGGGCGGGTATCAGCTCGTCGGGCGGACGACGCAGGTGTTCAACCGCTTCCGCCGGTCCACCTCGGCCGGCGGGCTCTTCCACGACGACCCGTGGGCGCTGCGGTTCTTCGACCAGATCGAGTGGTACCCGGTCTCTGCCGAGGAGCTTCTGGAGCTGCGGGCCGAGGTGGACGCCGGACGCGGCGAGTTCGAGACCAGGGAGGGCACCTTCTCGATCAAGGAGTACGACCGCTTCCTCACCGCCAACGCGGACTCGATCGCCGCCTTCCGTGACCAGCAGTCCGCCGCCTTCGAGGAGGAGCGGCAGCGCTGGATGGCAGCGGGGGAGTTCGACATCTGCGACCGCATCGACGCGCGGGGCGAACCGTCGGAGGTCGACGTGCCGGAGGGGTGCGTGCAGGTGACCGCGCCGTTCACCTCGACCGTCTGGAAGGTCGTCGCGAGTCGTGGTGCGCGGTTGACCCAGGACGCCCCGCTGATGGTGGTCGAGGCGATGAAGATGGAGGCGAGCGTCCCGGTTCCGGTCGCCGGCGAGGTGGTCGAGGTCTACGTGAAGCCGGGCGAGCAGATCGTCCCGGGGCAGGTCATCGCCGCGGTTCGGCCCCTGGACGCGTCTTGATCCATTCACTTCCAGGCGGTGCGGTCGCCCGCGCCACCGAGGCCCTCGACCGCATCGAGGCCTCGGACCGGCCGGAGATCTGGATCTCGCTGCGTACGCGGGACGACCTGCTCGAGGAGGCCGCCGCCATCGACGCGAAGGTGGCCAGCGGAGAGGTCCTGCCGCTGGCCGGACGCCTGCTGGCGGTCAAGGACAACATCGACGTCCGCGGCCTGCCGACCACCGCCGGAGCGCCCTCGTTCGCCTATCCGCCCACCGCTGACGCCACTGCGGTCGCCCGGTTGCGGGCGGCCGGGGCGCTGGTCGTGGGGAAGACCAACCTCGACCAGTTCGCGACCGGCCTGGTCGGCACCCGTAGCCCGTACGGAGCGGTCCGCAACGCCTGGGACCCGAGCCGGATCTCGGGCGGATCATCCTCGGGGTCGGCGGTCGCGGTCGCCCTCGGTCTGGTCGACCTCGCGCTGGGGACCGACACCGCGGGCTCCGGCCGGGTGCCGGCGGCGCTCAACGGCATCGTCGGGGTCAAGCCTTCGCGCGGGCTGGTGCCGGTCACCGGCGTCGTGCCTGCCTGCTACACGCTCGACTGTGTCACCGTCTTCGCCCGGGATCTCGGATCCGCCCGGGCGGCCGCGGAGCTGATGGCCGGACCCGACCCGTCGGACCCGTTGTCGCGTACGTTGCCGGCGGACGCCGGTCTGCCGCCGGCGCCGCGGGTGGCGGTGCCGACCGGTGAGCATCTCGACGGGCTCGCTCCGGGGTGGGCCGCCGCCTTCCGGGCCGTGGCCGCGCGGCTCGCCGCCGCGGGGATCGAGATCGTCGAGACCGACATCTCGCCGTTGCTCGAGGCCGCCAGACTGCTCTACGACGGCGCCTTCGTCGCCGAGAGGTACGCCGCGGTGGGCTCCCATCTCGAAGCCAACCGCCACCTCATCGGGACCGACCTGGACCCGACCGTCGCCGCGATCGTGCTCGCCGGGGCGTCGGCCACCGCAGCCGACTGGGCACGCGACGTGGCTCACCTGGCGCGCCTCGGGGCGGCGGGGAAGGAGGCCCTCGCGGGGTGCTCGGCGCTGCTGACGCCGACGACGACGTGGCATCCGACGCTGGCCGAGGTGGCCGCGGATCCGGTGGGCGCGAACGCCCGCATGGGCCGCTACACGAACTTCGCGAACCTGCTCGACATGGCCTCGCTCGCGATCCCGGCCGGCCAGGTCGGCGGGCTGCCCTTCGGTGTGATGCTGACCGGGGCCGCCGGCAGCGACCGCACCCTGGCCGCGCTCGGCCACACGCTGCTCAGTCCCTGTGTCGATCTCTTCGTGGTCGGCGCGCACCTGTCGGGACAGCCGCTCAACCACCAGCTGGTCGAGGCCGGCGCGACGCTGCTGCGCCCGGTGTCGACCTCGGCCGACTACCGGCTGTTCGCGCTCGAGACGGCGCCGCCCAAGCCCGGACTGGTCCGGGTGGCCGCCGGGAACGGGGTGCCGATCGAGGGCGAGCTGTGGCGGGTCCCGGCCGCGGGCTTCGGGACGTTCGTGGGTGGCGTACCTGCACCGATGGTCATCGGAAAGGCGACGCTGTCGGACGGCTCGTCGGTTTCGGGATTTCTCGTCGAGCCAATTGCCGTCGAAAAGGCTGCTGATATCTCGGCGTACGGTGGTTGGCGTCGTTACCGGTCTGAGCAGGGCCTTTAACGTTCAGCGTGGATATCGGTTACGGGACCGGGGTCATTCCTCCAGGTGGCACACGACTCTGTTCAGGGGCCTGATCCCCCGTCACACTGGGCAGAATCCGCCAGCATTATCGCCCCGGAAGGATGCTGTGCCGCGCTTATCGGTTCTTCCTGCCATACACTTTGTTGACAGGGAATTCAACCCTCCTGTGGGACTTTCGACTCTGTTCTTTAGGGGAAGAAGACTCTTTCGAGTCTTCCCCGAAACTCGGGAGGCCGCTTAGATGGCGTACATGACAACTAGGCGCTCTCGGCCCGGCCGCCCCAGGCATGTGCCCGATTCGGGTACCGCCTCACCCCGTGACCAGATCCTCGATGCCGCTGCGCGACTCTTCGTGTCCCAAGGCTTCGCGGCGACGTCCACGCGCGAGATCGCCGACCAGGTCGGCATCCGTCAGGCCTCCCTCTACTACCACTTCGCAGGCAAGGACGAGATCCTCGTCGAGCTACTCCGTAAGTCGGTTCGTCCGACCACGGACAAGGTCGACAAGATCCGCAACCAGGTGCCGCCGCTCGATTATGAGACCGCTCTTTATCTGCTGGTTCTCGTCGACGTACGCACGCTTGCCGATGTGGATCACAACGTCGGAATGCTCTACATGCTGCCCGATGTGACCAATGGCGAGGTCTACACCGAGTTCCGCCAAGAGCACGAAGAGCTCGCTGCCGCGTACGCCGATCTGGCCAGCAAAGTGGCCTCGGAGAAGGTGCTCGAGGGCGTCAGTCTGAAGCAGCTGGGCAACATGCTCATCCAGCAGGTCGAAGGCGTCATCAGCATGCGCGCCGAGATGATCACCAAGGACACGGTCCGGAGGATCACGTGCCCGGAGGCGTGGGCGATCGCCTCCTCGTGCCTGCGGATCTGCGGTGTCAGCCAGGACAAGATCCAAGCCGCGAACGCGGTCGCCGTGGAGATGCTCGACGACTTCCTCGAAGACAGGGTTCGCGAGCCCGCCTGAAAGGCAGGCTGACAAGTCGGTAACTGGTGGGTAGGGCTTGCGCGTGTGAGTTGCCCTGTTGAGGCTTGAACGACACACTTTCCGAGCCCGTTGCCCGCTTCCCCACCGCGAGGACCCCACACGTGTGCATTGACCCTTCCGGAGGCCGCTGATGGCCCGGAAGCAGACAGCCATCCTCTCCGTCACCCGCGGGGTCACGACGCTCAACGGCCTGGTGGTGGATCGGCCGTGGGGTGAAGACCCGCATCAGGCAGGCATCCGTGCCGTGCGGGAACAGCTCGCCGGCCCGAGCCGCAAGCCCGTCCAGGTCGTCGCGACCGATGACGAGGCCCGCGTCCGGATGGTCGTCCATCCCGACGGGCAGGTCACCGACGTCGAGACCCTCGAGGTCTTCGGGAGCTACGGCTCGCCCGACGACGTACCCGGCGCGGCCTGGCTCCCCGCCGGCGCTGGGCCCGTGATCATCCAGGGCGTCGTCGAGCCGGACCCTGAGCCCGAGCCCGAGCCGTACGTGCCGCCGGTCCTGGCTGTTCCGGCGCCGGCTGTCGAGCCACCTCCCGCGCCTGAACCACCGCCTGCGCCCGAGCCACCGCCAGCGCCCGAGCCGGAACCCGAGCCTGAGCCCGAACCTGAGCCCGACCCAGTGCCGCCCCCGGCGCCGGCCCCGCCTCCGGCACCTGCGCCGGTGCCTGAGCCGGAACCAGAGCTGGCAGCGGAGCCCGAGCCCGAACCTGAGCCCGAACCAGCGCGCGGAGCCCCCGCCAGGAGGG
The DNA here is from genome assembly GCF_040300245.1 of Nocardioides sp. NPDC000445. NCBI lineage: Bacteria > Bacillati > Actinomycetota > Actinomycetes > Propionibacteriales > Nocardioidaceae > Nocardioides > Nocardioides sp. NPDC000445. Next base: position 355,472 of record NZ_JBEPDH010000003.1, on the reverse strand, counting down.
CCGTCGCCGGGCCGTTGGTGCCGCTGCACCACCTGGAATCGACCCCGTACCGACGGTCGCGGATGACCCGTCGCGGTCGGGTGGTGCTGGTCGTCCTCGCCATCCTGCTGCTCATCCTGATCTACGAGGTCGTACGTGGCGTGGTGACCGGTTCCGACGCCTCGGACAAGAAGGAGCCGCAGAGCCAGCAGTCGGCGCCGAGCGCGGAGGCCAGCGACAAGGCGCCCTCGGAGACGCCCTCGCCGAGCGCGTCGGCATCCTCGGTCCGCGTCGAGCCGACGCCGACTCCCACGCCGACTCCGACCCCCAAGCCGACCAAGAAGCCGGCGCCGGAGCCGACCAGGACGCTGTCGGTGGAGGCGATCGCGATGACCGAGGCCATCGGGCTGCGGATCGACGCCAGCAGGCTGCCGGTGACGGCCACGATCGCGATGGATCCGTGGGGTGCGCCGGAGCGGTTCACGCGTACGGTCACGATCACCGAGCCCGACCAGCTCGTCGTGGTCAAGCCGGTCGCCTCCGGGCACGCTGAGTGGAGCGTCCGGGTCGACGGGGCCAAGAAGGTCACCGGCTACACCCACTCCTGGCCCAAGGGCGATCGCGAGTTCGTGCGGCGCTGACCTGCCCGGGCTGAATTGCTACTACGGTCGGATGTGGCGGCCTCCGGCGCGGCGTACGCTGCATGAGAACGTGTTCCTGCGCCTCGGAGGTCTCGCATGCCGCTCAAGATCACGCCGCCCGCCGGCACCCGCACGATTGCCGGCCGGACGCTGGGTCGGACGCTGGGCACGGTCGAGCGCACCGCCAAGCAGGGCGTGCGCTGGGCGCTGGGGCACGGGTTGCCGCGTACGGCGATCGTTCGGTCCGCGCGAAAGGGTGACCTCCAGGGTGACCTGATCCTGAGCGGGCCCGGGTCGCACACCTTCGATCTGGTCGACCTGTTCGAGGAGTTCCGTGCGCGCGGGCCGCTCTACCAGGGCGGGTTCAGCTACCTCGCGGTCGACCACGAGGTCATCAAGGAGGTGCTGACCAGCAACGACTTCATCACCGGGTTCTTCGCGCCCGACGAGTCGGGCACCGGCCTGCTGGCGAGGGCGGCGAACTGGTCGGCCAGCGACGTCTTCGCCCCGCTCCAGCCGCCGTCGCTGCTGGCGACCGAGCCGCCGGAGCACACCCGCTACCGCAAGCTGGTCACCCGCGTCTTCACGGTGCGTGCGGTCGAGAAGCTGCGCGCTCGCACCGAGGAGATCGCCCGGGAGCTGCTCGACGACCTGGAGAAGGAGGCCGCGTCCGGGGCCGACGTCGACCTGGTCACCCGCTACTGCGGGCTGCTGCCGATCACGGTGATCTCCGAGGTGCTCGGCGTCCCCGTCGACCTGCGCGAACGCATGCTCGAGCTCGGCAAGGGCGCGGCGCTGAGCCTCGACATCGGGCTGGACTGGCGCACCTTCCGCGACATGGAGGCCTCCCTGGAGGAGTTCGACACCTGGCTCCGCGGCCATCTGGAGTATCTCGCCGAGCACCCCGGTGACGACCTGCTCAGCCAGCTCGTCGCCCTCCGCGACGACGGCGACCGGCTCAGCGAGCGGGAGCTGCGAGCGATCGCCGGCCTGGTCTTCGCGGCCGGCTTCGAGACCACCGTGAACCTGATCGGCAACGGCATCGCGCTGCTCCACGACAACCCCGATCAGCTCGAGGTGCTCAAGGCGCAGCCCGACCTGTGGTCGAACGCCTCCGACGAGATCCTGCGGCTCGACCCGCCGGTGCTGCTCACCGGTCGCGTCGCCCGGCGCGACTCGACCATCGCCGGCCAGGCGATCCCGCGCGGCACGATCATCAACACCGTGCTTGCCGCCGCCAACCGCGACCCCGCCGTCTTCACCGACCCGCACGCCTTCGACGTCACCCGCGAGAACGCCCGTGACCACCTCTCCTTCTCCAGCGGCCGCCACTTCTGTCTCGGTGCCGCCCTGGCCCGGATGGAGGGCGAGATCGGCCTCCGCCTCCTCTTCGAGCGCTTCCCCGGCCTCGAGCTCGTCGGCGACCGCGAGCGCCACCCCACCCGCATCCTCCGCGGCTACTCGCACCTTCCCGCAAAGCTCTCCTGACGATTCGGACTACCCCGAATCGGCTGGAGAGGGTCAGCGGGCGGCGGCGTCGAGGAGTCGCTGGCCGAGGACGGCTACGCAGCGGCGTACCTCGTCGCCCTCGACCACCCGGAAGGGGACGGCGCGGCGGGCGAGCTCCTGGGCGTACCAGTCCGGGCTGTTGGTGCTCCCGACGAGACGGCAGTGGTCGTCGTCGATCGGCTCGAGGCGGCCGAGGACGCGCGGAAGATAGCGGTCGACCTGCGCGAACGGCGCGTCGAAGACGACCTCGACCGCATAGGCCCAGCCCTCGCCGAGGTGCTCCTCGACCTCGGTGACGGGGTCGATCTCGGGACGTACGAAGCTGGTCTCCTCGATGTCGACGGCGCCCATCCGGTCGACGCGAAGCACCCGGCGCGCGCCGGCGGTGTGCGACCAGCAGAGCAGGTACCAGCGGGCGTGGCGGACGACGACCGCCCAGGGGTCGACGACCATCTTGCGCTCGTTGCCGTTCTCGGTCGTGTAGGCGATGGTGGTGCGCCGCCGGGAGTCGCAGGCCTGGACCAGGCTGGTGGTGACGTCGGGATCGGGCGAGACGGCGCTCTGGTCGGGAACGGCCGAGATCGTACGCCGCACCGCGGCCACCGTCTGGGACAGCGACTCGGGCAGCACCCGGCCGATCTTGCCGACCGCGCTCCCGACCGGACCGGTGGCGTCGGCGATGTCGTGGTGACCGTCGAGCAGGGCCATCACCAGACCGAGCGCCTCCGCGGTGGTGAAGATGAGCGGCGTACGCATGCCGCGGCCGAGGCGATAGCCACCGTAGGGACCGCGCTCGGACTCGACCGGGATTCCCGCCTCCCGCAGGATCGCGACATAGCGCCGGGCGGCGCGCTCGGTGACCCGCAGCCTCTCGCCCAGGCGCTCGGCGGTGATGCCGGGGGAGGACTGCAGCAGCTCGAGGGTGAGCAGCGCCCGAGCGGTCGGGCTCTCGTCATGTCCCATCGTGGCGGCTCCCGGAAGTAGTTCGTCCGGATTCAGATTAGTCCGTCACCTCCAGCACGGTGGGTCCCGTACCCTTACCGGCATATGAGACTTCTGCTGATCAGACACGGCCAGACCCCGAGCAACGTCTCGGGGGCGCTCGACACTGCCTTCCCGGGGGCGGGGTTGACCGAGCTCGGACTCTCCCAGGCCGCGGCGGTGCCGGATGCGCTGGCGGGGGAGCGGATCGCGGGTCTGTACGCCTCCCGGCTGGTGCGTACGCAGCTGACCGCCGAGCCGCTGGCCAACCGGCTCGGGATGCCGGTCGTGGTGCAGGAGGGGTTCGAGGAGATCAGTGCCGGTCACCTGGAGATGGCCACCGACAAGGAGTCGGTGACGGCCTATCTCGAGGCGCTCGGCGACTGGATCCGCGGCACGCTCGAGACCCCGGTCCCCGGCGGCGAGGCCGGCCACGAGTTCCTGGCGCGCTTCGACGCCGCGGTGCAGTCGGTCGTCAAGCAGCACGATCCCGATGACACCGTCGCGATCGTCTCGCACGGTGCGGCGATCCGGATGTGGACCGGGCTGCGCACCACGCGGTCGCCCGCCTTCGGCGACGACAACCGGATCCGCAACACCGGTCTCGCGGTCGTCGAGGGCAGCCTGGAGGAGGGCTGGACGACGATCTCCTGGAACAACGACCCGCTGGGCGGTGCGCACCTGATCGGCGACGGCTTTTGATCCTCCGCTCGCTCCTGCTGTTCGTGCTGGCCGCGATCGCCGAGATCGGTGGCGCCTGGTTGGTCTGGCAGGGGCTGCGGGAGCATCGCGGCTGGCTCTGGGTGGGCGCCGGGTTCATCGCGCTCGGCCTCTACGGCGTTGTCGCCACGCTGCAGCCCGATGCCCACTTCGGGCGGATCCTGGCTGCGTACGGTGGTGTCTTCGTCGTCGGCTCGATCGCCTGGGGGATGGCGATGGACGGCTACCGGCCCGACCGCTGGGACATCGCCGGTGCGGCGCTGTGCCTGGCCGGGATGGGCGTGATCATGTACGCGCCGCGTGGGTGAGGATGGCGTCATGGCCTCCGAGGAAGACTCCCCACGCACCTTCGTCCCGGTACCTCCGGAGGAGCGGCCACGCCGCACCCGGAGCACGGTCCGAGTGCTCCTGATCGACGACCGCGACCGGATCCTGCTCTTCGCCGACTCCGACCCGGGCATCCCGGGAGCGCGCTGGTGGATCACTCCCGGAGGCGGCATCGACCCGGGCGAGAGCGAGCGAGTCGCCGCGGTCCGCGAGCTCGAGGAGGAGACCGGCCTCCGGGTCGCCGAGGCCGACCTGCTCGGGCCGACGATGCGGCGCACCGTGGTGCACGGCTACAGCGACGTGGTCATCGACCAGGACGACGTCTTCTACGCGTGCTGGGTGCCGGCCTTCGAGGTCTCCACCGCCGGCCACACCGAGGAGGAGCTGCTCACCATGGCCGAGCACCGCTGGTGGACGCCCGAGGAGCTCGCTGCGACCGACGAGGAGATCTGGCCGGCGGTGCTGCTCGACCTGTGGAAGGACGCCGACGTACGCCGCGACGCGGCCGCCTCCGACCCTGCCGATGGCGGATGGGTGGAGGAGTCGTCGGTCCCGGCCTGACGTCCCTTTGTCTGGAAACGCCGCAGCCGACCATCCCCCTCGATGGTCGGCTGCGGTCTTGCGAGATCTGGTCGACATCCCTCGGTGCGACGAGACCTCTCGCGCGTGTCGCCTGCTCGAGCGTGAATCCCCCGATCCCGCTCGTGCGACGACACTCAGTCCGTGGTGCGGCCCCCCGACCGCGCCCTGGCCCTCCCCCTCAGTAGGCCCAGGGCGTCCACCCACAGCATCAGGCTGTGTACGACGGACCGAAGATGTAGGCGCATGATCAGCGGAAGGCGCCGAGCGCGACGATGCCGGTGGCCGCCACGGCGGCGACGCCGAACATCGTGGTGCCGACGGCCGGCGGCATCCCGCCGCGGTGCTTGTGCTCGGACGGGTCGGGCTTGCGGAGGCTGCGGACGGCGTCGAGCACGTTGTTGCGGAGCGACTCGACGGCGGTCAGGTCACTGCGGTGACGTGCGGTGATCGTGGTGGTAGCCATGGTGTTCCTCTTCTCGGCGGACGGCGCTGGCCGCCCGTTGTCCGGCGGCCTTCACGTGAGAGAAACGGGGTCGGGAGCGGGTCATGACGCGGCTTTTTGCCACTTTGGGGTCACAGAAGATCCACAACTAAGAAACATCAGGCCGAGCCCGTACGCTGCGCGTCATGACCACGTTGGTGGAGATCACTCGGGAGTGGGGCCGGATCGGCGTCATCGGGTTCGGCGGTCCGCCCGCCCACATCCGCCTGCTGCGGGAGACCGTCGTCGAGCGGCGTGGCTGGGTGGAGCCGGAGGAGTTCGAGGACGCGATCGCGACCTGCAACCTGCTCCCCGGACCCTCCTCGACCCAGCTGGCCATCTTCACCGCCTGGCGGGTGCGCGGAGCGCTCGGCGCTCTGGTCGGCGGGCTCGCGTTCATCCTGCCGGGGCTGGTGCTGATCCTCGCCCTGGCGGCGCTGTTCCTGGGCGACCCGCCCGCGTGGGTGCTGGGCGCCGGCGCCGGTGCCGGCGCGGCGGTCGCCGCGGTCGCGGTCCAGGCGGGCTGGGCGCTGGTGCCGTCCTCCTACGAGCGGACCCCGTCGCGTCCGCGATGGATCCTCTACGCCGTCGTCGGCACCGTTGCGGCCGCGACCACCGGTGCCTGGGTCGTCCTCGTGCTCGTGGGCGCCGGGCTCGTCGAGGTGGCGATGCGGAGGCCGTGGCGTACGAACTCCTTCCAGTCCCTCCTGACCGTGCCGGTCCTGGCCCAGGGAGCGCTCACCACCGCGGTGGCAGCGCCGCTGGCGTGGACGGCCTTCAAGGTCGGCGCGCTGTCGTACGGCGGCGGGTTCGTGATCATCCCGCTGATGCAGTCCGATGCGGTCGACCGCTACGGCTGGATGAGCGACGCCGAGTTCCTCAACGCGGTCGCGCTCGGGCAGATCACCCCGGGCCCGGTCGTCCACACCGTCGCGGTCGTCGGGTTCGCGGCCGCCGGACTCCTCGGGGCGCTGGGTGCTGCCGTGATCGCATTCGGGCCGTCGTTCGTGATGATCATCGCGGGCGGACGGCACTTCGAGGCGCTGCGCTCCTCGCCGCTCGCACGTGCCTTCCTCGACGGCGCCGGGCCGGCTGCGATCGGTGCCATCCTCGGGTCTGCGGTCCCGCTGGCGATGGCGACGAGCGCGTGGTGGCAGTGGGTGGTGCTGGCTGCCGCCGGCGTACTCCTGCTGCTGCTCAAGCGTGGGGTCGTGCTCACGCTGCTGCTCGCGGCAGGGGTCGGGGTCGTCGTGGCTCTCGCCGGTGGGCCGCTGCCTTAGAGGTAGAGACCGCCGGAGGAGCCGTGGTCGTGCTGGCCGTCCTGCTGCGGCCCGCCCTGGCCAGGGGCCGGCTGACCTTCGGGGGAGAGGCTCACGCCCGGCGGCAGGCCCTTGCGGATCTGCTCGAACTGGGCGCGCGCGGCGACCTGCTGGGCGTAGATGGCGGTCTGGATGCCGTGGAAGAGACCCTCGAGCCAGCCGACCAGCTGCGCCTGCGCGATCCGCAGCTCACCCTCGGACGGCGTCTGCTGCTCGGCGAACGGCAGCGAGAGCCGCTCCAGCTCCTCGACCAGCTCCGGCGCGAGCCCGGACTCGAGCTCCTTTATCGAGGCCTGGTGGATCTCACGGAGCCGGTTGCGGGAGGCCTCGTCGAGCGGAGCGGCCTTCACCTCCTCGAGCAGCTGGCGGATCATCGAACCGATCCGCATCACCTTCGCGGGCTGCTCCACGAGGTCGGTCACATCGCGCTCTTCGTCCCCTTCGGCCTCGGGCGCGGTGGCGTCCTTGAGTACGTCGGCGGGCACCGCGATCGGCTGCCCGTCGGGTCCGATGACCACGACTTCCCCGGTCTGCTCCTGCGTCATGGGCTCAACCCTACCTAGCCTGCGGTGGTCAACAGGATCTTGCCGGTGTGCGTGCCGGACTCCATGAGGAGGTGCGCCTCGGCGGCCTCCGCGAGCGGGAGTACGTCCTGCACGACCGCCTTCACCTCACCGGCCTCGACCATCGGCCAGATGCGCTCGACGACCTCGGCGCAGATCGTGGCCTTCTGCTCGACCGGGCGGCCGCGGAGGTTGGTGGCGATCACCGCGGCCCGCTTGCGGAGCAGAGCGTTGATGTCGAGCTCGGCCTTGGTGCCGCCCTGCATGCCGATGATGACCAGACGGCCCTCGGGGTTGAGGGCGTCGATGTTGCGGGCGAGGTACTTCGCGCCCATGTTGTCGAGGATGACGTCGGCGCCGCCGTAGACCTTGGCGACCTCGACGAAGTCCTGGTCCTTGTAGTTGATGGCCACCTCGGCACCGAGCGACCTGGCGAGCTCGGCCTTCTCGGCCGACCCGACCGTGGTGATCACCCGGGCGCCGATCTGGCTGGCGAGCTGGATCGCCATGGTGCCGATCCCGCCGGCACCGCCGTGGACCAGGAACGTCTCGTCGGGAGTCAGCCCGCCGACCATGAACACGTTGGACCACACGGTCGCGGTGACCTCGGGAAGCGCTGCGGCGGTGACGAGGTCCACGCCCTCGGGCACCGGCATCACCTGTCCGGCCGGTACGGCGACCTTCGTCGCGTAACCGCCCCCGGCCAGGAGCGCGCACACCTCGTCGCCCTCCTCCCACTCCTCGACGCCCTCGCCGACCGCGGAGATCACGCCGCTGCACTCCATCCCGATGATGTCGCTGGCGCCCTTCGGCGGCGGGTAGAAGCCCTGACGCTGCAGCAGGTCGGCCCGGTTGAGGCCCGCGGCGGCGACGTCGATCACGACCTCACCAGCTGCCGGCTCCGGGTCGGGACGGTCGGTGACGGTGAGGACCTCGGGCCCTCCGGGCTGCTCGGCTACGACGGCTCGCATGCCTCAACCCTAGGAGGCTAGAGCGACTTCAGGTCCGTCCAGGTGTCGATGTCGCGGTGCTCGTCGCCCTCCGAGGGGACCTCGACGAGATCGAGGTCGGCCAGCAGCTTGCGCAACGGCATCCCGTGCTGCCCCTCGTGGTCCGGGCGGACCTCGGCGAGCCGCTCGGTGGAGAGCACCAGGGCCAGCTGCCGGCGCTCGTCGGGCCCGACGAGCACGGCGCCGTCGTGACCGAACGCCGCCTCCCTGAGCCGCGACAGCGTCCGCGGCCGCAGGAAGGGCATGTCGACGGCGATCACCCCGACGTACGCCCGCGGGGTCAGCAACGCGTCCACGCCGGTCAGCAGGGCGGCGACGGGGCCGCCGAAGCGCGGATCCTCACGGACGAAGGTCACCGGACGCTCGGTGCGGACCGGGTCGCCCACGACGACGACCTCCATCGCGTCGACGACGGCATCCAGTGCCCAGGCCAGCATGGTGCGGCCGCCGAGCTCGATGCCGGACTTGTCGATCCCGTCGAGGCGGGAGCTGCGCCCTCCGGCGAGCAGCACGGCGGCGTATGGCTCCCATTCGTCCCAAGCGGTCACACGGCAGACCCTAGTCTGGAGACGTGACCACCTGGAACAGCCTCCGGATCAGTCTCGTGCAGCACGCCTCCGGCCTCGAACCCGACGCCAACCGGTCCCTCCTGAGCGAGCTGACTCCCGCCGACAGCGACCTGGTCGTCTTCCCCGAGGTCTTCGCCAGGGACTTCGGCAAGCCGGGATCCGACCTGAGTGCGTACGCCGAGGCCCCGGACGGGCCCTTCGGGACCGAGCTGTCCCGGGTGGCCGAGAAGCGCGGCACCACGGTGGTGGCCGGGATGCTCGAGACCAGTGGCGATGCCGACGGTCGGCCGTTCAACACCCTGCTCGTGCGGGGCGGTGCGGAGGCGGCGTACCGGAAGATCCATCTCTACGACTCCTTCGGCTACAAGGAGTCGGACGCGCTGGTAGCGGGCGCGATCGAGCCGGTCGTGGTCGACATCGACGGGGTGCCGACGGGGCTGATGACCTGCTACGACCTGCGCTTCCCCGAGCTCGCGCGGCGTCTGGTCGACCAGGGCGCCGAGCTGATCGTGCTGCCGGCCGCGTGGGTGGCCGGTCCACGCAAGGTCGACCACTGGCGCACGCTCGTGCGAGCGCGCGCGATCGAGAACACCGTCTTCATCGCGGCGGCGGCCCAGTCGGCCCCTCGTTACTGCGGTCATTCGATGATCGTCGACCCTCTCGGGGACGTTCTGGCCGAGGCCGGCGACGGCGACGAGATCGTGTCCGCGACGATCGACCGAGCGGTTCTCGCGGAGGCGCGCCGCACCAACCCCTCCCTGGTCAACCGCAGAATGTGACCCTCGTCAACAACTCCCCGTCACAGCGGTAATACGGATATCGATGACTCGTTAGGTTCACCCCTTCCCCGGTATCCTCGCCTGTTATGGACCGAGCCCCCCGCCGTCGCGCTGACAAGAGCAAGCGTGGCCGTCGTGCAGCCGGTCGCAGCGAGCCCACACCCGCCTACGTGGAGCCGACCTCGAGCGAGGCGCTCGCGTATGACCAGTGGGCGGAGGACGACTGGAACGGCTATCAGGACACCGGCCAGACCTTCGGCGGGCAGAGCAACGGCCCGGGCTGGAGCGAGAACGGCTGGGCCGACGAGACGTGGTACGACGAGCGTCAGGCGGCTCAGGAGCCTCCCTCCACGGGCGGTGGTCGCCGGATCGCCGGCCGTGCCGAGCCGGAGCAGTTCGACGAGCCGAACGGCTACACGGGCAAGCGAGCCGCGCGGACGGCGCCGGAGGAACCCTCCTACGGCGGCTACCCGGCGCCCGAGTTCCAGCCCGAGCCAGCGCCGGCCCTGAGCGGGCCGACCGCGCCACCGCCGAGTGCCTGGCAGGCGCCGGCCTACTCCACGCCTGCCCCCTACCTCGGTACGACCGGCCTGACGCAGGCGCCGCAGACGCCGCCCCACATCCAGCAGCCCGCGTATCAGCCCGACCCCTACCAGTCCGGCCATCTCGAGCCGGTCCACGAGCCTGCCGGCCCCTACGACACCGAGACGTCCGGTCGGCCCACGACCGCCGCCAAGGTGACCTCGTTCCTCGCGCAGCCGCGGGTCCCCGGAGCCGGCGCCGCCCGCGCGGGCCTCGGCATCATCGAGAGCCTGACCGCCGGCACCGTCCGGGCGATCTGGCTGGCAGCGCTGGCCGTCGGCGTGCTCGGCCTCGTGGTCAGCGCCTTCGACCTGGGCCCGGAGATCTTCGGCGGCCTCGGCGCCGTCGTGGTCGGCACCGCCTACACCTTCGCGCTGGCTCACCGCACCGGTGGCCGCCCGCTGATCTTCGGCTCCCTGGCAGGGGTAGCCGGGATCGTCGTGGTGCTCGTGGACAACGAGGCGCTGCGTACGGGTGCGGCGGTTCTCGTCGCATCGGTGGCGGCGGTCCTCGCGGTGATGGCCACCGTCCCGTCGCGTCGCTTCCCGAAGACGATCCGGGAGACGTTCATCGCTGTCGGCATCGCCGCGCTCGGCAGCTTCGCCGCGCTCGGCTTCGAGCCGGTGGTGATGGTCTCCCGATTCGAGTACGCGACGCTGGCCTGCTCGCTCGCGATCGCCTTCTTCGCGGTCTACCGCCTCGGTGCCGGCCTGCACGGCCTCGGCCGACGCGGCGCGATCATCGTCGGCATCGGTGGCCTGATGCTCGCGCTCACCCTGATCTACGCCGAGATGCTGCGCCGCTACGGCAGCACCGGCCTGATGGACTCGATCGACGACATGCAGCGCTGGTGCCGCATCCACATCGGTGGCTATCCGCACCCGATCCAGGCGCTCTTCGGGGTCCCGGCGCTGGTCTGGGGCACCCACATGCGCTCCCGGCGCCGCCAGGGCTGGTGGGTCTGCCTCTTCGGTGTCGCGCTCACCGCGCCGGTCGCCAGCACGTTCCTCAACCCCGATGTCGGGCTCGCCGAGGCGGCTCTCTCGGTCGTCTACAGCATTCTCATCGGCCTGGTGATCGCGTTCGTCATCATCCGCATCGACCTCGCGCTCACCGGCTCGACGGCCGCCGGCAGCGGTCGCAGGGCGGCGCGTGAGGCCGACGTGGCCAGCGCTGTCCGCCCAGAACCGGGCCGCACCCACGCGCTCCTCTGACGCGCTCTCCGGCTGGGGCTACCACGCGGTAACCCATAGGTTCTGGGATATGAGCCGCAGAGTCCCCACCACGATCGCTGCCGAGATGGTCGCGAACGTCATGAGCGTCGGAGTGCAACCCGGGGACAAGGTGGCCGCCGGAGACACCGTCATGATCCTGGAGTCGATGAAGATGGAGATCCCGGTCCTCGCCGAGGCCCCGGGCACCGTGGTGGCGGTCAAGGTCGCCTCCGGAGACGTCGTCCAGGAGGGCGACGTTCTCGTCGAGTTGAGCGCCTGAGGCTCAGGCGCACTAGACTCGGCCACGCGCCTCCGGGCGCATGGAGAGGTGCCGGAGTGGCCGATCGGAACCGCCTTGAAAGCGGTCGTAGGGAGACCTACCGCGGGTTCGAATCCCGCCCTCTCTGCCACAGCTGGACGTCTTGAGACTTAGACCTCTTGCAGGTGCCGATCCACGTCGATCATCAGCCGGCGCAGCTCGAGGAGGAGATCCTCGAGGTCGGTGCGGTCGAGCACGTCGTCGGCGAGGACGGCGAGCCTGCTCAGCAGAGTTCCGCGGTCGCGGAGCGCGCTGACATCGGTGAGGGCATGCCACTCCTGACCGGTGTCGAGGACCAGCAACGCCTCACGTACGCCTCCGAGGCGCTGGCGCACCGACCAGCGCCAGAGACCGACGTTGGCCCCCGGGCGGGGAGCGGCGATAGCGGTATCCAGGGCCCGAAGAGCATCCGACATATTGGGAAGCACACCTGTCATGACCAGATTGTGACCTAGGTCACGTAAAGGAGCAAGCCGATGCGGCTCTCGGCTCCCGTGTCGGCCACAATGGAGAGCGTGTCATCTGCTGAGCTCACCTACTACCGCCTCGCTCCATCCGTGCAGGCCCGCCTCGTCGGCGCCGCCATGGTCGGCCTGGCGCTCCTGGTCTTCGCCGGCACTGCCGTCGTGATCGCGGCCCGGATCGACTTCGCGTGGATCTTCATCCCGCTCGTCGTCGGCGTCGCCGCGGTGATCGGGTTCGGTTGGTGGCTTCGCAACAAGGCGTACGTCCTGCGCGCCAGCGCCCAGGGCTACCGGGTCGCGTTCGTGCGAGGTGCCGGTGTCCGCGAGGCTCGCTGGGTCGACATCCAGGAGGCGGTGACCACCATGCCTGGCGGCACGCCGTGCCTGGAGCTCCGGCTCAAGAAGGGCGGCGCCACCACGATCCCGGTGACCATCCTCAGCATCGACCGAGAGCAGTTCGTACGCGAGCTGCAGGTCTATCTGAAGGCCACGATCAAGCCTCTCGACACCACTGCGGGTTCGTCCGACGCGCCCTGATTGGTCCCAGGACTGCGGGTCTTGTAGCCTGTTCGAGCGGTATGGAGGCGTCGCCTAGTCCGGTCTATGGCGCTCGACTGCTAATCGAGTTTGGGGCTTAAACCCCATCGAGGGTTCAAATCCCTCCGCCTCCGCCAGTTTCAATGCGTTTGGCCCCCTTCTTGAGGGGGCCAAACGCATCTCTGACCTGCAATTTCATGCAATGCAATAGACCGTACGCCGGAACGTGAACTATCCGTAACGCCGTGACGTGCACAATAATCAATCCGTAGGCCTCTCGGCACCTGTCGGCCTCGAGACCAGGAAGGAAGAACATGAAGTTCGTACGCACCGCGGCTGCGCTCGCGCTGGCCTCGGCCGCCACAGTTGTTCTCAGCATGTTCGCCACTGCTCCTGCCCAGGCTGACACCGGGTGGGGCACCATCGTGGCACCTACGGAGAACACTTCGGCTTCGGGTGGCGACACGGGCTGGGGTATCAGCGGGACGTCCGTTAAGGCTCTCAAGGCAGACACCGGCTGGGGCGTCTGAGAGTTGGGTCGGAGCGACGTTGGCGCTCCGACCGAACCGTTCAGTCGTCGATCTCGCCAGTCCCGCTTCGCCCGATCTCGTATCCGAGCTGAAAGCGGGTCTCGGCGTCGAACTCGTCCTTGAGGTCGGCGACGTATCCTGCGTAGGTTCGCGGGCTCACGCCGAGGCGCTTTGATGCCGCCGGATCGGAGTGACCTTCGATGAGCATGCGCAACGTCATCGACCTCTGTTCGCTGGCGATGTCCCTGAGGGTCGATGAGTCGCTCATCGTGAACGGCCGGGCTCGCTCCCATGCGCGCTCGAACACGTCGATGAGGTACGCGACCACCGACGGCTCCCGAATGGCGACGGCGGTGTCGACGCCGTCAGGACTGGGGATGATCGCGATGCTTCGGTCGAAGATCATGATCCGGTTGAAGAACTCGTCGAGCGTGCGAACCTCTCCGCCTGCCGCGGAGACGGCGGAGACGTACTCCCTGGTCTCGCTGCTTCGTCTCGCTGCGTGCTGATAAAGCGTGCGCATCTGGACTCCGCGCTTGATCAACGCTGTGTCTCGGATGATGGCGTTCTCCAGAATGCTTCCCACGCCACGCCGGTTCTGGGGTTGGGCGGTCAGGGCCTCAAACTCGCACTCCGATACGAGAGAGTCGATGAATGGCTGAATCGCCGGAGCGTGGACATAGGTGAACGGACCGCGCTGATCGTCTGGCGCCGAGCGCCGCCAGGCACTACGCAATGCGGTGAAGTCGTTGGCCCACTCAGCTGATTCCTGAAGAAGCCGGATGCCCTCCTGGGTCATGGGCGCAACGATCTGAGCTTGGACGGTGGCTGGGTCGACGGTCACCCAGGTATCCGGTGCGTCATCGGGTTTGCGGACGAGTCCCAGGTCCTCGAGAGCAGTCAGAGCGCCGGCAAACTCGCCACCGTCGCCGATGCGCGGATCCGACGTGGAGATCCCGCCCAAGTCCGCGATGAGCTCGAAGAGCTCGATGCCCTTGGCCTCGAGCAGTGCACGCGTCCCGGGCGTGCGTCCCTCGTCGGTCACGTTCTTCTCCTCGCCGGACGGCGTGGGTTGACGCTTGCTCACGCTCCACCTCCCCGATGCTGTGGCTAGCGCCAGATCTTCTCACACGTGGCGATTTCTGGTCACGGACCATCATCCGCTAATCTTCTACACGTTGCTTCGGTAACACTGCGCCTGTAGCTCAACGGATAGAGCATCTGACTACGGATCAGAAGGTTTGGGGTTCGAATCCCTACAGGCGCGCAGAACGTGTGTAAGTGTGACCAAGACCCCTGACCAGGCGAAACGCCTGGTTGGGGGTCTTCTTCATATCCGCAAGGAGCGCCGGCGTGAGGGCGCTTGCTAACGCTCTGCTAACAGGTCCACGGTTTCAGCGGCCTTCTTCGGTCTCGTCGCCGTGCTCGTCGGTGCCCTTGTCGTCCTGGTCGACGAGGTTGGCGAAGCGGTCCGCGACCTCGGCAGCCTGCTCCGGAATCACGTGGGCATAGTCCCGCAGAGTGACCGAGGGGTCAGCGTGGCCCAGGCGCGCAGCCACGACGTGAACGGGCACGCCGGCCTTGAGGAGCAAGGTCGCGTGGACGTGCCGGAGGTCGTGGAACCGGATGTGGGGGAGTGAGGGACCGCGGGTGGCCTTCGGCTTGGCGTCATTGGTGCCGGCGTACTCCTCGATCGTCTTGGCGAGCCGCTGAGTCGGACCGGTCGGGTAGATCGGCATACCGAGTCCATTGACGAAGACGAGCCAGGTGTCCTCCCACGCCTCACCGGCAACGGCCTGGTCCTTCATCTGCTCCTTACGGTGGGCCTTGAGAGCGGCAAGCGTCACGTCGTCGAGCGACACCCGGCGCTCCCGGCCGCTCTTGGTGGATCCCTCGAGGCGCTGGTTCTCGACTAGACCAGCCGATGCACGGATGCAGATGGACTTGCCCGTCCAGTCGACGTCAGACCAGCACAGCGCCAGGAGTTCGCCTCGACGAGCGCCTCGCCGCATGGCGCGAGACGCCGAGGCTCCCGACCGCAGACGTCAGGATCGATACAAGCGAGACAGCGTCGAAGATGCAGCGCGCCGGATCGATCGAGTCGCCCGGCCCTCTGGTCCGCCAACTGACCTGCGACAGATCTCCGACAACTGATCTGCGACACACCTAGGCGGGCGGATCGCCGGCCCCAAGTGTCCGACGAGGCCGCTACGGTCTGTGGATCATGAGCTACGACGTCCTCGCCTTCGACCCGAACGCCGTGACAGACGCAGACTTTCTCACTTGGTGGGATGAGCAGACCGAGTGGGCAGAGGACCATTCTTATGAGGATCCAGCAGTCACGACGCCGGAGCTCAGAGCGTTCTACAACGACATGAGACAGATATTTCCGTCACTGGGGCCTGATGCGCCGACGGATGACGACTTCGATGGCAACGCCAACCTCGCGGTCGGCCGCGCTGAGTACACCTTTGGCACCTCGTTGGTCTACGTGTGTTTCCGGTGGGGCGCAGCGTCGCAGGCACGTACGACCTTCATCACTTTGGCCGCCAAGCACGGCGTTGCCGTGGCTCTCGTGAGCGACGACTGTTCGATTCTCCGACCAGCCTGACCCGAGCAGCTCCTGCGGTCTGCCGGACTCAAGCAGCCGATCACGACCGGTGTCGCAGATCAGTTGACGGATGCGTGTCGCACATCAGTCGACGGAGCACGGCAGCGCCCGACGTTGCTTCGTGAGAACTTTCTCTACTGACTCAAGGCGGCCTCCGGCCGCGTGCGCGGCCTCCGGGGGCGTGCGGCCTGGCGGCCGGTCCCCCTACGTGCCGCGCAAATGAAGAAGAGCGCCCAGTCCGTAGACCAAGCGCTCACTCTCCACAACCGAGACAATCACCGATATGGGCGACGCCACCCGAGTTCCGGATCGACGTACTCCTCATCGCCCAGCTTCTCCGCGACCTTCGTCCCCAGCCGCAGATTCGGCCACTTCCGCCAGACCTTCCGCCGTCGACCCAGCACCGAGTCCTCGACGCCAGCCTCGACCTCCTCATCCGGAGCACCGAGCGCCTCCGACAAGGCCACCGCATCAGCTCGCCGGTTGGCACGGTTCACCCCGGCCTTCCGAAAAGGAACCGCCTTGCGGGCAGCCTTGTCGTTGTTGCCGTAGTTCGGACGTCGGTCGCGCTCAAGGCTCAGCCGCTTCTTCTCCTGCGGGTTCTTCACGCGACTCATGCACACAACGGTAGAGGAGGGCGAGCTCGGGATGGTCGCAATTACAGGTTGTTGGCTGATGACGAGGGAGGAGGAGGGGTTGCTGTCGGCAGGGACACGCCCCACGACACCTCGAGGCAAGATGGAGTTGGGCAGCGTGGGGGCAAGCCCCCAGACCCCCGCCAATGGGGCCAGGTGCCGGCATGGGTTGCGCTCCGCCCCCGCGGTACGGACTCCCAGCGTGAGAGGGAGGTTGCTAACGCTTCTGCTAACAGGGTCCCCGGATGATCCCGGACGATTCCGGAAACTCGAGGCCGGCGAGAGGTAGCGCTGAGCGTGGACAGGACCCGGGCGGACGGTCGTCAAGTGCCTACGGATCAGAAGGTTTGGGGTTCGAATCTGCCCGGGGCGCGCATACGAGAAGGCCCCTGACAAGGCAGAACGCATGGTCAGGGGCCTTCTTCATATCCTCAAAGAGCCCCGACGAGAGCGCTTGCTTCCCCCTTTGCTTTCAGCGGCACGTCAGCGGCCCTCTGCGGAGTCGTCGCCGCGGTCGTCCTCAGACCTGGTGTTTGTTCGTCGCGTTGTGCGTCTCGACTGTCTGAACCAAGAGGGCGTAGGCCGACCTCGGATGGATCGGGTTGTCGAGGCCGTTGACGAAGACAGTGGCGCGCCCGGGTGGGTCGACATCACCTACCCCAAGCCGGTCAACCGCTACCGCAACCTCGAGCCCATCGAAGCGCTACCGTTCCCGCCATGACCGAGCTCTCGCCCTTGACGCCGCCCGTGCCCGAACGGCTGCTCGGCCTCGCCGTCGTTGCCACGTTCCTTGTCGGCCTGGCCGTCGCCTTCGTCCTGATCGTGCTTCTCATCCGCCACCAGCTCCGGCGAGCCAAGTAGGCCGGCGTACCTCCATTCCAGGCCAGTTCTTTCGCTGATGACGAGGGGTGGGGCGCTGCTGGCTGGTGGGGACAAGTCCACAGACCGCCGCCAAGGGACCAGTTGCCGGAATGGAGAAACGCTCCGGCGCCGCCTGTCACGGTCCGGCGTCGGTCGCGGGCACCCACCCTTCCTCCTCGCGGATGCCCTGCATGATCCGGCGGCCGATCTCGCGCAGCTGTCGTGTCTGTGATGCCGTCAGTCGGTCGAGCACGAGCCTGCGGACGACCTGCACGTGGCCGGGTGAGGCCTGGCGGACCTTCTCCGCGCCGGACTCGGTGAGGATGGCCAGGGTGTAGCGCCCGTCGGCCGGGTCGGGGGTGCGGCGCAGCCACCCTCGCGACTCCAAGCGCGTGGCGGCTCGTGAGAGCCGCGACAGTGTGCTGTTGGCGTACCCGGCCAGCACGCTCATGCGGAGGGTGTGCTCGGGCGACTCTGCGAGGGCGTACAGGATGCCGTACTCGAAGTGGGTGAGCTCCGCGTCGCGCTGGAGCTGGCTGTCCAGCGCCGGCGGCAGCCACTCGAGCACGGTCGCCAGAGCGGCCCATGCCTCCAGGTCCTCGCCGGTGAGCGGGGCGGTCGAGTCGGCGGGACTGTGATCGGGCATGGCGGCAGCGTACGGCATCTGGAGGGGGCGAAGCTGCTCGATTGACTTGCTCAAGCAAGTCAATCTGCCTACTGTTGACTTTCCTGAGCAAGTCAAAGTGGCCGGAGTCGGCCGATGGAGGAGACGAGATGGACATGGCTCTGAACGGCAAGAGGGCCTTCGTGAGCGGGTCGACGCAGGGCATCGGCTTCGCCGTCGCGCGGGCGCTCTCTGCGGAGGGCGCGGCCGTGGTCCTGAACGGACGCACCGTCGATCGGGTGGACGATGCCGTCGGGCGGCTCCGTGCCCTCGTCCCGACCGCTGATGTGTCGGGGATCGCCGCCGACTTCGCTCATCCCGGTCAGGTGCGCGAGCTGATGGGCAGGCTCGGCGAGGTCGACGTCCTGGTGAACAACGTCGGCATCTTCGAGGTCAAGGCCTTCGCGGACATCTCCGACGACGACTGGCAGCGCTACCTCGAGGTCAACCTCATGAGCGCGGTCCGCCTGTCGCGGCATGCGCTGCCCGCGATGCTGGCCGCGGGTTGGGGGAGGATCATCTTCGTCAGCAGCGAGTCGGGGGTGAACGTTCCTGCCGACATGACGCACTACGGAGTGACCAAGGCCGGGGCCCTGGCCCTGGGCAACGGCCTGGCCAAGCTCACTCGTGGCACGAATGTCACGGTCAACACGATCCTCGGCGGGCCGACGTACTCCGACGGCGTCGCGGCGGCCATCGAGAGCATCGCCCAGGGCCAGGGGATGCCGGCAGAGCAGCTGAAGAGCGCCGTCGCCTCGGGCAACACGACGTCGCTGCTGCAGCGCTTCATCGAGCCGGACGAGATCGCGAACCTTGCCGTCTACCTGGCGAGCCCGCTGTCGTCCGCCACCAACGGCGCCGCCCTCCGCGCCGACGGCGGCGTCCTCACCGGCATGCTGTGAGGCCGCGGGCCTCTACCGGATGACCGCCGCGGGCAGGCTGAGCAGGACGAAGGCACCGGTCGCAGTGAGGGTTCGGAGGGTGTGGAAGACCAGCCACGGCTTCTCGAACGAGGACACGGCGCCGCCGTTGGCCAGGGCGTCGTTCAGCGGCAGGTTCGCCGCGAACGTGATGACGACGGCGGCTACGGCCAGGACGGCGGCGCTGATGGAGATCGGGGTCCGGTGCCAGCCGAGGAGGACCAGGGCCAGGAGCGGAGCGCCCAGGAAGAAGGCCAGGAACACCGGGTTGACGATGACCACGTTGAGCCGGTTCATGACCCGTGCGTAGACCTCGTCCGGCTGGCCGTGCAGCGCCGGCATGAAGGCGACCAGGAAGGCGATGTAGATGCCGGCGGTGACGCCGTTGAGCAGCCTCGCGCCGGTGAGTACGACCTCGCTCATGACTGCTCACCCCGGCCGAGGTCGTCGATGCTTCGAGCCGCGCGGCCCAGGACAGCCTCGACGTCGCTGGTCACGTACGCGTTGCGTCCGTCGAGAACCTCCTCGAAGAGGTACGCCAGTCCGGCCGCGTCTGCGGCCGGCAACCCCGCCTCGGTCAGGACCGCGATGTAGTCCTCGGTGGGGACGGGCCGGTAGGTGACGGCCGGTCCGCCGATGGCGTGCGCGGCCTCCTCGAAGGTGAGCAGCTGCGGCCCGGTGAGCTCCAGGACGCGGCCGACGTAGCCCTTGTCGAGGAGGGCTGCGACGGCGACGTCGGCGATGTCGTCGGCGTCGACGAACGGCTCGGCGACGTTGTGCTCGACCATGGTGAGCGAACCAGCCGCGAGCTCGTCCGCGAACGCACCTTCGGTGAAGTTCTGCAGGAAGAAGGCCGAACGCAGGATCGTCCACTCGGCGCCCGAGGCCATCATGGCCTGCTCGGCTCGCTGGGCACCCTCCTCGCCGCGGCCGGAGAGCAGCACGAGCCGACTGCAGCCGGCGGCGACCGCCTGGGCGGCGAAGGCACCGATGATCTCGTCGGCACCCGGCAGGCCGAGGTCGGGCTGGAACGTCAGGTAGGCCGATGCGCAGCCGTCGACGGCCTCGGACCAGGTGGTCTGGTCGTGCCAGTCGAACCGGGGTGCCGAGTGGCGGGTGACGGCACGTACGTCGTGGTCGAGGGTGTGGAGGCGGCGGGCGACGCGCTGGCCGGTCTTGCCGGTGGCGCCGGTGATGAGAGTTGTCATGCCTCTAATCTGGCCTGCGGCGAGCGACGATGGAATACGCCTGGCTCCAGGCAGCATGCGCTATCGTCTCACCATGTCGTCACTGGATCTGCTCATGGACGGTCCGCGCGCCCAGGCCGCCTTCCTGCTGAAGGCGGTGTTCGCCGGCGAGTGGTCGATCACCGCCGAGGACGAGGTGCCGCTCACGGTCATTGCGATCGCACGCGGCAGGGCGGTCTTCACTGGCTGCGAGGGTCCGCAGGACGTGGCGGCAGGTGATGTGATCGTGTGCCGCGGGCCCGCGACCTATGTCATCGCCGACTCGGCCGATCGCCCCGCCGACATCCGGATCCTCCCGGGTCAGGTCTGTGTCGACCCGAGCGGTGCCCTGCTGGCCGAGGAGCTGGCCCTGGGCGTACGCACCTGGGGGAACAGTCGCTCGCCGGAGGCGACCGTGATGCTCATCGGGAACTATGAGCGCGAGACGTCGGTGGGCTCGCTGCTGCTGTCCCGGCTGCCGACCAGCGTGGTGCTTCGCGGTTTCGACACTGCCGTTGTCGACCTCCTGTCCGCAGAGCTGGTGCGTGAGGAGGCCGGCCAGGCGGCCCTGCTCGACCGACTGCTGGACGTACTCGTGGTCAAAGCGGTGCGTGAGGTGCTCTCGGCCTCCCCGGCCCTTCCGGCCGATGATGCGGTGGCCGCGGTGCTGCGAGCGATGGAACAGCACCCGCAGCTGCCCTGGACGGTCGCCGGCCTCGGTGAGCAGGTCGGTCTCTCGCGAGCCGCACTGGCGCGACGCTTCACCGAGCAGGTCGGTGAGCCGCCGTTGGCGTACCTGACCCGGTGGCGTCTCGCCTTGGCCGCGGACCTGCTGATCGGCACGGATCTGACTCTGTCGGCGATCGCCGCCCGCGTCGGGTACGCCAACCCGTTCGCCCTCAGTGCGGCCTTCAAGCGGCTCCACGGGACCTCGCCGACCTCCTTCCGGAGCCGCCACGTCGCCTGAGTCCTGGGTGCCTTCGGCTGCCCGGATCGTTATTACGTCAAGCAACTACCCGCTAGCCTCGTGGGTATGGACGGTCGGCGTACAGCAGCTGGGGAGGTACGCCCGCTGTCGCCCGAGGAGGAGACTGCCTGGCGTGCGCTGGGGCGGGCGGTCGTGGTGATTCCGCGGGTGCTCGACTCCGATCTCATGCAGTCGGAGGGCCTGAGTCTCACGGAGTACACCGTGCTGATGAACCTGTCCGAGGCACCCGAGCGCTCGTTGCGCATGAGCGAGCTCGCCAACTATGTGGCGATCTCGGTCAGCGGGCTGACCCGCGTCGTCGAGCGGTTGGAGCGGACGGGACTGGTCGAGCGGGTCCGTTCGGCGGCCGACGGTCGCGGCCAGCTGGCGCGGTTGACCCCGGCCGGACTGACGTGTCTGAAGAAGGCGTGGCCGGTGCACCTGGAGAGCGTCCGGCGCCACGTGATGGATCATCTCCAGAACGTCGACCTGGTGGCGTTCGCCGATGCTCTCGCGGCGATCGCTCAGGCTGAGGCTGGACCGCCGGTTCGCCGCCGAGGTCGCTGATCATCGGTCTCTGCCCGGACAGCCTTGTCTGCTCAGGTAGGTTGTTTGTGCGCACAAACAAATATGCAGACCGAGCAAGGGGACGAGTGATGACAGACATCGACATCGAGGTGACACACGCCCCGGAGCGTCTGCGCTACGAAGCGCGTGTGGACGGAACCGTGGTGGGGTTCGCGGAGTACATCCTCGCCACTGACCTGATCGTGTTCACCCACACCGAGGTCGACCCGGCGTACGAGGGGAAAGGCGTCGGCTCCGCGATCGCCAGGTTCGCGCTCGACGACGTCCGCGACAGCAGCGAGCGCAAGGTGATGCCGCTGTGCCCCTTCATCAAGGGCTGGATCGGGAACCACCGCGAGTACGTCGCACTCGTCAAGCGAGTGCCCCCGTCGACGGCGAAGGACTGACCATGGCGCGCAAGACCTACACCGGCCCCGTGGTCGACGTCTCCTTCGACGGTGATGTGTGTCAGCACGCGGCCGAGTGCGTACGGGGGATGCCCTCCGTCTTCGATCCTTCCGCTCGGCCGTGGATCGACCCCGCGCACGCCGGTTCGGAGGGGACCGCTCAGACCCTGCGAGAGGTGATCGGTCGCTGCCCCTCCGGCGCCCTTCGCGTCGTCGAGCACCAGGAGAGGTCGTGGTCGGCATGAACATCACAGTGATCGGGCGCGGCAACATCGGCGGCGGACTGGCCGATCTGTGGGAGCGCGCCGGCCACCGCGTGCTCAGGCTGGGGCGAGACGGCGGTGACGCCAGTAGGTCCGAAGCCGTGCTGCTCGCGGTCCCAGGAGCCGCGGTAGAGGCAGCACTGTCATCGGTGACCGGGCTCGAGGGCAAGACCGTGCTCGACGCCACCAACCTCTACGGCGGCGCCCGGCCTCCGGCCGGGTTCTCCTCCAACGCCGAGTACGTCAAGTCGGTCACCGGCGGCGCCACGGCCAAGGCGTTCAGCACCAACTTCGCCTCGCTCCTCGGCCGGGTCGCCGGTGCTCGCGTACGACCGAGCAACCTGTGGTCCGGCGACGACCAGGCCGACGACGTCGTCAGCCGGCTCAGCCACGATGCCGGATTCGAGGCGGTCCGTCTGGGCGACTTGAGCATGGCCGCGACTCAAGAAGGCCTCGCCGGCACGATCTTCGCGATCTCGCAGTCGGGCCTCGGCGAGTTCGTCTACCGCATGGCACCGCCGGAAGAGCTCTGACGCGGCCTCATAATGTGCCGGTGACCCTTCCCCAGATCCTCGGGCGCCTGCGCCAGGTCAAGCCGCTCGGCTCCGGCGGATTCGCCGAGGTGTGGCTCTACCACGACCCGGACCTCGACTCGCCTGTCGCTGTGAAGGTGCTCAGCGCCCAATGGACGCAGGCGGCCGACATCCGGGAGCGGTTTCTGCAGGAGGCGCGCTTCCTCCGGTCGGTCGACTCGCCCCACGTCGTCTCGGTCCACGACATCGGCGAGACGCCGGAGGGAGCGCCCTACTTCGTGATGGCGTACGCCGACGCGGGCAGCGTCGCGGAGCTGATCACCCAGCACCCTCAGGGGATGCCGCCACAGCTGGTGGCCGACCTGGTGGCACAGGCCGCGGCCGGCCTCGACGCGCTGCACGTGCGCTCGGTCATCCACCGCGACGTGAAGCCGGCCAACATCCTGCTCACCGGCGGGTCCGACGGTCGGCTGCGCGCGATGGTCGCCGACCTCGGCGTGGCCCGCGCGCTCGACCAGCACTCGGAGGTGACGAGGCAGATCGGGACGCCCGCCTACATGGCGCCCGAGCAGTTCGACGAGTCGCTGCCGATCGACCATCGTGCCGACGTACGCAGCCTGGGTGCGGTCGCGTGGGCGATGTTCGCGGGCCGCTCGCCCGCGCCGGCGCTGACGGTCGTCTCCCGGGTTCCCGAGCTCGGTACGGTCGCGCCCGTGCCGGCCACGGTGTCGGCGGTGATCATGCGGGCCCTGGAGCCGCGGGCCGAGGACCGCTGGCCGGACGCGGGGAGCTTCGCCGCAGCGCTCACCGCCGCGGCCGAGGGGCGGGCGGTCGCCGTACCTCCACCATCGGACGCGCAGACCGTGCTCCGTTCGCCGTCCCCAACGCCGCAACCGCAGCCGCAGCCGCCCGCGCGCGGCCGGCGCAACGCGGTCCTCGTCGGGGCCGCCGTCGTCACCGCCTTGGTGCTGGGCGGCGCCGCGACCTGGTTCGTGGCGCGCGGTCCGGCCGAGGAGCCGGCCAGCGGCGCGGAGACTACGGCGGGGCAGCCGGTCAGCGGCGCGGAGACCGCGGCCGTCCGGTTCGTCGATGCGCTCCAGGCGGGGGACTGCGAGGCCGCGGGCCTCTACATGCCCGACCTCGACGACCCGGCTGCCTGGGACTGTACCGATGACGCCAACGGCGGCGACGGCTTCTACTACCACATCCTCGACGACCTCGACGCCGACGGCGAGCGGCGGGTCGAGGACCTCGGGGACGGGCTCTTCCGGGTGGTCTGGGTGGATCAGGGCTACGTCAACATGCAGCGCCAGGAGGACAGCCTGTTCACGGTGCAGCAGGTCGTCTGCTGCTAGAAGTCGAACCGGGGCTCATTCGCTGCGCAGGATCTTCGGCGGCCCTGCTGGGGTGGCCTCGCCGCGCTCGACGGCGGCGTTGTGGCTGGCGAGGGCGGCTTCGAGGAGCTCCATGAGCGGGGTCTCTTCGCGGGCGATCTGCAGATACTTCGGGCCGAGGGAGACGATGAGGTCGCGCTCGGCGAGAAGGGCGTTGTGGATGCGCTCGCGCTCGGCCGGGTCGGCGGTGTACTCGGAGTCGAGGTAGGCGGCGGCGTGCCGGCGGGCGTTGGCGATGGCGTTCTTCGCGCGACCGCGCTTGCTGAAGAGCGAGGCAACGATGGTGACGACGAGTACGCCGAGGATGACGCTCAGGGAGAGGCCGGTGCTGATCTCGGCCACGTGCACGGGCTCGCCGTCGTTGACGAACGGGATGTTGTTCTCGTGGAGCGCGTGCAGGATCAGCTTCACGCCGATGAAGGCGAGGATCGCGGCCAGGCCGTAGGACAGGAAGATGAGCCGGTCGAGGAGCCCGTCGAGCAGGAAGTAGAGCTGGCGCAGACCCAGCAGCGAGAACGCGGTCGCGGTGAAGACGAGGTAGACGTTCTGGGTGAGGCCGAAGATCGCCGGGATCGAGTCGAGGGCGAAGAGGATGTCGGTGCCGCCGATGGCCACCATCACCAGCAGCATCGGCGTCAGGATGCGCTTGCCGTTCTCCACCGTGAAGAGCTTGTCGCCGTCGTAGTGCTCGCTGACGTGGAACAGCCGCCGGGCCAGGCGTACGACGACGTTCTCCCCGTCGGAGTGGCCGTCGGGCTTCAGCATGTTGCCGGCCGTCATCAGCAGGATCAGCCCGAACAGGTAGAACACCCAGGCGAAGGTGTTGATCAGCGCGGCGCCCACGAAGATGAACGCGGTGCGGGCGATCAGCGAGAACGTGATCCCGAAGAGGAGCACCTTCTGCTGGTCCTCACGGGGCACCCGGAAGCTGGTCATGATGATCAGGAAGACGAACAGGTTGTCGACCGAGAGCGCCTTCTCGGTGATGTAGCCGGCGAAGTACTCCCCGCCCATCGTGCCGCCGCCGAAGATCAGCACGCCGACGCCGAACAGCAGCGCGATCGCGACGTAGATCGCCGACCAGATGGCCGACTCCTTCAACGTGGGGGTGTGGGCCTTGCGTACGTGGAAGACGTAGTCGAAGCCGAGCAGCCCGACGATCGCGACGACGGTGACCAGCCACACCCATGTTGGTGCGCCCATAGTGACAAACCCCCTGAGAGTCGACCCGAGACGTGGGATCGGCCTCAGCCTAGGCGGAGGGCCTCGGGATCGACAGCCCATCGATGATCTGGGGCAGCGCGTCTTCGAGGAGCCGGTCCGCCCGCGGGTCGTCGTGGCGGATCGTACGCATCGTGACGCTGTGGAGGAACACACCCATCAGCGTCTGGGCGAGGAGATCGGTCGGCATCGTGGAGGTGCGGTCGAGGCGGTCCAGGGCGAGGTCGACGACCTCGACGAGCTGCTCGCTGAGCGCGGTGAACGTCGCCGAGCTGATCTCTCGCGCGTCGGCGTCGCGCAGGCTCTGCAGCACCACCTCGCTCTGCAGCACGAACCAGCGGTCCTGGAGGGGCCGGATCGCGTCGAAGGCCGCGCCGATCAGTGATCCGCTCGAGTCGGCGTCGCTGTGCTCGCCGACGGCGGTGCGTACGGCCTCGATCAGCCTCTCCGACTCTTCCTTGAACGCCTCGAGCAGCACCTCCTCGACGCTGCCGAAGTTGGAGTAGAACGCTCCGCGCGTGTAGCCGGCGGCGCTGACCAGGTCGTCGACGGTGACCCGGCGCGCCCCGCGCTCGACGAAGACGTCGACGGCCGCGGACAGCAGCCGGGCGCGGGTGTTCGTACGTCGCCTGGGGGCCTTCACCTCGGTCATGTAGCAATCCTCACATACGCCAACGATACACTTTTGTATTGAATGCGTTAATGTATTGAACGTGTCCTCCTACCTCTACCGACTCGGCCGACAGGTCGCCCGCCACGCCAAGACCGTGCTGGCGCTCTGGCTCCTGCTCGCGGTGCTCCTGGGTGCGCTGACCGTCTCGCTCGGCGGCAAGCTGCAGAACGACTTCACGATCCCCGGCACCGAGTCCCAGCAGGGCCTGGATGCGCTCACGCAGCGCTTCCCCGAGGTCTCCGGGACCTCCGCCCAGCTGGTCTTCGTCGCTCCCGAGGGGGAGAAGATCGTCGACCACGGCAAGGAGATCCGGGCGGTGCTCGACGCGGTCGAGAAGGTCGACCACGTGGCGACCGTCACCGACCCGCTCGCGAAGGACAGCAGGACGGTCAGCGACAACGGCCGGGACGCGCTCGCGACGGTGCAGTTCGACCTCGGCCTCGACGAGCTCCCCGAGGGTGTGACCTCGGATCTGGAAGACGCTGCGGAACTGCCCGAGGGGTCTTCGCTGGAGCTCCACGTGGGCGGGGATGCGTACTCCGTCACCGGGGTGCACGTCAGCGCGACCGAGGGGATCGGGATCCTCATCGCCCTGCTGGTGCTGGCGATCACGTTCGGGTCGCTGCTGGCCGCCGGCCTGCCGATCCTGACCGCGCTGCTCGGGGTGGCGATCGCGATGGCGGGGATCTTCTCGGTCGCCGCGGCCACCACGATCTCGGCCACCACCCCGACCCTCGCACTGATGATCGGGCTCGCCGTCGGGATCGACTACGCGCTCTTCGTGATCGCCCGGCATCGCAGCCAGCTCGCCACCGGTCTCGGGGTGGAGGAGTCGATCGCTCGGGCGGTCGCCACCGCCGGCAGCGCGGTCATCTTCGCGGGGGTCACGGTCATCATCGCGCTGTGCGGCCTCGTGGTCGCGGGCATCCCGTTCCTGGCGGTGATGGGGTACGCAGCGGCCTCCGCCGTCCTGGTCGCGGTGCTCGTCGCGCTCACCGCCGTGCCGGCGCTCCTCGCCCTCGCGGGCGAGCGGCTCCGGCCCAAGCCTGGGTCTCGGGCCCATCGGCGTGAGGCTGTCGCGGAGGGGCGGCCTCACGCCACAACCCTCGGAGCACGCTGGGTGCGGCTGGTGACCAGGGTGCCGGTGCTCACCGTCGTGGTCTCGCTGCTGGTGATCGCCGTCCTGGCGATCCCCGCGCGCGACCTCGCGCTGGGGCTCAACGACAACGGCAGCGCCGAGCCGGGGACTGCTCCGCGGGAGACGTACGACCTGATCAGCCGCGACTTCGGGCCGGGCTACAACGCGCCGCTGTTCGTGACCGCGGACATCATCGACACCACCGACCCGATCGGGGTGATGGACTCTCTGGGCAAGGCGCTGGGCGCCTACGACGGGATCCAGAAGGTCGCGCTGGCGACACCGAACCGGACCGCCGACCTCGGGCTGGTGGTGATCTACCCGACCACCGAGAAGAGCTCGCCGGAGACGGCGGCCCTGGTCAAGGAGATCCGCGCGGACTCGGCGGACCTGGAGAAGCGGTTCGGGATCGAGGACGTCATGGTCACCGGGCAGACCGCGGTCGCGATCGACGTCAGCGCTCGTCTCTCGGGAGCGATCCTGCCGTTCGGGGCCGTCGTGGTCGGGCTGTCGCTGATCCTGCTGACGATCGTGTTCCGCTCGATCGCGGTCCCGCTGAAGGCGACGCTGGGCTACGTGCTGTCGGTGGCGGCCTCGTTCGGAGTGGTCGCCGCGGTCTTCGAGTGGGGCTGGGGCGCCGACCTGTTCAACGTCGCCAAGGTCGGCCCCGTGATCGCGTTCTTCCCGATCATCCTGATGGGCGTGCTCTTCGGGCTCGCGATGGACTACGAGGTGTTCCTCGTCTCCCGGATGCGGGAGGACTTCGTCCACACCGGTGATGCGCGGCGGTCGGTCGACACCGGGTTCGCTGCCAGCGCCCGTGTCGTCACCGCTGCGGCGCTCATCATGATCGGGGTCTTCGCCGCCTTCGTGCCCAATGGCGACCCGATCGTGAAGCCGATGGCGCTGGGGCTGACCGTGGGCGTGCTCGTGGACGCGTTCCTCGTGCGGATGACGCTGGTGCCGGCGGTGCTCGCCCTGCTCGGGCGGGGTGCCTGGTGGCTGCCGGGCTGGCTGGACCGGCGGATGCCCGTCCTCGACATCGAGGGGGAGGCGCTCGTCCACCATCTCGAGCACGCCGACTACGTCGCCTCGAATGGTGAGGTCGCCGTCCGGGCGCGGCAGGTCGGGGTGCCGGAGGCGCTCGCGCCGCTCGATCTACACCTGCGGCCGGGAGGGCTCGGGATCGTCCATGGGTCCGACCCCGTCGCGCGATCCGCCGCGCTCGCTGCCCTCACCGGGCGGCTGGGCTTCTCCGGACAGCTGGTGGTGCTCGACCGGCTGCTGCCGGAGGAGGCGGGGGCGGTACGCGCTCGGGCCGCTCTCGTCAGCGACGTCGCGGAGGCGCTCCGGCTCGTGGGTGCCCGGCGCGTGCCTGCGCTGGTCGCCATCGACAGCCCGACCTCGCTCGACAGCGGGCAGCTCGCCGCGCTGTCCGCGCTGACCTCACGGGGCACGACGGTCCTGCTCGGGATGCCGTCGTTGCCCGCGGTGCCGCAGGTCGCGGAGGCGCTCGCGCATGCCGCGCCCGCACGCACCTCACCCGATCCTGAGCTCACCGACCCTGCGGCTTCGGTCGCCGACCTGGAGACAGTCCGATGAAACGTACGAAATCATGGTGGTCGGGCCGCCGCCTGGTGGCGGCCGCGATCCTGCTGCCGGTCGTCGTGACGGCGCTCGCGCTCGTCGCGCTCAGCGACCGCACCGAGAACCTCGACAAGGTGCCCGCCGCGGTGGTCAACCTCGACGAGCCGGTGACGACGGGGAGCGGGAAGGACAAGCAGACGGTCTACGCCGGCCGGGCGCTGGCCGCGGACCTCGTCTCCTCCTCGGGCTCGTCCGCGAGCCCCACGCTCGGCTGGGAGCTGACCGATGCGGAGGACGCGCGGGAGGGTTACGCGGACGGGACGTACGCGGCCGTGATCACGATCCCGAAGGACCTGTCCAAGACGCTGTCCGGCGTGCAGGGGAGCGACCCGAGCGCCGGCCGGGTCACTGTGGAGGCCTCCGACGCCTCCAGCGAGGTGACCGCCGAGATCGCCCGGCAGGTCGCGCGGCAGTCGGCGTCGACCCTGGGGCGTACGGTCACGACGACCTACCTCGACGGGGTCCGGGACGAGACCGGGAAGCTCAAGACCAGCCTGACCGACGCCGCCGACGGTGCCGACCAGCTCGCCGACGGGGCCGCTGCCGCCGACTCGGGGGCCGGGAAGGTCGCCGACGGCGCTCGGTCGCTCAGCTCGGGTGCCTCCGGGGCTGCCGACGGCGCCTCGCAGGTCGCGGGCGGGCTCGACACGCTCGCGGGCGGGACGGCGCGGCTGGAGTCGGGTGCGGGATCGCTGGCAGGGGGAGCGGGCAAGGCGTCGAAGGGCGCCTCCTCGCTGGCTGCCGGAGCCGACGAGCTCAGTGGCGGGCTGAACCGGCTCGAGAGGTCGACCGCCGGGCTCCCGTCGCAGACCTCGTCGCTCGCCGCCGGTGCCTCACAGGTGTCGGAGGGAGTGGCCGGCTACACCCAGCTCGCCAAGGGATGGGCGCAGGCCTGCGCGAGCGACCCGCTGCTCGCGGCCTCCAAGCCACAGCTGTGCGGCGCCACCGCCGCGGCGGTCGGCTCCGGTGGCGGGCAGGCAGACCAGCTCGCCGCAGGCGCGGAGCAGGTCGCCTCGGGGGCCTCTGCTCTGTCGCAGGCGGCTCCTGAGCTGAGCGGAGGGATCTCGTCGGCGGCGGACGGCGCCGGGAAGGTTGCGTCCGGGGCGTCCCAGGTCGCCGACGCCAACGCCCGCCTCGCCAAGGGGGCGCGTGAGCTCGAATCCGGCCTCGGCAAGACCAACGACGGCGCCACCGCTCTGGCCTCCGGAGCCGATCAGCTCGCCTCCGGGACCAAGCAGCTCGAGAGCGGGTCGGCCTCGCTGGCCTCCGGCGCCGACTCGCTGGCCTCCGGTACGTCCTCGCTGACCGAGGGCGCCGACTCGCTCGCCTCGGGGCTCGACGACGGTGCCTCGCAGATCGCGGTTCCCGGTGAGAAGCAGGCCGAGGTCGTCGCCGACCCGGTGCAGGTCTCGGTCGCTTCCGAGACCTCCACCTCGGGGGCGACCCGGTTGGCGCCGGCGGTGATCGCGCTGGCGCTGTGGCTCGGTGCGCTCGCGATCTACCTGCTCCGTCCGGCCTTCCCTGCCGGGCGGCTGCGGGAGGCGCTCACGGCGCGGCGGCTCACCTTCGCCGGGCTGTGGCCGGCGGCTCTCGTCGGGCTGGCGCAGGCGGTGCTCCTCGTGGCTGCCGCTGCGCTTCTCGGCGCCGATCTCGCGTGGCCGTTCGCCACGGTCGGGATCGCGGTGCTCGCCGCGTCGGTGTTCGTCACGGTCCACCAGGCCGTCGTCGCGCTCGCGGGCCAGCGCCGTGGCTGGCTGATCTCGCTCGGCTTCCTCGCCCTGCAGCTCGTCTCCCTCGGCGGGCTGCTGCCGGTCGCCACCGCGTCCGCGCCGTTCGGTGCGCTCGCGGGCATCCTGCCGGTCCCGCTCGCCGCCGAGGCGCTCCGCGGGGTCGCCGTCGCGCAGAGCGGTGCCGCGGTCGCTGCGCCGGTCGGCGGCCTGGTCCTCTGGCTCCTGCTCGCGGTGGCGGTCAGCCTCTTCGCGGCGGGTCGGGCGCAGCGTACGTCTGTGGCGGAGATCCGGGGTGTGGTGGCGGCGGGCTGAACCGCTGGTCGAACATGCGTCGGTCGAGCCGCGAGCGCCAGCGAGCGTGCCGAGACCAACACAGTCGAATCGAGCGCCGAGGGGACTGTGTTGGTCTCGACACGCCTTCGCCTAGCGGCTCCGGCGGCTCGACCAGCGAGACTACGCCGGCTCAGAGCGAGGTGTCGTGCAGCACGATGTGCTCGTCGAGCGGGGCTCGGCCGACGTCGAGCCGGTTCACCGCGGCGTCGGGGTCGGCGGTGCCGAACGAGATGCCGTAGAGCAGCTTGCGGTTGGCGGGCAGGCCGAGGTGGTCGCGGACGGTGTCGGCGAAGAGGCCGTGCATGCCCTGGGGCACGCCGTGGTAGCCGCGGGCGGTGAGCGAGAGCAGGAAGTTCTGGGCGTACATGCCGACGTCGTTGGCAGCGCGTACGACATCGCCGAGCTCCGGCACGAAGAGCAGGGCCACGTGCGGAGCGCCGTAGAAGCGAAGGTTCTCGGCGACGGCCTTGGTGCGGCCCGCGACGTCCTCACGGGCGATGCCCAGGGCGCCGTAGAGGACGGCCCCGGTCTGCTGGGACCGCTGGACGTGGACGCTGTCGTCGGCACCGTACGTCGTGGTGAAGTCGGGGCTCATCTGGCCGGCCTCGAACGCCTTGAGCATCGCCTCGCTGAGGCGCTCGCGGGCGTCACCGGAGAAGACATGGACCTCCCACGGCTGGGTGTTGCTGTGCGACGGAGCGCGCTGGGCGTCCTCGAGCACACCGCGGATGTCGTCGGCGGGCACCGGGTCGGGCAGGAAGGCTCGCGCGGAACGGCGCGAGCGGATCACGTCCGTGAAGGTGTCGACGGCGGTCGTGGTCACAACAAGTTCCTCTCAGGTCTGCCGAGGCCGGTGGCCTCGATCCACTTCTGACCCAAGACGGAGGGACTCTCCGGTATTCCTGGTGATGGTGCCGAGGTGGCCCATCACACAGTCCGTGCGCCTACCCGGTTCGGGTGATACCCGGGGGTCGGGCGGCGGCCTTTACCGAGGCGCGTCAAAGACTCGAGGTCCGATCTATCTGAGGGGGAAACCCATGATCCGAAAGCTCGTCTGTGCGGTCGCGGCGGGGGTCGCCGCGGCGGCGCTCTGGTCGATGCCGGCCTCGTCTGCACCGTTGTTGCAGCTCTCCGGCGCGATCTTCACCACCGACGTAACCGGCGCGCCCGTCAACCTGAACCACTACGCCGCCAAGCAGGACGTCTATCTCAACGGCGGTCCTGGCATCAACGCTCCCGATGACGCCGCCGGCCTGCCTGCCGGGATCTACGCCTTCCAGGTGACCGATCCCTCCGGCAAGACGCTGCTCTCCACCGACGCCGTCGAGTGCCGTCTGGTCGAGGTCGACGACAGCGGGCGCTTCGTCAGCGTCGCCCCGAGTGGTGCCTGCGCTCACGCGACCGGCACCGACGCCGAGGACGGCGGCATCACCGTGCAGCTCTTCCCCTACCTCGACACCCCGAACAACGGTGGCGAGTACAAGGTCTGGCTGACGCCGTACGACGCGCTCGACCCGACCGCTCCGGGCAACCGGCACGGTTTCGTCCCGTCCGACAGCAAGACCGACAACTTCAAGGTCAAGGCACGGGCGATCGTCGAGATCGACACCCGGTTCTCACGCCACGGTGGACCGTTCATCGACGGTCTGGCTGCCGAGTGGACCGACACCCTGGGTGCTCACAACGTGAAGTACTCCGAGTACAACCCGGCGGTCCTCGCGTTCCACGAGGCACACGTCGAGGCCGCTGAGGCGGGTCTGCACAAGATCACCGTGACCGACCAGGTCGGCTGCGAGATCGATGACGTGCACTACGCCGGGCAGACCTTCCTGCCCGACGCGAACGGCTCGGTCACCGTCCCGATCCAGGTCAAGAAGCACATGAGTGGAGACCACACTTACTGGGTGGACGTGCACTGCGTCTGAGGCGCTGCGCCTGACCCTCTGATCCGGTCACTGCGACCATCAACCTAGCATTTGCTTGGTAGCCGCTCTAGACTGCCGCACATGGCAGTCGAGATCGACTTCAGCGGCAAGGTGGTCGCGGTGACCGGTGGCGCGCGCGGCGTGGGCGCCGGGATCGTCGCGCGGTTCCTCGAGGCCGGTGCGGAGGTCGAGATCTGCGGCCGGACTGCTCCGGCTGAGCTTCCGGTGATCGACGGGCGCAAGCCGGTCTTCTCCCAGGTGGACGTGCGGGATCCGGAGCAGGTCGCGGCGTGGATCGCGGCGATCACCTCGCGGCTCGGGCGGCTCGACGTGGTGGTCAACAACGCCGGTGGCGCGCCCTACGCCGACTTCGCGACCGCGTCGCCGCGGTTGCACGAGAAGATCTCGGCGCTCAACTTCCTGGCCACCGCCTACGTCAGCCAGGCGGCGTACGAGGCGTTGAAGGCCTCTCGCGGCTCCGTCATCAACATCAGCTCGATCTCGGCACGGCGGCCCAGTCCCGGGACCGCGGTCTATGGCGCGGCGAAGGCGGCCGTCGAGAGCCTGACCGGGTCGATCGCGGTCGAGTGGGCCCCGGACGTACGCGTCAACGCCATCTCCTGCGGGCTCGTCGCCACGCCGGGGTCAGAGGACCACTACGGCAGCCCGGAGCAGCGCGCTGCGGTGGCCGCGACCATCCCGCGCGGTGTCTTCGCGACCCCCGAAGAGGTCGGCGACGCCTGCCTCCTGCTCGCCTCCCCGCTCGCCGCGCACGTCACCGGCGCCGTCCTCGCCGTCGACGGCGGCGGCGAGTGGCCCGCCTTCCTCCAGCACACCCCCAACTCCTGAGGAGCCTCCATGCCCGAAGCCGTCATCGTCTCGGCAGCCCGCTCACCCATCGGCCGCGCCTTCAAGGGCTCGCTGAAGGACCTGCGTCCCGACGTGCTGGCCGAGCAGATCGTACGCAGCGCTCTGGCGTCGGTCCCGGAGCTGGACCCGACGCAGATCGACGACCTGATGATGGGCTGTGCTCAGCCTGCGGGGGAGCAGGGCTACAACATCGGCCGGGTCGTCGGCGTACGTCTGGGGCTGGACGCCGTGCCCGGCACCACGGTCCACCGCTACTGCGCATCCTCCCTGCAGACCACCCGGATGGCCTTCCACGCGATCCGCGCGGGAGAAGGGGATGCGTTCGTCTCCGCCGGGGTGGAGTGCGTGTCCCGCTACGAGCGCGGCAAGGCCGACGGGGTGCCGGACACCAAGGCCGAGGAGTTCCTCAAGGCGGGTGAACGCGGCGCCGCAAGGGTGGCCGCCGGCGAGGCCTGGACCGACCCTCGCGACTCCGGCGACCTGCCCGACTACCACCTCGCGATGGGCGAGACTGCCGAGAACGTCGCCGAGATGTGCGGCGTCACCCGCGAGGCACAGGACGAGTGGGGCGTACGTTCCCAGAACCGCGCCGAGGCCGCCGCTGCCCGGGGCTTCTGGGAGCGGGACATCACGCCGGTGACACTGCCGTCCGGCGAGGTCGTCGCCGCCGACGACGGGCCGCGAGCCGGGGTCACCCTCGAGAAGGTCGCCGGCCTCAAGCCGGTCTTCCGCGAGAACGGCACCATCACCGCCGGCAACTGCTGCCCCCTGAACGACGGCGCGGCCGCGCTGGTGATCATGAGCGACGTACGCGCCGAGGCGCTCGGGATCAGGCCGCTCGCGCGCATCGTGTCGACCGGAGTCTCCGGGCTCTCGCCCGAGATCATGGGCCTCGGGCCGGTCGAGGCCTCCCGCCAGGCGCTCGCTCGCGCCGGGCTCACTCCCGACGACATCGACCTGGTGGAGATGAACGAGGCCTTCGCCGCCCAGGTACTTCCCAGCATCGCCCAGATCGGCCTCGACCCCGAACGGGTCAACGTCAACGGCGGCGCCATCGCCCTCGGCCACCCCTTCGGCTCCACCGGCGCCCGCCTCACGACCACACTGCTCCATGGCCTGCAGGAGACCGGCGGCCGCTACGGCCTGGAGACCATGTGCGCCGCCGGCGGTCAGGGCATGGCGCTGGTGATCGAGCGGCTCTGAGCCACGCTGGTCGAGCCTCGACACGCCTCTGCCCAGCGGCTCCGGCGGCTCGACCAGCGGGGCTAGACGCTGCGGCGACCCAGGTGGATGACTGCGACGGTGATGCGACGCTCCTCGACCACGTAGACGATGCGGTAGCGGCCGACGCGAAGGCGGTAGCGGTCCTTGCCCCAGGCGTAGGCGCCGACGTCGCGCGGGGTCTCGGTCAGGGTGTCGACGGTGTCGAAGACCTGGATCAGGCCGATGGGGTCGTCGTCGACGTACGCCTCGGCCGACTGCAGCGCTTCGTCGGCCCAGACGACTTGATAGGTCACTCGCCGACGGGGCGGTCGAGGCCGAGGGCACGCCGAGCCTCGGCATGCGGGGTGTAGCTGACCTCGCCGAGCTCGCGACGCAGGGAGTAGCGCGCGAGGGCGAGGTCGTCCTCGAGATCCTCGATGCGCCGCTCGTGATCGTTGAGGTAGGCGCGGATGGCCTCGCGGGCGATCTCCTGCTTGGACCGGTTCTCCGTCCTGGCACGGTCGGTCAGCAGCCGGTCGTCGGCCTCGCTGAGTCGCAGAGTCATAGCCATGGACCCACTGTAACCCGAAGTGGTATCACGCGGTATCGTGCGCCTGTCGGAACGTCGAGTTTCACCCTGGGGGAAGTCCAATATGACGCTGACCGCGCTCTATCTGCTCGTCGCACTCGGAGCGGGGCTGGTCGCGATGTTCCTCAGGCTCCCGCCCCTGGTCGGCTTCCTGGCCGCCGGGTTCGGGCTGCACGCCGCCGGCGTCGGAGAGATGGCCGGGCTGCACACGCTGGCCGATCTCGGCGTCACGCTGCTCCTGTTCGGGATCGGTCTCAAGCTCGACGTCCGATCGCTGCTCCGGCCCGACGTCTGGCTGAGCACCTTCGCCCACCTGGGCTTCAGCGTCATCATCGGGGTCGGGATGCTGGCCGGCATGGCGCCGCTCGGGTTCGCGCTCCTCGCCGACGCCGACCTGGGCGAGATGGCGCTGATCGCCTTCGTGCTCTCCTTCTCCTCGACCGTCTTCGCGATCAAGGTCCTCGACGAGCGCCGCGACAACAACACCCTCTACGGCCGGATCGCGATCGGTGTGCTGGTCATGCAGGACATCGTCGCGGTCGCGTTCCTGACCATCTCCAAGGGCCACTGGCCCTCGCCGTGGGTCTTCGCGCTGGTGCTCCTCCTCCCCGGCGCCTGGCTCGCCCACCGCATCTGGGACCGGATCACCTCCGCCGAGCTGACCGCGCTCTTCGGTCTGGCGATCGCGCTCGTGCCGGGCTACTGGCTCTTCGAGACCGTGGGGCTCAAGGGCGACCTCGGGGCGCTCGTGGTCGGTGCCCTGCTCGGGTCGCACGCCAAGGCGCCGGCGCTGGCCAAGCTGCTGTTCAGCACCAAGGAGCTCCTGCTCATCGCGTTCTTCCTGAGTATCGGACTGACCGGGGTGCCCTCGCTCGAGGACCTGGCGCTGGCCACCGTGCTGCAGCTCCTGCTGCCGCTGCAGGCCGCGGCGTACGTCGTGATCTTCGTCCTCATGGGGCTGCGCTACCGCACCGCGACGCTGGCCTCGTTCACGCTGACCAACTACTCCGAGTTCGGGCTGATCGTGATCGTCATCGCCTCCGCGACCGGGCTGGCCTCGGCGCAGTGGCAGACCGTGCTCGCGGTCGCGACGTCGCTCTCGTTCCTGGTGGGCGCCGTCTTCAACGCGTACGCCCCGAAGCTCATCAACCTGCTCAACCGACTGCTGCCGGAGCGGAGGCCGGAGCGGCTCCAGGAGGCGGACCGGCCGATCCACCTCGGCGACGCCAAGGCGCTCGTGGTCGGGATGGGCCGAGTGGGGCGTACGACCTACGAGGAGCTGCGCGACACCCAGGGCTACCACGTGCTGGCGGTCGAGCACGACTCGGTGCGGGCCGACTCGCTCAAGGAGGAGGGCTTCGACGTGGTCGAGGCCGACGCCACCGACCAGGACTTCTGGGAGCGGGTCAAGAAGGGCACCGGCATGGAGCTGGTCGTCCTCACCATGCCCTTCCACGGCGACAACCTGCTCGCCATGGACCTGCTCCAGAAGCTCGGGTTCACCGGCACCGTCGCCGCCATCGCCCTGCGCCCCGAGGAGCGCGACGAGCTCAAGAAGCGCGGCGCCCACGCCGTCCTGAACCTGTACGCCTCCGCCGGCTCCGACCTCGCCGAGAAGGCGATCCGGGTCAACCAGGAGCGCCAGCTCTCCGCGTGAGCCGTGAAGCCGAGAGTGGCCCAAGGGCCCTCTCGGCTTCACAGCCCCGGTCAGCCCAGCAGGTTGTAGCCCGACAGCGCACCCAGGTACGTGCGGGTCACGCCGGTGCCGGTGCTGTTGCGCTCCAGCGCATAGATGTAGCTGCCCGAGCGCACGATCAGGTCGCCGCCCGAGCCGGCCCGCAGATCGCGGACGCCGAGCACCGCGTCATAGCCGGACAGGTTGATCGACAGGGTCTGCGTGGAGACCAGGCCGCCGGGCCCGTTGCTCTCGTGGACGACGGTGCTGGTGCCGTTGACGAAGAGTACGTCCGGGGTGTTGCTGCTGTTCCAGCGTCCGACGCCGACCAGGCGGGTGCCGGAGGCCGAGGACTTCATCGTGATCGACGTGCCGACCTTGGCCGAGCCCTTGCCCGGCCACAGCTTGATCGTGCCGCCGGAGGTGCGGCCCATCAGGTCCGGATAGCCGTCGCCGGTGATGTCGCCGACGGCGTCGATGACGCTGACCGTGCCGAGGCCGGTCGCGATCGTGACGGGGCTGGTGAACTTGCCGGTGCCGTAGCCCCGGTAGAGGCGTACGGAGCCGTCGGACATCTTCGCCAGGAAGTCGCCCTTGCCGTCGCGGTTCCAGTCGCCGGCGTTCATCAGTGCGGTGGCGCTCGTCAGGGTGATGCCGCTGTCGACCGGCGCGGCCAGGCTGAGCCGGCCGCTGTTCGGCTTGACGTAGAGCGTCGAGCCGGACTTCATCACCAGGTCCGGGAGGCTGTTGCCGACGAGGTTGACCGCGCCGACGAGGGTGCGGTTGATGTCCGCGTACGGCCCCAACGGCTTGCCGAAGCCCGAGCCAGAGGCCGGGTAGATCCAGCCGCGGTTGGAGCCGTCGCGGCCGATCAGGTCACCGCGGCCGTCGCCGGTGAAGTCGCCGTAGCCGCTGATCTGGACCAGCGAGGACCACGACGGGCTCTGGGTCGCGAGCTTGATCGGCGAGCCGAACGTACCGCTGCCGGAACCCTTGAAGTAGTAGAGCGCCCCGGACTTGCGGCCGATCAGGTCGCGCTTGCCGTCCTTGTTGACGTCGCCGGTCGCGGCGAGCTTGTCGAAGCCGCTCAGCGAGCGCGTCGTACCCGCCCGGCTGAACCCGCCGGCGCCGTTGCCGGTGTAGCGGACCAGGTAGCCCTTCGCGTTCTTGCCGATCAGGTCGTTGGCCGAGGTGCCGCCGATGTTGCCGGTCGCGGTGATCTTGGAGACCCCGTAGAAAGTGCTCTTGCCGAGGTTCTTGAAGACCGCCGCGAAGGTGCCGTCGCCGCGGCCCTTGCGGATGCCGGCCGAGCCGTCGGTGCGGACCTGGATCAGGTCGGCCTTGCCGTCGCCGGTGATGTCCGGGGTGACCACGGCCTCGCGCACGGTACTGCCGACCGTCGTGGACGTCTTGGTCGAGTTGAACCCGGCGAACCCGCCCGTACGCAGCGTGAAGATCCGGCCGTCGGAGGCCCGTCGTGCCACGAAGTCGGAGTGGCTCGTGCCGGCGATGTGGGACTCCAGGTCGCGGCCGCTCCAGCTCTTCTGGAGGCTGCCGGCGAGGTTGCGGATGTCGGGGAGCTTGGCTTGGAGGTTTGCGCCCGGGCAGACGGTGGAGTCGGCGTCGCGGTGGCCGTTGATCGCGTGAGGGAAGACCGTCGGCGTCCAGGTCTCGGTCCCGTCGGCTTTCTTCGCGTAGCGGGTCAGGGTCACGTTGGTGGCGTTGGCGGTGACGCCGTGGAGCGAGAGCTTCCAGGCGAAGAGGGAGCCGTACGCCTGGATCATCGCGTCCGTGGGCTGGTTCTGCGTCGCGCCGGCGTCGTTGAGGCAGCCGTTCGCGACCGTGTCAAAGCAGCCGAGCACCGAGGCACCGAAACTGTCGAAGTTGTAGCCGCTGGTGTGAGCGCCCTCGACCGGCAGCGCGACGCCGCCGTAGCGGCCCTCCCAGATCCGGCCGAACCTATCGAGGAAGAAGTTGTAGCCGACGTCGCGGTAACCGCGGGTCTTCACGTGGAGCGCGTATACACCCTGAATGATGCTGGGGACGTCAGCCTGGGTGTAGTTGTTGGTGCCTGCGGTGTGATGAACGAAGCCACCGTGGATCTGACGGTAGCCAACGGTCTTGTCCGTACGGAGCGACTCGTCGGCGCCCCACTGCGCGCGGCTGTAGATCGTCGGGCTCGAGGTGTAGGTCGACGCGACCAGGTTGAGGTCGGAGTCCTTGCTGCCGTTGTGGACGTTGGTCGCCCGGGGCTTGTCCTTGTCGGTCTCGATCTCGGGGAGCTCCTCGACCGTGTCCTCGGGCTTGCCCGGCTCGATCACCGCGAGCTCGAGGTCGCCGGGGATCTCGGCGGCGTCAGGGACGATGATCCGCGTCTGCACCTGGTCGACGTGCCCGGCCAGGAACTCGTCGGTGCCCGGGCGGACACCCTTCGCCTCCGCCGTGCCGGCGTCCGGACCGTGGTCCTCGGTGTCGACCACCATCGGGCTCCACGACGACCACACGTCGTCCTTCAGGGTGCGGATCTCGGGGCGTACGTCCTCGGCGATCTCGCCGGACCAGGTCACGCCGACGACGCCGAAGCCGGTGACGTCCTGTGGCTCGCTCTTGATGACGTCGGTGCGGGGCTTGTCGACCTTCGTCGCGTGCTCGGTCGCCTTGCCGGCCGAGGTGGTCAGTGCGACCTCCTCGACGTGAGACTCCACCGAACCGGCGGGCAGGGTGGACGGCTCCCTGTTCGCGGCGGCGAACGCGGCCAGCGGGCCGGACGTGGTCGGCTCGGCGGTGGCGGAGTTCAGCGTCAGGGGGATCGCCACTGCGGCCGCGCCGAGAATGAGGGTGGTGCCGGAGAGGGACGCGATCGTGGCGCGTCGGGGCATCGAAGCCTCCGTGGGGGAAGTAAAGAACGGGCTGAGGAAACCTATACCCCCGCCCGGTGGGGTGTCCCGCCTATTTCGAGGTGTCGCGTAGATCCGTCTTCAGGACCTTGCCGCTGGCGTTGCGCGGCAGGCTGTCGACCAGGACGTACGCCCTCGGCTGCTTGTAGTTGGCGAGGCGGTCCTTGAGCCAGGCCGCGATCTCGTCGGCGCTCGGGTCGTCGCGTACGACGACGAATGCCTTGCCCACCTGACCGAGGCGTGCGTCGGGGACGCCGATGACCGCGGCCTCGACGATGCCGGGGTGTGCGGCCAGGGTGTTCTCCACCTCGGCGGGATAGACGTTGAAGCCGCCGACGGTGAACATGTCCTTGATCCGGTCGGTGATCTTCAGGCAGCCGTGCTCGTCGAGGAAGCCGACGTCGCCGGTGTGGAGCCAGCCGTCCGCGTCGATCGCCTCGGCGGTGGCCTCGGGGTTCTCGAAGTAGCCGAGCATGACGTTGTCGCCACGGATCCAGACCTCGCCGTCCTCACCCGGCTCCGCGTCGTCGCCGGCCGAGGTGACGGTGCGGATCTCCAGGCCCTCGACCGCCGGCCCGACCACCTTGGCCACGTGCTCGGGATCCTCGCCGGGGCGGGTGGTGGTGGCGACCATGCACTCGGTCAGGCCGTACGCACCCTTGACCTCGTCGATCCCGAGGATGTCGCGCATGTCGGCGAAGAGGCTCTCCGGGACGCTCGCGGCGCCGGCGATCGCGAAGCGCAGCGAGGAGAGGTCGTACGCCTTCAGGTCTTCGTGGTTGATGAGGGTCGTGAAGATAGTGGGAGCGCCGGGGAGCACGGTGATCCGCTCGTCCTGGATCAGCTGCAGCGCCTGGGTCGGGTCGTAGGTCGCGATCGGGTAGACCGTCGCGCCCGAGGTGAACGCCGCGATGAACCCCGCCTTGTAGCCGAAGCCGTGGAAGAACGGGTTGACGATGGCGTACCGGTCCCGCGTGGTGAGCTCGGCGCCGCGCGCCCAGACGTCGGCGACGCCGATCGTCTGCCGCTGGGCGCTCATCACGCCCTTCGGCTTCCCGGTGGTGCCGGAGGTGAACAGCAGGTCGGCGAGGGTGTCGGGGGTGACCGACGCCTTGGCGTCCTCGAGCCGCTGGTCGGGGATCTCCGCGCCCTTGGCGAGGAACTCCTCCCAGCCGTTGGCGAGGTCGACGATGGTGAGCAGGTGCTCCGGGAGCGGGCCGGCGTCGTGGAGCATCTGGACGTAGTCGGTGCCGAGGAAGCCGTTGACGGTGACCAGCGCAGTGGCGCGGGAGCGCTCCAGGATCTCGCGCGCCTCATGGCCCCGGTAACGGGTGTTGAGCGGCACCACGGCCGCCCCGATCGTCTGCGCGCCGAGAACCGCGACCGGGAACTCCCACCGGTTGGGCGCCCAGATCGCGACACGGTCGCCGCTGCGTACGCCGCTGGCCAGGAAGGCGCGCGCGGTCCGGTCCGCTGCGTCGGCGAGCTCGGCGTAGGTGAGCGTCGTGGGGCCGTCGACGATCGCCGGGTGGTCGGCGTACGTCTGCTTGGCCTTCTCGATCAGGGCGGGGATCGTGCGCGGGGTCACCCTCGCAAGCGTAGTTGAGCAACTGCTTGTTTGGTAGGCTTCGTCCATGACTGACGCGGGGGTTGCGCCGAGAAGGCGGGGGACGGCGTCGGGGTCGTCGCGGCGAGCCGAGCTGCTCACGCTGGCTGCCGAGATGTTCGCGACGAAGGGCTTCGCCCAGACGACCGTACGCGACATCGCAGACGCTGCCGGGATCCTGTCCGGCTCGCTCTACCACCACTTCCGATCCAAGGAAGCGATGCTGACCGAGCTGCTGTCGGGGTTCCTCGACGGGCTCAACGCGCGCTTCACCGAGATCGTCGAGAGCGGGGTCGACCCGCAGGCCGACCTGGACGGACTGATCACCGAGTCGTTCCGGACGATCCACAACGAGCGGCTCGCCGTCGCGCTCTACCAGAACGAGGCGTCCTTCCTGGCGACCGTCGAGGGCTTCGAGTTCGTCGCCGAGCGCTCGCGCGACAACGAGGCGCTGTGGATCCGGGTCATCGAGGCCGGTCAGGCCTCGGGCGCCTTCCAGGCCTCCCTCGACCCTGCGCTGACCTACCGGTTCATCCGTGACGGCGTCTGGTCCACCGTCTCCTGGTACCGCCCCGGCGGGCGGCACACCCCCGAGACGCTCGCGGAGCAGTACCTGAAGCTGCTCCACGCCGGGATCCTGGCCTGAGCCGTGTGCCTGCCCGAGCTGCGGGTGATGTGGCACCCTTGCGCGCACTGAATCTGGCAAGGAGGCTTGTATGGGTCGTTGGGGTGCCATCATGTATTACCCGTCGGAGCGATCTCCGAAGGAGTTGTATCCCGACCAAACGGCAGATCCGATCTCGGGTTGCGTGGCCGGCTGGTCAGCCTGGGACTTCGGCCGCCATCTCCCAGACGACTTCGATCGGACGATCGCGGCGACGTTCGGCGTACCGCTGCTGTCGGCTGAGGTATGGGACAGCGACGCGGCTTGTCTGACGTTCATCGGGCATGAAGCGCCGTGGCAGACGGTGCTTCATCTGGATGCGTACGTCGGTTATGTGGCCGAGGTTGGATATGTGCCGTTCTATGCGGACGGCACGCCGATGTCCGAAGAAGATGAGGCGAAGCTCGCTGCTGCGGACGCCAAGAAGTTCGAGGTGGCGCGGGAGCGTCTTGCGAAGGCGATTCCGTTGGGCAGCGTGGCAGCTGAGCGGGCAACGTTATGGGCGCGTGCGGTGGGCCTGAACCCGTTGACCGTGGAGCAGGCCACTGCCGCGTTCGACGGCGAAGACGTCTTCGTGGAGGACACGCTGTGGGAGGTTGCGAAGGCGCTGGGGGTCCTCGCCTGACCCCCGCTGGTCGAGCCGCCGGAGCCGCTAGGCGGAGGCGTGTCGAGACCAACACGGTTCCATCGAGCGCGCCAGGAGACTGTGTTGGTCTCGACACGCTCGGCCGCAGGCGGCCTCACGGCTCGACCAGCGGGGCTTACGGGACCTCTTTGAAGCGGAGGCCCTTGGGGTCCTCTGCCTCGATGATCCTCAGCTCGTCCGGGGTGGGCTCGCGGGTGAGGGGTGCGTTGGTGGCGTCGATCGGGAAGCCGGTGGCGTCCTGGAGCTCCTCGGGGGTTACGCCGGGGTGGATCGAGTCGACCTTGACGAGCCCGGACTCGTCGTAGCCGAAGACGGCGAGGTTGGTGACGATGACGCCGAGGTCGTGGAAGCGGCCGGCGGTGCCGACGGCTCGGTCGTTGCCGACGCCGCTGGCGACGTCGACGCGGTCGAC
The DNA here is from genome assembly GCF_040300245.1 of Nocardioides sp. NPDC000445. Taxonomy (NCBI): domain Bacteria; kingdom Bacillati; phylum Actinomycetota; class Actinomycetes; order Propionibacteriales; family Nocardioidaceae; genus Nocardioides; species Nocardioides sp. NPDC000445. Next base: position 312,089 of record NZ_JBEPDH010000003.1, on the reverse strand, counting down.
GAAGATCCGGGCGGAGTGCTTGGCGACCCAGTAGTCGACACGGTGGTTGACGGTGTTGCCGGGGGCGCCGCGTACGCCGATCAGCTGGCGTTTCGGCTGCCGCCAGTCGCCGATCGAGGAGATGTTCTGGTTGCCGTGGCGGTCGATCTGGCTGGCGCCCATCATCGAGTGCCGGCGACCGCTGGCGACGATGTCGAAGATGCTGCGGAACGGCACCCAGGCCTCCGGGGTGCCGCCAGCCGCCGCGGTCTTCAGCAGCGGCGGAGCCTCGGCCATCATGAACGCCTCCCCGTCGCTGAGGGCGAGCTCGGGGGTGTGGGTGGCCTTGGCGAGACGTACGCCGATGGCCGGGACGATCCCGACGGCGTGGGCGAGCACCTCGCCGGAGCCCTTGAAGGCGTCCGAGACAGCGGCCACGCAGATGTCTGCTCGGCTGATCGTTTGCAGGCTCACAGGTAACGCTCCTCGAACTCGGTCCACTGCTCGTCGGACTCGGCCTTCGCCGCGGCGACGTACGTCTTCTGGAACTCTTCGTCCCGGCCGTAGTCGGGATCGCAGCTGGTGAAGTGGGCGCCGCCGGGGGCCTCGACGACGTGGTTGACGAAGATCCGCGGGACCAGGAGCGACTGTGGCGGGGCCTTGGCGGTCAGGTCGTCGGTGGAGACGATCTGCTCGACGGACATGATCGTGGTGTCGGCGGCCATCGCGAAGAGGTCGTCGAAGTAGGGGTCGGGCCCGAGGTACTGCCCGTTGCCGGCCGCGTCGGCGCGGTTGAGATGGATGAGCGAGACGTCGAGGCGGAGCCCGGGGACGGCGACGTACTTCTCGTCGTCGTAGGGCGACCTCACCGTCTTCAGGTCGGGGTTCATCGCCATCACATCGCTGCCGAGACCGGCGCGGATGGGCTGGAACGAGAGCCGGTTCGCCCCGGCGCGAAGGCCGGCGACGAACATGCCCTCGTCGTACTCGCTCGTCTCCGGGATCTCGCCGCGCTCGCGGGCGCGGGTGAAGTTCGGGTCGAGCGGGATCGAGTCGAGACTGACGAAGCCGTAGACCAGCTTGCGGATCCTCCCGGCCCGTGCGAGCAGGCCGACGTCGGGGCCACCGAACGCGACCACGGTCAGGTCGGTGATGTCGCTGCGGAGGATCTCCTTGACCAGCGCCATCGGCTTGCGCCGCGAGCCCCAGCCGCCGATGCCGATGGTCATCCCGGACTCGAGCTTGCTGCTGACCTCGGTGAGGGGCAATGTCTTGTCGAGCGGAGTCTTGTTCACGTGTCTCCTCGGAAGAGCTGAGCGGTGGCATGGGCGCGCTTGAAGTAGAGGTGGGCGTCGTGCTCCCAGGTGATCGCCACCCCGCCGTGGAGCTGGATCATCTCGGCCGCGACCTGCGAGAACGCATCGGAGCACCAGGTCTTGGCGGCGTGGACGAGACGTACGTCCGGAGTCTGCTGGGTGAGCTCCCAGGCCGCTGCCCAGCTCATCGTCTTGGCCGTCTCGACCTGGACCAGCAGGTCGGCGCAGCGGTGCTTGAGCGCCTGGAACGAGCCGAGCGGGCGACCGAACTGGTGGCGCTCCTTGAGATAGGCGACCGTACGCTCCAGCGCCTCGCGCGCGGCTCCGGCCTGAAGGGCGGTCATCATGGTGGCGCCGACAGTGGTGACGTACGCCGGGTCGACCGTGCCGACGGATTCATCCGGGAGGTCGTCGATCGTGACCGTCGCGAACCTCCAGGTCGGGTCCAGGGCGGGGGTCGGGGTGATCGTGGCCGCCGAAGGGTCCACCGCGTGGACCTGGTCGCCGCGCAGCACGAGGAGGATCTCCGCGCCGGACGCGTCGATGACGAGATCGGATCCAGGAGTGGCGACTGCGGCCGTGGCCCCGCCGGCGATCCGCTCCAGCAGCTCACCGGCCTGTGGGGTGTCGGCTGCGGTCAGGACCTGGGTCGCCAGCAGGGTGCCGACGAACGGCGAGGGCGTGAGCGTGGCGCCGAGCTCCTCGAGGACGAGATGTGCCTCGATGTAGGAGCAGCCGACCCCGCCGTACACCTCGGCGACCGCCAGCGCGGTCACTCCGATCTGCTCGCTGAGCGTCTGCCACAGGGTGGTGTCGTAGCCCTCGGGCGTGCTGATCGCCGCCCGCAGGTCCATCGACGCGGCCCGCTTGGCGATCAGCGTGTGCACGGTCGCGACCAGGTCGGTCTGCTCCTCGGTGAGCGCGAACTTCATCGACCCTCCACCAGCGACTCGAGGATCCTGGCCCGATGCTCCGCCGGGGTGCCCCAGGCGCCGACCAGCGCGCGCACCTTCAGGATCCACAGGCTCAGGTCGAACTCGCGGGTGTAGCCGATCGCGCCGTGGACCTGGAGTGCGGTGCGCGAGGCGAGGTACGCCGCATCGCCGGCCGCGACCTTCGCGGCTGATACGTCTCGCGGCTCGAGGGTCAGGCTCGCGTTGTGGACCAGCGGGGCAGCGAAGTCCAGGGCGACGCGTACGTCCGCCAGCAGGTGCTTCACCGCCTGGAACTCCCCGATCGGCCGCCCGAACTGCGTCCTCTGCTTCACATAAGCGACCGAGTCGTCGAGCAGTCTCAGCCCGGCCCCGAGGAGCTGGGCCGAGCAGGCGAGGGTGCCGAGGTCGTGGGCGGTCGCCGCGTCGACCGTGGCGATCTCCTCTCCCGGGGTCACGTCGAAGAGTCGTCGGGTCGGGTCGACAGACCTGCGCTCGGTGCCGACAACAGCGTCGTGGAGGGTGGTGCTCAACGCGTACGTTCGCTCTGCGATGTCCGCGTCGACAGCCCGCGCCGGCCGTGAAAGAAACTTTTCTTTCACGGCCGAGGCCTGCTCTGCTTCCGGCCGGGCTGCTTCCGGCAAGACGAGCGGTGGTGCGACGGACACCACCGTCTCTCCGGCGGCCAGACGGGCGAGGAGATCTGCCAGGGGCGTACCTACGACGAGCGTCGGTGTGACAGCGACGCATTCGATCCACGGTCCCGGGACACCGTGGTATCCGAGCCGCTCGAAGGCGACGGTCAGGTCGACCGGGGTCGCTCCCACGCCCCCGTGCGCCTCCGGCACCAGCAGCCCGGTGACACCGAGCTCGGCGAGCCGCTGCCACAGCTTCAGGCCGGAGGAGTGGTCACCTGCCGCCCAGGCACGGGCGACCGACGGCACGCCTGCGGTGCCAAGCAGATCGTCGAGTGCCTCGGAGAAGGCGTGCTGCTCCGGCGTACGTCCGAACCTCATCGGCCACCCCTCGGCAGGCCGAGCACCCGCTCGGCGACGATGTTGCGCTGGATCTGGTTGGTGCCGGCGTAGATGGGGCCGGACAGGGAGAAGAGGTAGTCGTCGAGCCAGCGGCCTTCGAGCTCGGCGTCGGCACCGAGCAGCGAGAGCGCGGTCTCGTGCAGTGCGAGGTCGAGGTCGGACCACCACAGCTTGTTGATCGAGCCCTCGGCGCCGACGGAGCCGCCGGCCTCGACGTGGGTGACGGTGCCCCAGGTGTAGAGACGGTAGGCCTCGGCCCCGATCCAGGCGTCGACGACCTGGTCGCGGAGATGCGGCTGCGGGTCGGTCTGCCACAGGTCGAGGAGGCGGTCGGCGGCGGCGCAGAATCGGCCCGGCGAGCGCAGCGAGAGACCCCGCTCGTTGCCCGCGGTCGACATCGCGACCTTCCAGCCGTCGCCGACCCCGCCGAGCACGTCCTCATCGGGCACGAAGACGTCGTCGAAGAAGATCTCCGCGAACCCCGGCGTGCCGTCGAGCTGGTCGATCGGCCGGACCGTGACGCCGTCGGCGTCGAGCGGGAAGAGGAAGTACGTCAGCCCCCGGTGCCGCTCCGCGGACGGGTCGCTCCGGAAGAGCCCGAAGCCGCGGTCGGCGAAGGGCGCCCGGCTGCTCCAGGTCTTCTGGCCGTTGAGCCTCCAGCCGCCCTCGACCCGGGTCGCGGAGGCGCGCAAGGACGCCAGGTCGGACCCTGCCTCGGGCTCGGACCACGCCTGCGCCCAGACCAACGACCCGTCGGTCATGTCGCGCAGATAGCGCTCCTTCTGCGCCTCGGTCCCGTGGCCGAAGATGATCGGCGCGAGCAGCGAGATGCCGTTCTGGCTGATCCGGGTGGGGGCGCCGGCGAGGTAGTACTCCTCCTCGAAGATGACCCACTCGGTGAGCGACGCGTCCCGGCCGCCGTAGGCCTCGGGCCAGGTGACGACCGACCAGCGACCGGAGGCGAGGGTGCGCTCCCACTCCCGGTGGGCGGCGGCTCCCTCGGCGGTGTCCATCGACGGCAGCCGTCCGGGGTTGTTGGCGGCGAGCCACTCACGGGCTTCGAGGCGGAAGGCCTCCTCGGCCTCGGTGAACTCCAGCGTGCTCATTTCTTCATCGACCTCGCGTTCATCCCCGCGAGCGAGTCCTTGCCGACCTCGGCGTTGTGGGCGTGGGCGGCGTGGTGGAGGCCGAAGACCGAGTCCATCCCGGCGCGCATGCCCATCAGGTCCTCGGCCTGGTTGACCGCCTTCTTCGCCAGCGCGAGACCCAGGCGCGGCATCTCGGCGATCCGCCCCGCGAGGGCGAGCGTCTCGGTCTCGAGGTCGTCGCGACGTACGACATGGTTGACCATGCCCCAGCGCTCGGCCTGCTCGGCGGTGAAGCGGTCGCCGGTGAAGAGCATCTCCTTGGCGGCGCGGGGGTTGGTGACCCACGGGTGGGCGAAGTACTCGACCCCGGGGATGCCCATCTTGACCACCGGATCGGAGAAGAAGGCATCGTCGGAGGCGACGATGAAGTCGCAGGACCAGGCCAGCATCAGGCCGCCGGCGATGCAGGCGCCCTGCACCATCGCGATCGTCGGCTTCGGCAGCTCGCGCCAGCGGCGGCACATGCCGAGGTAGACCTCGGACTCGCGCGCGAAGCGGGAGTCGACGCCCTCCTTGCCGACGTGGTCCCACCACATCACGGCCTTGCGCTCGAAGCTCTCGTCGATGTCGCGGCCCGGCGTGCCGATGTCGTGGCCGGCGCAGAAGTGCTTGCCGTTGCCGCCGAGGACGATCACCTTGATCTCGTCGTCGTTGGTCGCTCGGGTGAACGCCTCGTCGAGCGCGTAGGTCACCTTCGAGTTCTGGGCGTTGCGGTATTCGGGGCGGTTCAGCCGCACCACCGCGACGGGTCCGTGGGTCTCGTACGTCACGACACTGGTCTCGGTTGGAGTGGCGCTCATGCCGCAGACGCTACCAAACAAGTGCTTGGTTTGGTAGGTTGTCCGGCATGGACCTGACCTACTCCGCCGAGGACGAGGCGTTCCGTGCCGAGGTGCGCGAGTGGCTGGCCGACCACCTGGTCGGCGAGTGGGCCGCGCTGCGCGGCACCGGCGGGAACGGCCGCGACCACGAGTCGTACGAGGGGCGGCTGGCGTGGAACCGCTACCTGGCCTCACATGGGTGGACCTGTCTGGGCTGGCCCGAGGAGCACGGCGGCCGAGGCCTGCCGCTGTTCCAGCAGGTGATCTTCCACGAGGAGTACGCCCGCGCGGACGCCCCGGTCCGGATCAACCATCTCGGCGAGGAGTTGCTCGGCCCCACCTTGATCGCCCACGGAACGTCCGCTCAGAAGGAGCGGTTCCTGCCGAAGATCGTGGCCGTGGAGGAGCTGTGGTGCCAGGGCTACTCCGAGCCCGGCGCCGGCTCCGACCTGGCCGGGGTGCGGACGCGGGCCAGGCTGGACGGTGACCAGTGGGTTGTCGACGGGCAGAAGGTCTGGACGTCGAACGCCCACCTCTCCGACTGGTGCTTCGTCGTGTGCCGGACCGAGCCCGGGTCGTCCCGCCATCATGGGCTCTCCTATCTGCTGGTGCCGATGGCGCAGCCCGGGGTCGACGTACGGCCGATCGAGCAGCTCACCGGCACCTCTGAGTTCAACGAGGTCTTCTTCGACGGCGCCGTCACCTCGGCCGACCTGGTCGTGGGTGAGCCCGGCGACGGCTGGAAGGTCGCGATGGCGACGCTCGGGTTCGAGCGCGGGGTCTCGACGATCGGTCAGCAGGTCGGCTTCGCGCGCGAGCTGGAGACGGTCGAGGATGCCGCTCGGGCGAACGGCACCATCGACTCGCCCGACATCTCGTCGAGACTCGCCCAGGCCCATGTCGGGCTGGAGGTGCTCCGGCTGCACGCGCTGCGGACCCTCTCGGCGTACGACTCCGGCTCCTCGGGCCCCGAGGCGAGCGTCTCCAAGCTGCTGTGGGCGCGGTGGCACCGCGAGCTCGGCGAGCTGGCGATGGACGTCGTCGGGCTCGCCGGGCTGACCACCGGCGAGGGCTACGCGCTCGACCGACTCCAGTCCCTCTACCTCTTCTCCCGCGCCGACACGATCTACGGCGGCTCGGACGAGATCCAACGGAACATCATCGCCGAGCGCGTCCTCGGCCTGCCACGAGAGGCTCGTGCATGAAGCCTGAACAGCCAACCCCCGCGTACGTCCCCGGCCACTCGCTCCTGGACGGGCGGGTCGTCGTCGTCACGGCCGCCGCCGGTGCGGGGATCGGGGCGGCAGTGGTGCGGAAGGTGCTCGAGGAGGGCGCGAAGGGGGTCGTCGTCTCCGATACCCACGAGCGCCGGCTCAAGGAGTCGCGCGACGCCCTCGCCGAGGAGTTCGGTGAGGGCCGGATCACGGCCGTGACCTGCGATGTCACCCAGGAGGACCAGGTCCAGGCGCTGCTCGACGCCGCGGAGTCGTACGGCGGTGTCGACGTGATGATCAACAACGCCGGCCTCGGCGGGACCGCGTCGGTGCTGGAGATGACCGACGACCAGTGGGGGAAGGTTCTCGACATCACCCTCACCGGGACGTTCCGCTGCATCCGGGCCGTCGGGCAGCGGTTCGTGGCCGCCGGGAAGCGCGGCGTGATCGTCAACAACGCCTCCGTGATCGGCTGGCGGGCCCAGGAGGGGCAGGCGCACTACGCCGCCGCCAAGGCCGGGGTGATGGCGCTGACCCGTTCCGCCGCCGCGGACCTGGCGCCGCACGGGATCCGGGTCAACGCGGTCTCGCCGTCGCTCGCCATGCACCCGTTCCTGGAGAAGGTCACCTCACCCGAGCTGCTCGTCGAGCTCAAGGGCCGCGAGGCCTTCGGCCGCGCCGCCGAGCCGTGGGAGGTCGCCAACGTCATGGTCTTCCTGGCCAGCGACTACTCGTCGTACATGACCGGCGAGGTCGTCTCGGTGAGCAGCCAGCATGCCTAGCAACACCCCGCTGGTCGAGCCGGGAGGCCGCCTGCGGCCGAGCGTGTCGAGACCAACACAGTCCCATCGAGCGCCGCAGGGACCGTGTTGGTCTCGACACGACGTCGCTCGTACCTCACGACGTCGGCTCGACCGACGTGGGTCAAGGAGTCAGAACATTGCCTGAGGCATTCATCATCGACGCCGTTCGTACGCCGGTAGGCAAGCGCGGCGGCGCGCTGGCCGGCCTCCACCCGGCCGACCTGGGCGCCCACTCGCTGGCCGCGCTCGTCGACCGCACCGGTGTCGACCCGGGCGCTGTGGACGACGTGATCATGGGCTGCTGCGACACCATCGGCGGCCAGGCCGGCGACGTGGCGCGGACCGCGTGGCTGGTCGCCGGGCTGCCCGACCACGTCCCGGGCGTGACCATCGACCGGCAGTGCGGCTCGTCGCAGCAGGCGGTCCACTTCGCGGCCCAGGGAGTCCTGTCGGGCACCCAGGACCTGGTGGTCGCGGGCGGCCTGCAGAACATGTCCGCGATCCCGATCTCGGCGGCGATGCTGGTGGGGGCGCAATACGGCTACACCACTCCCTTCGCCGAGTCGCCCGGCTGGGTGAAGCGCTACGGCGACCAGGAGGTCTCCCAGTTCCGCTCCGCGGAGATGATCGCCGAGAAGTGGGACATCTCGCGCGAGGACATGGAGGCCTACGCCCTCGCCTCCCACCAGCGCGCGAAGACCGCGATCGCCGAGGGACGGTTCGAGCGCGAGATCGTGCCGGTCGGCGACTTCGCCGTCGACCAGTGCCCGCGCGAGACCTCGCTGGAGAAAATGGCCTCCCTGGAGCCCCTCGCTCCCGGGGGGCGGATCACCGCGGCCGTCGCCTCCCAGATCTGCGACGCCTCCTCGGCCCTGCTCATCGCCTCCGCCCAGGCCGTACGCACCTTCGGTCTCACCCCGCGAGCCCGGATCCACCACCTCTCCGTCCGCGGAGACGACCCGGTCTGGATGCTCACCGGCCCGATCGAGGCAACCCGCCATGCCCTCGCCAAGACGGGGCTGTCCGTCGACGACATCGACCTGTTCGAGTGCAACGAGGCCTTCGCGAGCGTCGTCCTGGCGTGGATGAAGGAGCTCGACATCCCGCACTCGAAGGTGAACGTCAACGGCGGCGGCATCGCCCTCGGCCACCCCATCGGCGCCACCGGCACCCGGCTGATGACCACCCTCCTCAACGAGCTCGAACGCACCGGCGGTCGTTACGGACTCCAGACCATGTGCGAGGGCGGTGGCCAGGCGAACGTCACCATCATCGAGCGGCTCTGAGGGTGCCGGTCCGAGGGGTCAGGCCGGCTGCAACCTGAGCGTCCGACGCTCGGCCGCAGGCGAGCCGGGGGTGGGGAACCAGCGGTGGATGACCGCGGCCTGGCCGGCGGTCCACAGGCCGCTGATGACCCAGTAGACGAGCAGGGCGAGGGGAACGGTGCTGCCGGCGAGGAGCATGCCGCCGGCGGAGATGACGGGCATCATCTCCTGGATCCGGATCATCGACTCGGGCATGTCGGTGCGCACCATGTTGGGCAGGACCCACAGCCGCTGGCTGAGATAGCTGACCAGCGCGGCGGTCGCGGCGAGGCCGAGGGTGATCACCAGGTGGGTCGTGTCGCCGGAGAGGTAGCCGTGGCCGGTCAGCGGCGTGCCGAGGAAGGTCGCGTCACCGAGCGAGGCGACGAGCGAGTCGCTCATCGCACCGACGGAGTTGCTCCGGCTGACGTCGGAGAGCAGGTGGTAGAGCGCCAGGAAGATCGGCAGCTGGGCGAAGGCGGCGAGCATGGCGAAGCGGGGTACGCCGTGCTCCTCGTTGATCTTCCGGCGCTCCTCCATCATTGCCATCATGTCGGCCTGGCTCGCGCTGCCCTTCGCGGCCTGCTTCTGGTACTTCTTCGTCAGCGCCTGCAGCTGCGGGCGGGCCCGCGCGGAGGCGTGGGCGTGGCGTACGCCCCGGATCGCGAGCGGCAGCAAAACGAGCCGGACCAGCACCACGACGGCGGCGATGGCCAGGAGCCAGCTGAGGTCGGGGCCGACGAAAGCCAGGACGTGGTGGGCGCCGGCGAGGACGGCGGCGAGGGCGTGCGACAGCGGGGCGAGAACGGACATGGGTGTGCTCCTGAGAGGTGAGTGGATAGGGCTGACGGGCTCGCCGGGTGTGGCGAGTGTCAGACCTGCTCAGGAGCGCGTGGGCGGCGCGGGGAGCAGACCGGGTCGGTGACCCGGGCAGCGAGGTGACGCGGCCCGTCGGAGGCATCGCGTGGGGCCGTCGAGTGGGCCCTGACCAGGGCGAATGCGCCGACGTTGTGGATCGCGCCGACCGCGACGGCCGCGAGCGCGGTCGAGACGGCGATGGTGAGCAGCGCCTGCTCGGGATCGACGCTCATCAGCGCCGGGAGCATCAGCGTGAAAAGCGCGACGAGCGCGATGCGTACGCGGCTCGTCTCGGTGTTCACGACCCACACTCTACCGATCGTCGTCAACCAGGCGCGTCAGCTCAGGTCGCGCCGCATCAGCACGCGTGGGTGACCCGCCAGGACCGAGGTCGTGTCGGCGGCCCAGGTGAAGCCGGCCGCCTCGAAGTTCTTGCGGATCCCGGCGTACGCCATCGTCAGGTCGACCTTCGCGCCCTTGTTGTCGAGCGGGTAGGCCTCGATGGCGGGAGCGCCGTGGTCGCGCGCGAAGTCGACGGCACCCTCGATGAGCGTGTGCGAGATGCCCTTGCCGCGGTGGCCCGGACGGACCCGGATGCACCACACCGACCAGACCGGCAGGTCGTCGACGTGCGGAATCTTCCGGTTGCGGGCGAAGGTGGTGTCCGCGCGCGGGGCGACGGCGGCCCAGCCGACCGGCTCGTCGCCCTCGTAGGCCAGCACGCCCAGCGGTCCGTCGGCGAGCAGGTTGCGCACGTACTCCCCGCGCTCCTGCCCGCGCATCTTGTTGTTGATCGTGGAGGGGATCCGGTAGCTCAGGCACCAGCACACGCTGGCGTCGGGTCGTTTGGGGCCGACAAGCGTGCGTACGTCTTCGAACACCTCTGCCGGGCGGACCTCGATCACCATGGGCCCAAGCGTGCTGCTCAGGCGTGGTTGGCGTCCAGGTGTTTGAGGCGATCGACGGCGCCGGCGATGATCCGGTCGACGAGCTCCTCGCAGGCGGGGAGGTCGTCGAGGAGGCCGACGACCTGGCCGCTGGAGAGCATCCCGGCGCTCGTGTCGCCCTCGACGAGCCCGGCGCGCAGCAGCATCGGTGTGTTGGCGGCCAGGACGACCTCGGCCCAGGTCCGGTCGCCGCCGTGGACCATGCTGCGGCCGTCCTTGATCAGCGTGCGCCAGGGGAGGCCGGACATCTCCTTGAACTGCCTGGTGCGCCTGATGGTCCGGAGCAGCTTCGCGGTGACACCCTCCTTCTCGAGCGTGTCGACGAACTCCGTGCGCAGCAGGCGGTGAGGCATGCCGTCGGCCTTCGTGGTCACGACGGTGCCGTCGAGGCCGAAGCTCAGATAGCGGCGTCGTACGTCCTCGGGAACCGCGGAGTCGGCGGTGAGCAGGAAGCGCGTGCCCATGCCGATGCCGGCGGCGCCGTAGGCCATCGCGGCGGCGAGGCCGCGGCCGTCGAAGAAGCCGCCCGCGGCCACGACGGGGATGTCGACGGCGTCGAGGACGCTCGGCAGGAGCAGGGTCGTCGGGACCGGGCCGGTGTGCCCGCCGCCCTCGCCGCCCTGGATCATCACCATGTCGGCGCCCCAGCTCGCCACCTTCTTGGCGTGCTTGGCCGCGCCGATCGACGGCATCACGACGATGTCGCGCTCCTTGAGCCTGCTGATCAGCTCGGGCTTGGGTGCGAGGGCGAAGCTCGCCACCTTCACGCCGTGGTCGATGAGCAGCCGGCAGCGGTCGGGGGCGTCCGAGGCGTCGGCTCTCAGGTTGACCCCGAAGGGTCTGTCCGTACGTCCCTTGACCTCGACGATCGCTTTCTCGAGCTCGTCGAGAGTCATCGTGGCCGAGGCCAGGATGCCGAGCGCGCCCGCGTTGGCGGTGGCCGAGACCAGACGCGGGCCGGCGACCCAGCCCATGCCGGTCTGCACGATCGGATGGTCGACACCGGTCAGCTCGGTCAGCGGCGTACGAAATGTCTGTGCGGTGCTCATCGGGTCTCCTGATCTTGCCGAGTCGGCTCGTCCTGACGAGATTCAGCGTCGAGTCGGCGCGTCGTGACGAGCCGACTCGACGGAGAAATCGGTCAGGATGAGCCGGGTCGGCATCACTTTCCGTCCTTCACGAAGGCGTCGCGGCGCTCGTCGGCGACGCCGGCGAGGTTGAGCTCGAAGGTGAAGCCCTGCTCGAAGCGGTAGGAGGCGTTCACGTCGATCGGGTCGATGCCGTTGAGGGCGGCCTTGGCGGCGCGGATGACCTGCGGGTCCTTCTGCGCGATCTGCCGGGCGATCTCGAGGGCCGTCTCGTCGAGCTCGTCGCGCGGGACCACCGCATGGACCGAGCCCAGCTCGTGGAGGCGCTGGGCGGTGATGGTCTGGGCGGTGAAGTAGAGCGTACGCAGCATGTGCTGCGGCACCAGGCGGCTCAGGTGGGTGGCGGCGCCGAGGGCCCCGCGGTCGACCTCGGGTACGCCGAAGAAGGCGTCGTCGCTGGCCACGATGGTGTCGGCGTTGCCGACCAGGCCGACGCCGCCGCCGAGGCAGAAGCCGTTGACCGCGGCGATGACCGGGACCGGGCACTCGTAGATCGCCTTGAACGCCGCGTAGCAGCCGCGGTTGGCGCCGAGGATGCCCTCGAACCCCTCGATCTGCTGCATCTCCTTGATGTCGACGCCGGCGTTGAAGCCCTTGCCCTCCGCGCGCAGGATCACGACTCGTGCGTTGTTCTCGGCGGCGGTGGTGACGGCGTCGGCGACCTCGAACCAGCCCTTGACCGGCAGCGCGTTCACCGGTGGGTGGTTCATCGTGACGACGGCGATCTGCTCGTCGGTGATCTCGGTGGAGATGCCCATGGTGCCCATCCTCGATTCAGCACTGCCTAACCTAGCGATTGCTTGGTAGCCTAGCAGTTGCTTGGTTTCTGAACGCAAGACTGGAAAGGGACGCCACCATGGCTCGACTGCTCGAAGGCCGGATCGCGATCGTCACCGGAGCGGGGCGAGGCATCGGCCGGGCGCATGCGCTCGAGCTCGCCCGTCACGGGGCGAAGGTGATCGTCAACGACTTCGGCGTCTCGCTGGCGGGGGAGGGCACCGGTGAGTCGCCCGCGTCCCAGGTCGTCGACGAGATCGTCGCCGCAGGTGGGGAGGCGGTCGCCAATGCCGCCGACGTGGCCGACTTCGCGGACGCCGAGGCGATGGTGGGGCAGGCCATCGAGACGTACGGAGGCCTGGACATCCTCGTCAACAACGCCGGATTCGTACGTGACCGGATGCTCGTCAACACCTCCGAGGAGGAGTGGGACGCGGTCATCCGAGTGCATCTGAAGGGACACTTCGCGACCCTGCGGCACGCGGGTGCGTACTGGCGGGCCGAGTCCAAGGCCGGGCGGCAGCGGGACGCGCGGGTCATCAACACCTCCTCCGGCGCGGGCCTGCAGGGCTCGATCGGGCAGGGCACCTACTCCGCCGCCAAGGCCGGGATCGCCGGGCTCACCCTGGTCGCCGCCGCCGAGATGTCGCGCTACGGCGTCACCGTCAACGCCATCGCGCCGGTCGCCAAGACCCGGATGACCGAGGGCGCCTTCGACACCTCCGCGATGGCGCTGCCCGAGGACAACTCACCGGTCGTCGCCTGGCTCGCCTCTCCGGAGGCGCGCGATGTCACCGGCCGGGTCATCGAGATCGACGGGCCCACGATGACCGTCGAGAACGGCTGGGCCCACGGCCCCTCCGCCGACGCCGGAGCCCGCTGGGACGCCGCCGACGTCGGGCCCGCCCTCCGCAAGCTGCTCGCCCAGGCGCCGGTGCCGGAGAAGGTGTACGGAGCCTGAGCCGGCCCTCAGCCGAGCTCCCCGCAGACGGTCGCCGCGATGTCGGCGAGCGGGGTGTCAAGGGGCGCTGCGGTGGGGTCGTCGGAGCGGGTGAGGGCGGCGATGACGATCGGAGCGCCGTCTGGGGTCCAGGTGACGCCGACGTCGTTCCGTGACGCGTAGTCGCCACCGCCGGTCTTGTCGGCGAGCCGCCAGCCGGCCGGAACCCCGGCGCCGAACCGGGTGACGGTCGACTGGTTGGCCAGCATCCAGGTGAGCAGCTGGTCCCGGTCGGCGCGGTCGAGGGCGTCGCCGAGCACCAGCTTGGTGTAGGTCTGCGCGATCGCACGGGGCGAGGTGGTGTCGCGCGGGTCGCCGGGGATCGCGCTGTTGAGGTCGGGCTCCCAGCGGTCGAGCCGGGTCACGGAGTCGCCGAGCGATCGGGCGAAGCGAGTGATGCCGGCGGGGCCGCCGATGAGGTGGAGCAGCTCGTTGGCGGCGGTGTTGTCGGACCGGGTGATCGTCGCCTCGGCGAGCTGCGCGACGGTCAGGCCGTTGCGGACGGTGAGCGAGGTGATCGGCGAGTTGACGACGACGTCGGCGGCCTCCCAGGTCAGGCGCTGCTGGAGCGTACGCGCGGGATGATCGCGCAGGATCGAGGCCGCGAGCAGCGTCTTGAAGGTCGACAGCATCGGGAAGCGCTCGTCGGCACGGTGCTCGATGACGCGGCCGGTCCGGATGTTCTTGGCCCAGACGCCGAGGTGACGCTGGTGCTTCTGCTCGAGTGAGGCGATCGCGGGGCTGTCGGCGGCGTACGCCACGGAGCTGCTGACTCCGGTCGCGGCGACGGCGGCCGCGGTGGCGGCTCCGCCCAGGAGGGTGCGGCGGCTGAGGATCGGGTTGGTCATGCCGAGCATCGTGACCCCGGTTCGGCGACGGCGTCCAAGGACGATCCGGCATGGACGTATGCATCGCCGACATGGGACGAGGTGGGGCCGATCAGCCATCCTGTACGCGTGGACCTACTGCTTCACCTGCGCGGCTTCGCCGCCGTCGCGGACGAGATGAGCGTTTCCGAGGCGGCTCTCGAGCTCGGCGTCGACCAGCCGCTCCTCAGCCGTCGCCTGCGTGCTCTCGAGCGCGAGCTCGGGGTGGAGCTGCTCGACCGCACCCGGCGCCAGATCGCGCTCACCCCGGCCGGTACGGCGCTGCTGCCACGGGCCAAGCACCTGCTCGACCAGGCCGACCATCTGCTGCGGAGCATCCGCCGGCACGACCGGGAGACCTTCGTGGTCGCGGTGCCGTCCGGCTGCGACCCCGCTCCGCTCGCGCGACTGGTCGCGCTGCTGGAGGCCGAAGAAGTCGACGTACGCCTCGCGAGCGACGGCGACCACGACGAGACGCCGGAGTCGGCCGCCTGGACGGTCGAGACGTGCGACCCCGACGCGGCCACGTGGCTCACCCGGCTGGGCGCGGCCACCGCTCCCGGGACCGCCGAAGGGCCGGTGTCGCTGAGCTCGCTGCGACCACGCCGAGGCGGGCAACGTACGCAGGTGCTGGCCCTCCCACGAGACCTCGACGATCCGGCCGGCCGGCTGCGGCGGCTCGCGGACCGGGCGGGCATCGGACCGGCCACCCTGCGCCGCGCCCCGCACCAGCTCGCGGTGGCCGAGACGATGGCGGGGCGCGCGAGCCTGGTCTGCGCTCGGCATGAGGCGGTGACGTACGGACTGAGCTGGTCGCCCTTCGTCGACACCGTCGTGCGCGGCCACCGGCTCGTCGAGCAGCCACCACCGCCGGCACCGCTGGCGGCCGGCCCCGTGCGTGAGCAGGCGCTCGCCCTGCTCGGTGCCTGCGTCGGTGCAGCCGAGGAAGGACGCGCATGAGTCCGCTCGTCGGCAGCGACCGGCGCCTCATCGACCTCGCCGAGGCGACGGCCGAGCGCTTCGGCGAGCTCCAGGTACGGATCGCGTTCCTCGCCCGCGACCTCGACACCGGTCACGAGGTCGGGGTCGGTGTCGACCGGCCGATGCCGCTCGCGTCGGTGGCGAAGGTCCCGCTGGCGCTGGTCGTGGCCGACCGGATCGCGAGCGGCGAGATCGACGGCGGCGCGATGGTGACGCTGACCGCGGCGGAGCGGAGCTACGGGCCGTACGGCATCTCGGCGTTCACCCACGACGCGACCTGCTCGGTCACCGACCTGATGCTGATGATGCTCGGCCTCAGCGACAACGCCGCCGCCGACGCGCTCTTCGACCAGGTCTCGCCGCGCGAGGTCGACGAGCAGCTCGCCGAGTGGGGCGTGGAGGGGCTGCGGGTGCGGCACCGGATGCAGCCGATGTACGACTACGCCACCCGCGTCGCCGGTCCCGACTTCGCCCTCGCCACCCAGCTCGCGGTCGAGGGCCGCCGGCCCGGCGGCCGGCACGTCATCGACTCGCTCGACGTCGAACGCGCCACGATCGGCTCTCCGCGCGCCTGCGTCGACCTGCTCGAGCGCATCTGGCGCGACGAGGTCGCCAAGCCCGAGGCGACCGAGCTGGTGCGGCGGCTGATGGGCAAGCAGGTCTTCACCCATCGCATCGCTGCCGACCTGCTCGCCGACGACATCCAGCTCGCCGGGAAGACCGGCGGGTTCCTCACCCTGCGACATGAGATCGCCGTGGTCACCCATCCCGCCGGCCGCGTCGCCATCGCCGTACTCACCGACTCCGACCGCACCGCCCGGATCCAGAACGACGTCGATCTCGCCATCGCCGCCACCGCCCGCGAAGCCGTCGAAGCCCTCGCCTCCCTCCGCCCCTGAGCCGAGGCGTCACTCCCGTCGGCCGAGACGTCACGTACGCAGGTCGAGAGGTCACGACGGTCGGCCGATCCGGCACATCGATGCCACCTCGGCCGACGCGCCTGACGTCTCGGCCGACCGGGGTGACGCCTCGGCAGAAAACCAGTCGGCAACCACCCCTTCCCGGTGATGCAATTGGCCGGTGCCCCTGCCCGGTTTCATCAGCAACCTCATCCCGCCGACACCGTTGTCGCGGCGGTTGGCGACGCAGTCGCTGCTCTTCGCGGCCGGGGACGGGACGTTCAACACCGCAGCCGCGTTCTACCTGGTCGCCTTCGTCGGCCTGAGCCCGGCGCAGATCGGTGTCGGCCTGACGGTCGCCGGGATCGCGAGCTTCCTCACCGCCTACCCGATGGGCCGGCTGGCCGACTTCATCGGCCCGAAGCGGATCTGGGCGATCAGTGCGCTGATCAGCGCTCTGATGTTCGCGACGATGCCGTTCATCCACGGCTTCTGGGCCTACCTGTGCGTCATCGTCGTCTTCGAGGTGGTCAACAACGCGGGCGGCGCCGGCCGGAATGCGTACGTCCTCGATGTGCTGCCCGACAAGGAGCGGGTCGCGACCCAGGCGTTCATGTACTCCAGCCTCAACCTCGGCTTCACCATCGGTGCCCTGATCGCCGGCATCGCGCTCGCGCTGGACACCGACACGGTCCTCAAGTGGGGCGTGCCGTTCTTCGCGCTGGCCATCGGGATCGCCAACTCCGTCTGGATCACCCGGCTGCCGCGGGCGCCTCACGAGGAGCGCCGCGCCGCCGGCGAGGTCACCGAGAAGCTGCCCGGCCCGGGCGCGCTGCGCAACGTCGGCTGGCTCCTGGTGACCACCTTCACCGGCACGCTGTGGTCCAACCAGGTGCTGCTGCACACCGTCATCCCGCTGTGGCTGGTCGAATACACCGACTCGCCGCGCTGGCTGCTGGCCTGGCTCTTCGCCACCAACACGGTGCTGTGCATCATCCTCCCGGCCTACACGTCCAAGGGCGTCCACGACGTCCGCGACGCGTTGCGCCGGGTGTGGTGGAGCAGCGCGTTCTTCGTCGCCGCCTGCGCGATCACGCTGGTCACCCACGACACCCGCGGCTTCCTCACCATCGCGCTGGTCTGGCTCGGCCACGTCGCCGTGACCGGTGCCGAGTTGGCCATCGGCTCCGCCTCGTGGGCCTTCCAGGCCGAGCTCATGGACCCCGAGCGGCGAGGCGAGTACGAAGGCGTCGCCGGCATCGGCCGCCAGCTCGGCGGCGCGTGGGCCCCGGCCCTGTTCACATTCCTCGCCATGGGCTGGCACCCCGACTTCTACAGCGGCGCCGGCTGGATCGTGATCGGCGCGATCATCGTCGCCGCTGCCGCCGCCATGGGGCCGTCGACCAGGATGGCCGTACGTTTCAAGCAGACCCACTTCCCGCACGAGGACGAGCCCGAGCCGGAGCCGGCGGCCGCCTAGCTCGGCACGATCAGCGCAGGATCGTGGCGATCCGGTCGCCGATGTAGGGCGCGAGGGTCGCGGCGTAGAGCGGCGAGATGTGGAAGCCGTCCTGGTAGACCTGCAGGTTGCCGACGACGGGCGAGCAGGTGTCGGCCTCGCAGAAGTAGTCGGTGAGGTCGACACGATGGGCGTTCGGGGTCAGCCGAACCGCGCCGGCGGTGCCGTCGTCGCGTACGGCCCGGTCACGGTCGCGAGCGCAGGTCGATCCCGCCGCGAGGCCGGCGTCGTCGATGCACGGCTGGACGACGCGGGCGAACCGGGTGGTGCTGCCCTCGAAGATCGGGCTGTCCCGGATCGCGATGACCGGCACCGACGGGTCCGGCCGGCTCGCCCATGCCTCCGCGAGACCTCGACTGAGTGCCTCCCCGGTCGTCTCGTCACCGACGGCCTCGACCGAGACCTGGCTGGAGTGGATGACGACGTACGCATCGATGCCCCGCTCCTCGGAGAGATAGGTCGCGAGCCGCGACTTCCACTGCCGGCACAGCTCGACGGTCGTCCGGGGAGTGCCGACACGATCGCGCGCGTTCCAGTGGCAGCCGGCGCGGCTGGCGACGTCGATGCGCCACCCGCGGCGCTCGGCGATCTCGCGGTAGGCGGGGACGAGCTGGTGGTTGTGCGAGTCGCCGATCGCGAGCAGTCGCCGCGTGTAGCCGCGGGCCGGCCCGAGCGTGCACACCTTGAACCGCACCGGCCGCTCCTTGTTGGACCAGCAGCCCGACCCGTCGGGTGCCTGGTAGCCGAGACTGGCGTCGAGCAGCCGGTCCGGACCCTCGCAGCCCGCGGTCGCGGGATCCATGGCAGCCGCGCCGATGCAGCCGGCGTACTTCTTCGCGGCGGCGACGGCGGCCGCCCTCGCGGCAGCGTCCTGGCGCTCGACAGCGGTGGCGCCGGCCATCGTCGTGCCCACGACCAGCGCGAGCACGACCGGGACGGTCACGAGCCGGCCACGGCCAGCGAAGGACGGTCCGAGGCGGGTGACCGGCACCTCGACGAACCGGTGGGTGAGCCAGGCCAGGACCACCGAGGCCGAGAGCACGACCACAGCCGCGAGGAGCGTGGTCCGGGTGGCGTACGTCCAGCTCAGCCACGCCACCAGCAGCGGCCAGTGCCACAGGTAGAGCGGGAAGGAGATGTCCGCGACGAACCGCAGCGGCCTCACCGCGAGGAGCCGCTGCGGCCCCCAGCGCGCCGTCGATCCGGAGCCGAGCACGACCAGCAGCGCCCCGCCGACAGGCCACAGCGCCCACGGCCCGGGGAAGAGCGCGGCACCGTCGAGCACGAACCCCGAGCTCGCGACGAGCAGCAGTCCGGCCCAGGCGAGCACCGGACGCGCGGCCCCCGGTGGACGGAGACGGTCGAGCCCGAGCGCGAGCAGCGCGCCGACGCCGAGCTCCCAGAAGCGTGCCTCGGTGTGGAAGTACGCCACCTGCTGGTCGGCGATCCCCAGCCGCCACGCGAAGACGAACGAGGCCACCGTCGCCACCGCCACGACGAGCGTCAGCACCAGCCGGAGCCGCGCCCGCGCCACCCGCCAGATCACCAGCACCACCAGCGGCCAGACCAGCAGGAACTGTCCCTGCACCGCCAGCGACCAGAAGTGCTGCAGCGGGCTCGCGCTCGGTCCGGCCGCCCCGTAGGCGAGCTGCGACCGGATCATCTCCCAGTTCAGGACGTACGCCGCCGACGCAGCGATCTCCCGCAACGTCGAGCCCCACATCGACCGCGGCATGACCGTCACCATCAGCACCGCCGTCCCGGCGAGCACGACCAGTGTGGGAGCCGAGAGCCGCAGGAACGTACGCCCGTAGTGGTCGCCCAGCCGCAGCTCGGACGACGCGACCCGGCGGACGAGCGACCGGGTCACCAGGAACCCGGTCAGCACGAGGAAGACGTCGACGCCGCCCGAGACCCGGCCGTTGCCGAAGAGGTGGAAGACCACCACGAGTGCCAGCGCCAGCCCCCGTAGCCCGTGGATCTCAGCGATGCGCGGCGGTCGGGGAGGCTGCGGCATCGGGTCACGCTAAGGGTCGCCGGTGACCCCCGGGAGAAGTGCAGGTTAAGAGCCGAGGACCTGCTCGAGGTAGGGGTTGCCGAACGTACGCGACGGGTCGAGCTTGTCGCGCAGCGCGACGAAGTCGCCGAACCGCGGATAGCGTTCGGCCAGGTCAGTGGCGGTGAGGGTGTGCATCTTGCCCCAGTGCGGGCGGCCACCGGCCTCGCCGGCGATGCGCTCGAAGGTCGCGAAGTACTCCTCGCGCCAGGGCGAGGAGGGCGCGGTGTGGATCGCGATGTAGACGTTCTCGCGCTCGAACCCGGTCGACAGCGGGATGTCGTCGGCGCCGGCCACCCGGACCTCGACCGGGAAGGAGATGTTCCACGACGAGGCCTCGACCGCACGCTCCAGCTCGGCGAGGACGTCCATGCCCACGGCACGCGGGACGGCGTACTCGCTCTCCACGAACCTCACCTTCCGCTGCGAGGTGAAGACGCGGTAGGAGATGTCGGTGAACTCGCGCGGCGAGAGGGCGGAGGCGGCGAAGCGAGCCAGCGGCTTCACCAGAGCAGGGACCCGAAGACCGAGACCGACGGTCGCGCCGAAGGCCTGGTTGGAGAGGAGCTCGTCGTCGAACCAGCCCCGGAGCCGGCCCACCGGCGCCAACGGAGTCTCCGGCAGCGGCAGCCGGGTGTTGTGCTTGGTCAGGACCCGGGTCGTGTGCGGGAACCAGTAGAACTCGAAGTGGTCGGTGCCCGACGCGTGCTCGTCGAACGACGCCATCACGTCGGCGAGCTCCCCGTTTCCCTCGATCGCGTTGAGCGCGAAGAGAGGCTCGGTCTGGAGGGTGACCTCGACGATGATCCCGAGCGCGCCGAGCCCCACGCGGGCGAGCTCGAAGACCTCCGGATTCTCCGACGCCGAGCAGGCGATCACGGAGCCGTCGGCGAGGAGCAGCCGCAGGCCGCGTACCTGGGTCGCCAGGCCGCCGAAACGGGCTCCCGTGCCGTGGGTGCCGGTCGAGATCGCCCCGGAGATCGACTGCTCCTCGATGTCACCGAGGTTGGTCATCGACAGACCGAGCGCCTCGAGCGCCCGGTTGAGGACCTTGAGGCGGGTGCCGCCGCGTACCGTCACCAGACCGGTCGTCGAGTCCGCTCGAACGATCCCGGAGAGACGATCCAGGCTGACCTGGACATCGACGGGTGACCCGATCGCGGTGAACGAGTGCCCCGCCCCGATCGGCTTGATCCTCCGCCCGGCCTCCGCCGCGGCCACGACGACCGCCGAGAGCTCTGCCTCGTCACGAGGCACCACGACCTCGACCGCGCCCGCGTGCTGGTTGCCTGCCCAGTTCTGCCACTGACTCACGCGACCGCCTCCGTAGCGCAAGCGCAAGGATACGGAGGCGGTGGCGTGTTGGTTGTCTGGTTCACTCGCTGACGCTCGCTCACGCGGGAAAGGGTGTCGCCTCGGAGGCGTACGGTCAACGGCTGCGCCCACATCGATCGGCCCGCGCGGTGGCACAGTTGGTCACCTCCCGTTGACGCGAGTGCCGCGCGGGGCATAGACACTTGCGTCGTGGTCACGACTTCCCACCATCTCTCCGCCCAGCAGCACGAACGGCTCGACCGGGCGACCGCCCGTCTCGACGGACCCGTCGGGGCGGTGGACCTCGCGGCGTTCGACGCCAACGCCGACGATCTCGTACGCCGTGCCGCCGGCACCCCGATCCGGGTCGCCAGCAAGTCCGTACGCTGCCGGGCGCTGATCGACCGGGTGCTCGCCCGCGAGGGATACGAGGGGATCCTGGCCTTCACGCTGTTCGAGGCTCTGTGGCTGGCCGAGACGCATTACGACGTCGTGGTCGGCTACCCGACCGCCGACCGGGCCGCGCTCGCCACCCTCGCGAAGGACGAGGAGAAGCTCGCCCGGGTCACCCTGATGGTCGACAGTGCCGAGGGGTTGTCGCTGGTCAAGGCCGCGATCGGCACCCCGGCCGCCCCCGTACGCGTGGCCATCGACCTCGACGCCGCGCTGGTCATCGCGCGCCGCATCTGGCTCGGTGCCCGCCGCTCCCCGGTCCGCACCCCCGAGGACGCCGTCGCCCTCGCCCGGATCATCGCCGACGACCCCGACTTCCAGCTGGTCGGGCTGATGGCCTACGAGGGCCAGGTCGCCGGCACCGTCGACAGACCGCTCAGCGGCAACCCGCCGGCGGCCGTCATCAGACGGATGAAGAAGGCCTCCATCGCCGAGATCACCGAGCGTCGCGGGAAGATCGTCGCGGCCGTACGCTCCCTGGCCGACCTCGAGTTCGTCAACGGCGGCGGCACGGGCTCGATCGAGTCCACCCATGCCGATCCATCGGTCACCGAGATCGCGGCCGGGTCCGGGCTCTACGGGCCGACCCTCTTCGACCGCTACGACGGTTTCACTCCCCACCCCGCGGCGTACTTCGGGCTGAGCGTGGTCCGCCGTCCCGCGCCCGGCATCGTCACCGTCGCCGGTGGTGGCTGGATCGCCTCGGGCCCGCCCGGACTCGACCGCGTGCCCAGCCCGACCTACCCCTTCGGCCTGGAGTACGTCGGCACCGAAGGCGCCGGGGAGGTCCAGACGCCGCTGCGTGGGCATGCCGCCGACCAGCTCGCGATCGGTGACAAGGTGTGGTTCCGGCACGCGAAGGCGGGCGAGGTCTGCGAGCGGCTCGACACGCTCCAGCTGATCGAGGGCGACACGATCATCACCGTCGCGCCGACCTACCGGGGCGAGGGCCAGACCTTCCTGTGACCTGCTCGGTCACTCGCCCAGCAGCTGGAACCAGCTCTCGGTGACCAGCTCGCACATGCGGTCGTGCTCGACACCCCACAACCCGTCCGCCCAGCGCTGGAACAGGAAGTCGAGCTGACCCACCGCCAGCGTGCCGCGCAGCCGCCTGCTGTCGGCGTCGAACCGGTCCGCCTTGTCCAGACCCGCGCTGACGTCCTCGATCGTCTCGTCCGTCCAGCCGTCGACGATGCGGCTGAGATCGGGATCGACGGCCTGGGCCGCGCGGGCGATCATGACGATCGGACGCACCTCCGGCCATCGGGACATCGCCTGCCGGATCCAGGCCCCGAGCTGCTCGCGGGTGCCGGCCGCCACCGCGTCGGCGAGGCCACCGAGTGAGCTGCCCTGCGGGCAGCGGAGCTGGACCAGCTCGTCCTCGAGGCGCTCGGCGATCAGGGCCTTGATGACCTCGGACTTCGAGGGGAAGTAGGCGTAGAACGTCACCCGGGTGGTGCCTGCCGCCGAGGCGATCTCGTCGATCGTCGTAGCCGCATAGCCGCTCGCGACGAACCGATCCATCGCCGCGTCCAGCAGGAGCTGGCGAGTCATACCCCTCTGGGCTGCACGGTTGGCCATGGCGTCACGATAAGCGACGCCGATACCGCCCTGGGGATTTCCACAGTTTCTCGAAAACCCGATGTCTCGCGGCTGGGCCGTCGGTAGGTTCTGTCCCGATGGATGATCAAGTGACCTGGGCGGACAAGGGCTTCTGGGAGCCGGGAGAAGCCGTCGATCTCACCACGTACGCAGCCTCCGGCCGCAACCTCTTCGACGGCTCGTTCACCTGGCCGGTGATGGTGCTCAAGAAGAGCGCGCTGGAGCACAACATCGCGACCCTCGCGGGCTTCGCGGAGGAGCACGGCCTGCTGCTCGCCCCGCACGGGAAGACCACGATGGCGCCCTCGCTCTACCAGCGACAGCTCGACGCCGGGGCGTGGGCGATCACCGTCGCCTCGCCGAGCCAGGCCCTGGTCGCCCGCCATGCCGGCGTACGCAGAGTCCTCGTCGCCAACGAGATCCTCGACCACAGCGCGCTGAGCTGGGTGGCCTCCGAACGTGCGGCCGACCCGGAGTTCCTCCACCTGCACTGGGTCGACTCGGTCGAGGGTGTCGAGGCGGCGGCCGAGGCGTCTGCCCTGGTCGGCGTCGAGGACCGGCCGATGGCCGTGCTGATCGATCTGGGCTTCCCGGGCGGGCGCACGGGCTGCCGGTCCGTCGAGGAGGCGATCCAGCTCGCGCGGGTGGTCGACTCCACGCCGGGCGTACTCCTGGCGGGGGTGGCCGGCTACGAGGGCGGGCTGCGGACGGCGGAAGAGGTCGGCGACTACTTCGACCGTCTCAAGGAGCTCGCCTCGAGCCTCTACACCAACGGCCTGGTCGCCGCCGACGCCATCGTCTCCGCAGGTGGCAGCGCCTTCTTCGACGTGCTCGCCGAGCGCTGGTCCACGGGCTGGCCGGACGGGATGACGCCTCGCAAGGTGCTGCGCAGCGGGACGTACGTCACCCACGACCACGGCCTCTACGCCGAGGAGACGCCCTACAACCGCATCGAGGGCACCCTGGACCCGGCCATCGAGGTGTGGGCCCAGGTGATCTCGGCCCCGGAGGAGGGGTTGGTGATCGTCGGCATGGGCAGGCGCGACGCGCCCTTCGACCACGGCCTGCCCGTCCCGCTCGCGGTGCGGCGCAGCGGCTACGGCGGTGCGGAGCCGCTCGAGGGCACCGTCGAGAAGCTGGCCGACCAGCACGCCTTCCTGCGCACCGACGCCGGGCTGAGGCCGGGCGACCTGGTCAGCTTCGGGATCTCGCACCCGTGCACGGCGTTCGACAAGTGGCGGCTGATCCCGGTCGTCGACCTCGACTACACCGTGACCGACCTGGTCCGGACGTACTTCTGAGGGCTCAGGCGACGTCGGAGAGGCGCAGCCTGACCTGGTAGAACGCGCCGTGGTCGGTGGCGCGACGGGCCGACGGGCCGGAGTAGACCTGATAGCGGTCGGGCCGCAGGGACGGGCTGAGGAAGGCCTGGTCGATCGGCGCCCGGCGGGCTGTGGCGCACTCCTCGTGCGTCGCCAGCGGACTCACCAGACCGGTCCCCGGCGAGGTCAGGTCGCACAGGATGTCGTTGCGCTGGTTGAAGTCACCGGCCACCACCATCGGCACCTCGGCACGCGCGACCACGGCCTCGACGATCCGGGCGTTCAGCTCGCGCCACTTCTTCTGCCCCGGGGCGGACGGGAGGCTCGCCGGGAAGTGCACGGGCAGGACCCCGACGCGCTGCCCCGAGGAACGCTCCTCCAGCACGACCACCGGCGCGCTGACCTGGGTGCCGTGGCGGTAGTACATGGTCACCGTGTCCTTGCTGACCAGCCGGAAGACCGAGCGGCGGTAGAAGACCGCGTCGTCGGTGGCGTCGGGCGTGGAGACGAGGCCGAACTCACGGCCGAACGACTCGAAGGCCTCCCGCTGCGGTGCCTCCACCTCGGCGAGCACGCCGAAGTCGATGACCGTACGCCGCAGGTGACCCACCACGATCCGCATCCGCGGCACCCCGTCGAGCCGGCCGGCGGCAGCGCCGCCGGGCGCGGTGTGGTGGTCCGCCCAGGCGTTGAGCCAGGCGAAGCGCTGGAAGCCGGGCTGTACCGGTCCGGCCTGGGCGACCTTGACGGTCGGGCCGGCCGAGGCGGTCGTCGGGACCAGGAAGCTCAAGGCGGCGGCGATGACGCCGCACAGCGCGACCGCGGGCACGACGGCCCGCCATCGGTGGTCGAGCTTGGCGAGACCGTCCGAGGCAGTGGGGGACACGCCTACCGACGGTATGAGTCCGCCGTGTGCGCTGAACCAAACGCGTTCGAATACTCGGAAACCTCGGGTGAACTCCGGCGACGGGTCAGGCCAGTCGCCCGATCTCGGCGTTCACCAGGTCCGAGAGTCGCTGCGCGGTGCTGAAGTCGGGAGTGAGTCGGTTCTTGGTGACCGCGAACGAGATCCCGGTGGCGGGGTCGGCGTAGGCATAGCTGCCTCCTCCGCCGGGCCAGCCGAGCGCGGTCGGCGCCTCGTCGGCCGGGGCGCCGAGGCGGCCCAGCGGATAGCCGAGAGCAAGCCGGGTCGGGTTGCCGAAGACCTGGTCGGTGCCCTCGAAGGCGACCGCCGACAGCTCCTCGATCTGGTCCGGGGCGATCAGCCGCCCGTCCAGCATCGCGGCGTACGCGGTCGTGATCCCACGTGCGGTGAAGGTGCCCACCGACGGGATGTCGGCCTGGAGAAACTGCTGGTCGTTGCCCATCGACGCCCGGGGTCGTCCCTCCCAGGGAGCCAGGATGCCGCCCGGCTCCGGTGTCTCGGGTGCCGGTGGCTCGGCGTCCTCGAGCCTGGCGAGTCGGGTGAGCTCGCTCGCCGGGACGCCGAAGCAGAGCTCGCCGGTGATCCCGAGGGGTGCGGCGACCCAGTCGTTCAACAGCCGCCCCATCGGCATCCCGGTGACCCGGTGCGCGATCTCGCCGACCAGGAAGCCGAAGGTGTACGGGTGGTAGCCGGTCCGGGTGCCGGGGCGCCACAGTGGGTCCGCCCCGGCGATCGCCGCGCAGACCCGGGACCAGTCGCCCAGGTCGCCCGGGCCGAGCCCGCCGGGCATCGCAGGTACGCCGACCGTGTGCGTCAGCACGTGACGCAGCGTCGCCGACTCCTTGCCGCGTACCCCGAACTCCGGCCACACCTCCGCGACCAGGGTGTCATAGTTGACGAGGCCGTTGCCGACCAGGAGGTGGGCGATCAAGGCGGCCATCCCCTTGCCGGTCGAGAAGCTGAAGAACAGCGTCTCCGGGCTGACCGGCCGCCCGGTTCCGCTGTCGGCGACCCCGGCGACGGCGTCCACGACCCGGTGGCCACGGTGGTCGACGGCGACCTGCAGGCCGGTCTCGGTGCCGCTGGCGACGAGCTCGTCCAGGACGTACTGGATCCGGTGCTGGAGGTTCATCGCCGCCTCGTCCGGCTTACAGGTCCATGAAGATCAGGGCGCCCGCGATGTCGGCGGTGCCGTAGTGGAGGTAGTCGTCGACGGTCGTCTCCGGGACGCCCTTCTGCGCGGTCACGAAGCCGACGACGACCGCCTTGGAGGAGTCCTTGGCGACCCACTTCCCGATCACGTCGTCCGCGATGAGACTGCCGGTGGGCAGGTCGAAGTCGGTCTCCTTGACCGACTCCGCGGCCGCCGTCGCCTCCGCCTCGCTGTCGAAGACGTAGATCACCCGGAGCATCCGCAGCTTGCCGCCCTCGGCGTCGTGGATCCCCATGGCCGCATAGCGGCAGCCCTTCTTCTCCAGCGCCGCCGACGCGATCGGCCCGCAGTCCGGGTAGTCCTGGGCGGCCACGTACGTCGCGTTCATGCTCACGTCGCCGAGCTTGAACCTCCAGTCACCCTCGAACAGGTCGGCGGCCAGCCCGCCCGGGGCAGGGGCGGTCGCCGACGTGCTCGGCGTGGCCGTCACCGTCAACGGTCCCGGCTTCGCCGTCGGGTCCTCCTCACCGCGGAGCAGGACGAGGGCGGCCGTGATGATCACGCCGAGCACCAGCACCACCGCGATCGCCCCGAGCCCGATGACGATGGGCCACGGGTTGTGCGGCTTCTCCGGCGGCGGTGGCCCTCCCGCGCCGTACGAGTTCTCGTTCGGCGGCCGGCCAGGCTGGAGGTCCGGCGCAGGAGGCATCGCGCCGTACCCGTCCGGCGGCGGCGGTGGTGGTGTCGGCGTAGTCATCGGACCCCCTGGCCGAGTAAAGATTCACGTAGGAGAAACGTTCCCACGCGGTTCCACGATTCTCTCGTACGCCCCCATACCCACTGCTACTTTCTGCGATGCGCCGACGGGTGGGCGCCGCCTCGGCCATCACGCTCCACAAAGGATCCCCATGCGTCCTCGCTCGACCACGTCCGCCTACTTCCACGTGAGCCAGTAGATGGCGACCAGGTGGAAGGTCCTCATCGTCGCCGGCACGGTCCTGGCGATCTGGGTGATCCTGGAACTGCTCGGCTTGATGGCCGACGTGGTCTTCGGGGCATTCCTGCAGAGCTATCCGGTCGCGCTGGCGGTCGTCGCGCTGGCGGTCGGCTACCTTCTCGGCCGCGACAGCACTCGGTAAGCCGGACGGTAGTCCAGGGAGTTCTCGTCCATCTACCAGCCGGTAACGGACCGAAACTCCCTGGACTACCCGCTCGGATCAGGGTGCGACCGGGTAGTGGCTGGAGATCGCGATCCGGTTCCAGGCGTTGATGGAGATCGCGACCCAGGTGATCGCGGCGATCTGCTTGGCGTCCAGGATGCTCTCGACGTCCACCTTGGGAGCCGGGGAGGTGTGCAGGTCGCCGATGCGGGTGATCTGCTCGGCGATGGTGAGCGCGGCCTGTTCCTCGGGGGTGAAGTACTGCGACTCCCACCACGCGGCGACGAGGGCGAGGCGGTCGGTCGTCTCGCCGTTCTTGATGGCGTCCTGGGTGTGCATCCGCAGGCAGAAGGCGCAGCCGTTGATCTGGGAGGCGCGAATCTTGACGAGGTCGACCGCGAGCCGGTCGAGGCCGGCGACGCTGATGGCCTCCTCGACCGCCTCCTCGACAGCCATCTGGGCCTTGTACGCAGCGGGGAAGAGCTTGGTGACGTTGACGTTGGCGAGCATCGGGGTCCTTCCGGTCTGGCCCGCCACAGCGCGGGCACTCGTCAGGTTGACGAGGTGGCAGATGCGAATGTGAGGTCGCCACCTCACAATCGCGATGTCTGGCTCGTCACACTGGGTGAACCCCGAAGGAGATGCCACGATGCCTGACATGGACGACCTGGGCGAGGTGATGATCGAGCGCCGCCGTCTGATCGCGCTCGCCTACCGCCTGCTCGGCACGGTCGAGGAGGCCGAGGACGCGGTCCAGGAGACCTACCTGCGGTGGTATCGCCTCTCCGACGACGAGCGGGCGGCGATCGACAACCCCTCCGGCTGGCTGAGCCGCGTCACCAGCCGGGTCTGCCTCGACGTGCTCAAGTCGGCGCGCAGCCGCCGGGAGAGGTACGTCGGCCCCTGGCTGCCCGAGCCGGTCCGGCCGGGTTTCCTCGCCGCCCCCGAGGATCCGGCCGACCGGGCGACTCTGGACGACACCGTGAGCACCGCGCTGCTCGTCGTGCTCGACGCGATGACGCCGGCCGAGCGGGTCGCCTTCGTGCTCCATGACATCTTCGCCGTCCCGTTCGGAGACATCGCCGGGGTAGTCGGCCGCTCACCGGCCGCGGTGCGGCAGCTCGCCGCCTCCGCACGGCGCCGGGTCGCCCAGCAGCGCGACGACGTCGCCCCACTGCCGGAGCACGACGACGTCGTACGCGCCTTCGTCTCGGCCACCGCCGGCGGCGACCTCGGCCGGCTGGTGACGCTGCTCGACCCGTCGGTCACGCTCCGCTCCGACGGCGGCGGCCGGGTCAGCGCGGCCCGCAACCCGATCGTCGGGCCGGAGAAGGTGGCGCGGTTCCTGCTCGGCGTACTCACGAAGCGACCCAGCTGGGAGGTCCGGACCGAGGCCACCGCCGACGGTCTCGGGTTCACGTTCGTCGAGGACGGCGCTCACCGCGGCGTCGCCAACCTCCGGGTCGCCGGCGGCCGGGTCACCGACGTCTGGATCGTCCTGAACCCGGACAAGCTCGCCCTCTGGAGCTGATCCCAGAAAGGGTCACAGCCACGGCCCGAGCGTCGGCGCGTCCACGAGGCCGTGCGGACGCCCGGCGAGCCAGGCGGCCACCTCGGGAAGCGTGCCCTCGACGCCGAGCAGGTCGTCGTCGGAGAGTCCCCGCTTGGTACGGATCTCGTCGGCGAGGGCGAGCAGGAAGTCGTCGGGCAGGTCGGCGAAGGTGATCCCGACGCCGAGGTCGACGGCGTGGACGAAGACCTCACGGGCCCGCATCCACGGGACGTCGCTCGCCTTCCGGGTGACGAGCTGGGCCGTGATCACCTCGTGCTCCCACTGCTCGGCGGTGAGCCGGTCCATGGCCGCGTCGAGCTCCGCGGCACCACGGAGATACCACGCGCGGAGCTCCTCGGCCGGACGCGTCGCGGCCGCCTCGATGTCGGCGTTGCGCTGCTCGGTGGAGGCGTACATCCGCTTCTCCACGCCGGTCTCGGCCCAGGAGATCAGGTTGCCGAGGGCATCGGCGTTGGCGGCGACGTGGCCGACCAGGTGCTTGCGGGTCCAGCCCGGCAGCTGCGAGTCGCCGTCGAACGCGGAGCGATCCAGACCGTCGATGGCACCGGTCAGCAGGGTGGTTCCCTCCTCGACCCAGCGGCGGGCATCCTCGAACGTACGCGTCGGGTTGGTGCCGATCAGGACAGACATCGCAGTGTTCCTCACTTGTCGAACCGGGTGCGTCGGGAGGCATCGCCTCGAAGACGTGGCCATTGTCACAGCGGCCTCCCCAGCTGGGTCAATCTCCTGCGGACGCGAGCGATAGATGCTTGGTTTGGTGTGATCAGGAAGAGGTGGGATGGACAAGCCGCTCAAGACCCGGCCCCCGTATGCGATCACCAGCGTCGACCACGCACTCAAGCTGGCGACGATCCTCCAGCTCGAAGGCCGCCTGACCGTCTCAGAGGCGGCGGCTCGGCTCGACGTCGCTCGTTCCACCGCCCATCGGCTGCTGGCGATGCTGGTCTACCGCGACTTCGCGGTCCAGGACGAGGACAAGGTCTACCGGGCCGGACCGGTGCTGGAGCTGGCTGCCCACTCCCGCTCGACCGCATCCCGGCTCCGTCAGGTCGCGCTGCCCCATCTGCAGCGCCTGGTCGACCTGCTGGGCGAGTCCGCCAACGTCGCCGTACGCACCGGTGACACCTGTCGCTTCATCGCCTCGGTCGAGTCGCCGCAGTCGCTCAAGGTCGGCTCCCGTGAGGGCATGGTGTTCCCGGCCCACCGCACCACCGCCGGGCTTCTGCTCCTGGCCCAGATCTCCGACGACGAGGTCGCCTCGATCTACTCCCGGGAGAGGTACGCCGACCACCTGGCCGATCGCCCGGACGTCGACGCGCTGCGTACCGAGCTCGAGCGCGTACGCCGCAACGGCTTCGCCTTCAACGACGGTCGCTCCGAGCGTGGCGTGGTCGCGATCGGCGTCCCCGTCCGTGGCGCCGGCGGCGACGTCGTCGCCGGGATGTCGATCTCCATGCCCAGCGTCCGCTACGACAAGGAGTCCCTGCCGAGCGTCGTCGCCACTCTGATGTCCGGTGCAGCGGCTCTGGAACGTGACCTGAGTCAAGGGTGATCTGCGTCAAGTTGGCCCCGGTAGCGTCTGGTCGCGAGTTAATCTGGGCCCAATGAGCAACACCCCGCCCTCCAGTGATTCCCAAGCATCGAAACCCGCACGCATCGACTGGATCGCGACCACCGCAGGCGCCCTCGCTGCCGTCACCTCCGCTCTGCTGCTCTCCACGCTCGGTGCCGTCGGCACCCTCCTCGGGGCGGCGATGGGCAGCGTGGCGGCCACGATCGGCACCAACCTCTACGGGCAGTGGCTCGCGAAGAGCCACCAGAAGGTGACCAGCGCCCAGGCCCTGGCCCGGTGGCGGTCGGCCGGGCTCGCCGGCGTACGCACCAGCTCGGAGCCCGCGACCGAGCCGGCGGAGATGGCCGAGGGGGACGGTGACGCCGAGTCGATGCCGTCGTGGCAGGAGCGGCTCAAGACCCTGCCCTGGAAGCGGATCGCGCTGGCCTCGCTGGCGATGTTCGTGGTCGTCGTCGCCGTGATCACCGTCTTCGAGCTGCTGGCCGGACGCAGCGTCAGCTCGATCACGCGCGGCGGGGACGGCGGCACGACGATCTCCCGGGTGACCGGCGGTGGCTCGGGGCAGGGCGACGAGAAGCAGGGCGAGAATCCGTCGCCGGGCGCGACCGCAACTCCCGAGGAGTCCGCGAGCCCGAGCACCGAGCCCTCGGAGTCGGCCGAGCCGTCCGAGTCGGCCACGACGGAGGAGCCGAGCGCCGAGCCGTCGACCTCGACCGGGTCGAGCGCAACGCCGTCGGCGCAGCCGAGCGAGAGCGGCAGCGCCTCGACGGAGCCTTCGCCCACGGTAGGGGCGTCACCCGAAGCAGGAGACCAGGCGACCCCCTGAGACCGGGTCACATCCGGAAGAGGATCTCCGCGCCGAGGTCGGTGTTGCCGTAGGAGGTGTACTCCTTGCCCTGGGCCTCGGTGATGCCGTCGCTGGCCGTGACCATGGTGTAGACGACGTACTTGCCGTAGTCCTTCACCTTGAACCAGCCCTGGGTGTAGCCGGGCAGGAAGGCTTCCGTCGGCGGGATCACGTGCCGCGGCTCGGTCTTCGTGGCGGCCTTGCCGGCGGCCTCGACGGTGCTGAAGTCGTAGATGAAATGGGTCATCCGCAGGTTGCCCCGCTGAGCCTTGTAGGAGACCCGAACGGCGTAGTCGCAGCCGAGGTTGCGGATCGCGGGCTTCAGCGTCGCCTTGCAGCCGGAGTAGTCCTTGCCGCTCAGGTAGCGGGCCTTCAGGTTGACGTCGCCGTAGGTGAACTCCCACGGGCGGGGGACGTCGGCCTTGGAGAGGTGTTCGGGGCCGATGGTCGAACGCGAGCTGGTGGCGCCGTCGCTGGGGTCGGCCGCGGAGGTCCCGGGCCAGTCGGGATTGCCGCTGGACTCACCGCCGACGTCGGAGCTTCCGCCGCCCTGGCTCGCCGACCCGCTCGGTGTCCTGTCGGCCGAGGCCGTGTCGCTCGCGGTCGGTGCTCCGGCGGTCGTGGCCGCATCGTCGCCGCGGGTGAACAGTGCGTAGACGACCACGCCGCACACGACCACGAGCCCGAGGGAGACGGCGATGGTCAGGACCTGGCGCAGCGGCCCGCCCTGGCCGGCGCGCTCCTTGCGGGCGTTGAACGCCGGCCGGTTGCCGCTCTCGTCGGAGAGCCCGATCAGCCGCTCGTTGTAGTCGAAAGGGGCAGGCTGCTTCTGCGGCTCCTCGTCAGGCGCGCCCGAACCGGGGGAGCCTGGGGGCGGCGGATACGGCATGGGGTTTGTCTACCATCTATCAACAGTCGCCACGCCGAAGGTTTGGAAGCCGGACGGAATCCCGCCCGAATCCTCGCTCGAGCAGCGAGATGAACACGGATACCCACCGTACGCGGCCCGGGACCCGGGCACCTACAACTTGGCAATGCTTACCCAATCCTCTTCTTTCGGCGCTGAGCCGCAAACGCTGCGGAATCGCGTGTTGCTGCATTGCAGGAATTCGATGAACGAGTCTTTGCAATGCAGATTCTTGGGGAATCGAATGTGGTGCGGGGCAAGGAAAAGAACACGAAACTCAGTTACCCGCCCCCGGTAAGCCGCGAAACCCGTGGTTCCGGGTGCGGAAGCCCACAACACGTGGGCCTTTCCCCCAGGAGGAGACGTATGAGGTTCCAACGCACCACCTTCCGTCCCCGCACGATCGCCGCGCTTGCCGCGGGTGTGGGTCTCGCGGCCTCCGCCGCCGTCGCCGTCCCGGCAGCCGCCGCGGATGCCGAGTTCAGCAAGGCCGAGGTCGCGTCGGTCAAGTCGGCCGTCGCCGAGTCCGCCCCGGTCGGCTCGTCGTGGTACACCGACCCGGCCACCAACAAGGTCGTCATCACCGTCGACGAGACCGTCTCCGCGGCCGAGATCGCCGAGGTCAAGGAGGCTGCCGCCGAGAAGACGAGCCAGGGCGACCAGGCCGTGACCGTCAAGCACACCAAGGGCGAGTTCAGCCCGCTCATCGGCCCCGGCGACGCCATCTACGGGGGCGGCTCCCGCTGCTCGCTCGGCTTCAACGTGAAGGTCGGGGGCGCGGACTACTTCCTGACCGCGGGCCACTGCACCGACGCCGTCTCGACCTGGTATGCCAACTCCTCGCAGAGCACGCTCCTCGGCTCGACCGCGGGCTCGAGCTTCCCGGGCAACGACTACGGCATCGTCCGCTACAACTCGACGATCTCGAAGACCGGTGGCTTCACGGCCGGCACCGCTCGGGTCGGCCAGAGCGTCACCCGTGACGGCTCGACCACCGGTGTCCACACCGGCACCGTGACCGCGGTCAACGCCAGCGTCCGCTACGCCGAGGGAACCGTCAGCGGCCTGATCCAGACCAACGTGTGCGCGGAGCCCGGTGACTCCGGCGGCGCGCTCTACTCCGGTTCGACCGCGCTGGGTCTGACCTCCGGCGGCAGCGGCAACTGCTCCACCGGCGGCACCACCTTCTTCCAGCCGGTGACCGAGGCGCTCAGCGTGTACGGCGCCACGATCTACTGATCAAGCACGAGTACGCCGCGGGGTGAGGTGGTTTGAGCCACTTTGCCCCGCGGCGTACGAAATTTGGTCGAACTGCGAAAGTTTTTTGCCTACGACTGGCCGATGTGGTGTCTACAACGACATACTCACAGTTGACGTGTTCGGGCACATCGCGGTGGTCGTGCACGTGGCGCGCGCTACCGGGGCGGGCGCCTGGTCGTCCCAGGAGGAACGCATGAGGTTCACCAGGTCACGCAGCCGACTGCTCGCGGCAGCGGTCGGTCTAGGTCTGGCGGCCACCGCCATGGCCACGCCGGCGGTCGCTGCGCCCGCGGAGTCGGGGGTCAGCGCCAAGGCGCTGGCGGCCGCCTACGCCGCCGTCGACTCCGCGGTCAGCAGGTCCGCGCTGTCCGGCATCGCCTGGTACACCGACGAGGCCACCGGCAAGGTGGTCGTGACCGCGGACTCCACCGTCCCCGCCTCCGCGCTGGGCAGGTTGACCCGGACGGTCGGCGCCGACGCCGACGCGATCACGATCAAGCGCGCCAAGGGTGAGTTCAAGCCGTTCCTCGGGCCTGGAGACGCCATCCACGGCGCGGGGACCCGGTGCTCCCTCGGGTTCAACGTGCGCAGCGGTGGCACCCACTACTTCCTCACCGCCGGTCACTGCGCCGAAGACGTGGGGACGTGGTACACCAACTCCGGTCAGACCACCCGGATCGGGCCGACCGTGAAGTCGAGCTTCCCGGGCAACGACTACGCCCTGGTGCGCTACGCCAACGACTCGCTGAGCCACCAGGGCGGCTACTCCGTCGGTGACGCGCGCGTCGGTCAGCGGGTCACCCGCGACGGCTCGTCCACCGGCGCGCACTCCGGCCGGGTCGAGGCGCTCGACGTCTCGGTCCGCTACCGCGGGTCCGGCACCGTCCGCGGCATGATCCAGACCGACATCTGCGCCGAGTCGGGCGACTCCGGCGGCCCGCTCTACGCCGGCTCCACCGCCCTGGGGATCACCTCGGGTGGCTCCGGTGACTGCTCCTCGGGCGGCACCACCTTCTACCAGCCGGTCCGCGAGGCCGTGAACGCGTACGACGTCAACCTCTACTGATACGCAGCTGAAATGGGCGAAGTGGTTCAGACCACTTCGCCCTATTTGGCAATGATTTCCGCCTGGCGGTGAAATTTTCTTCCGCGGCGTAGCCGACCGATCGACCCGTCGACATACTCCCGAGA
This sequence comes from Nocardioides sp. NPDC000445, assembly GCF_040300245.1. Classification (NCBI taxonomy): domain Bacteria; kingdom Bacillati; phylum Actinomycetota; class Actinomycetes; order Propionibacteriales; family Nocardioidaceae; genus Nocardioides; species Nocardioides sp. NPDC000445. The sequence continues at coordinate 277,204 of NZ_JBEPDH010000003.1, read as the reverse complement.
AGGCGTGCTCGGGCGCATCGCGGTGGTCGGGCATTCCTGGCGCCTGCAACCACGCGGGTGCCTGGTCGTTCGTAGGAGGAACACATGAGGTTCACCACGTCCCGCACCCGTCTGGCCGCAGTCGTCGCCGGTCTTGGTCTGGCGGCTACCGCTGCCACCACGCCGGCTGTCGCCGCACCGGATCACAAGGAGTTCAGTCCGAAGGCGTTGGCCGCGGTCAACTCCGCTGTCGACAAGTCGGCCGTATCCGGCATCGCCTGGTACACCGACGCCGCGACCGGCAAGGTCGTCGTCACCGCCGACTCCACCGTCTCGAAGGCGGAGCTCGCCAAGGTCACCAAGGCCGCCGGCGCCGACGCCGAGGCACTCACGATCAAGCGCACCGCCGGCACGTTCACCACGCTGCTCGGCGCCGGCGATGCGATCTACGGATCCGGCTACCGCTGCTCGTTGGGGTTCAACGTGCAGAGTGGCAGCAGCTACTACTTCATCACCGCCGGTCACTGCGGTGACGAGGTTCCGACCTGGTATGCCAACTCGGGCCAGTCCACCCTGATCGGCCCGACGGTCTCGTCGAGCTTCCCGGGCAACGACTACGCCCTGGTTCGCTACGACAACCCCTCGCTCTCGCACCCCGGCGGCTTCACGGTCGCCGATGCGTACGTCGGTGAGCGGGTCACCCGGGACGGCTCCACCACCGGGGTCCACAGCGGCACCGTCCAGGCGCTCAACGTCACCGTCCGCTACCAGGGCTCCGGCCGGGTCAGCGGCCTGATCCAGACCAACGTGTGCGCCGAGCCCGGTGACTCCGGCGGCGCGCTCTACGACGGCACCAAGGCCCTCGGCATCACCTCCGGTGGTTCCGGCAACTGCACCACGGGCGGAACGACCTTCTTCCAGCCCGTTCGTGAGGCCGTCAACGCCTACGGCGTGACCATCTACTGATCGCTCGCTGGTCGAGCCCCGCGTGCGGGGCTCGACCAGCGACCGTCTCAGACCGCGACCGGGATGAGCGCCGAGTCTGCGGAGTCCTTGATGAGCCGGGCGTACGCGTCGAAGAGCCGCTGCTCGGAGAGGCGCTGCCGGTTGCGGAAGATGCGCTCGAAGTGCTCCTCGCGCTGGGCGAAGGCGGCCTTCCAGGACTCGGCCATCTCGGTCGGGTCGAAGCTCGAGACCAGGCGGAGGTCGCCGACCATCGCCGGAGCGTCGCCGACCGGCGTGGTCACCGGGACCGCGCCGCAGGCCATCCCCTCGAGCAGGCACAGCGGGGCGGCCTCGCCGAACGCCGAGGTGAGCGTGATCAGGTCGGCGGCGTTGTAGAGCGGCGCCATCTGGCTCTGGATCCCGAGGGCGTGCAGGTTGGTCTCCAGTGCCGGCCACGCGCCGAGCTCCTCGTTGATGAGCTGGGCGAAGGCCGGGTTGTCCGCGGTCATCCCGGCACCGCACATGACGAGGTGGGCGTCGGGGTGCTCCTGGACGAACCGGCGCGCGGCCCGGACGAAGAGCGGGATGTTCTTCATCTCGTCGAAGCGCGCCGCGATCATCACCACGGGTGCGTCGCCGTCCACGCCGAGCTCGGCCCGTTTGCCGGCCCGCAGCTCGGCATCGGTGCGGAACTTGTAGAGGTCCACCCCGTTGGGGAAGACCGGCAGCCGCTCCAGCGGGATCCCGGTCGCCTCGTGGTAGGCCCGCTGGGTCGACTCCGCACAGCACACGGCAGCGGTCAGCAGCCCGGCGCGGTCGAGGTCGATGAGCTCCTGCACCCCTGCCCCCTGGTGCTCCGGGTCGGAGCGGTGCAGGCAGGTGATCAGCGGAGTCCCGGACGTACCGACCCTGCCCAGCACGGTGAGCGGCTGCTCCTTGAGGGAGAGCACCACGTCGGCCTTGGCCACCGACTGCGCCACGCGCTTGAGCTGGCTGGTGGTGATGGGGCCCGTCGGCGTACGTCTCAATGCCCGCACCGGGACGCCGGCCGAGGTCAAGCGTCGGTAGGAGTTGTCGGAAGAGATCCGCTGCGCGGTGAACTCGCGCTGCACGCGGTCACTGAGGCTCAGCACGCTGTGCCGCTGAGGCGTGGTGGCGTCGAGCGCGCGGACGACTGCGGTGTGCAGGATCCGGGCGCCACCGGCGAAGAAACCTTCGTACAGGGAGAGGACGGAAGGGCCGTCCTCGAGGTATGTCACGGTGGACATGTCGACCTCACTTTTCCGCAGGAGGCATCGCCCGAGCGGTGATGGTGGTGGGGCTACGGCAGAGATATGCGGCTTCGTCCGGACGCTAACGCGTCCGTGGGCGCATCCCAAGACATCATCGGCTCGGGGCGAAGGATTTCACTTGATCGTCATCTTCACGCGCGCATCGTAGGAGCGACGGAGGATTTCTCGAAACCGGCGGGGATCCGGGCTCGATTTACGGTATCTGATGTGGCCTTCGTCACGCTATGCGTTCCTCGACATTGCTCGGTGAACGATTGGCGCGGGTCTCGGACGCGCTGCCGGATAGGCCCCCGACGGTGGCCGGATCCCGCTACGTTCAGGCCTATGACGACCGAGGTGACGACGTACCGCTATGTCCGTTTCGCTCTGTGCTGTCTGCTCGCGGGGCTCGCGATCTCGGTGGGCGCCGAGACGATCACGAGCGGGGAGTGGCAGACGTCCATCTCGTCCTACTACTACACCCCGGCCGGCCCGGTCTTCACCGCGGTGCTGTGTGCGCTGGGCGTGTGTCTGGTGGTGCTACGGGGCTATACCGACGCGGAGGACACCGCGCTCAACCTCGCCGGGCTCTCGGCGCCGATGGTCGGTTTCGTGCCGACCCCGGAGATCGGGCAGCAGATCGACAAGGCCGCCATCGTCAACAACGCCTGGAGCTATCTGGCGGTGATGGCGATCGGCTGGGTGGTCGTGCTGATCTTCGGGCTCCGCAAGCGTGCCGCCGCCGGTGCCTGGCCCTCGCGCTGGGGTCTGATCGGTCTGGTCTCGGTCGCCGGGGCGTGGGTCGTCGGGGTGGGCTGGCTGCTGATCGACCAGGAGAGCTTCGCGGCCAAGGCGCACGGGCTCGCGGCGATCTTCACCTTCACGCCGTTCGCGCTGGCGGTCGTGCTCAACACCGACTGGGGCGTGCGGAAGATCGCGCAGGAGGCCGACAAGGCGCGTACGCGGCTGGACAAGACCTACTGGGCACTGGTCGTGGCCATGGTGGTGCTGCTGGCGGGCGGCATCGTGCTGGGCCTGACCGGCTGGAAATACTGGCTGCTGGCGACCGAGGTCTCGCTGCTGGTCTGCTTCGCGATCTTCTGGATCATCCAGAGCTTCGACCTGATGGACCCGGAGCGGGACGCGCTCACGACGCGCCCGCGCGACCCTCTCACCGGAAGTCGATGAGCAGGTCGTCGTCGCCGTTCTCGGGGTCGGTGATGACGCGGGGGAGGCGTACGGCGGTGTCCGTGCGCTTGGCCAGCGGCACCTGCGGCGCCGGCTCCTCGTCCGCCTCGACCACCATGTGCGCGCCGGTGGTCGAGCCTGTCGAGACCATCTGGGCGTGCGGGAGCACCTGCGTCCGCCAGGCGCGGCAGTTGTAGGGCAGCTGCATGCCGTCCATGCCGCGGCCGTAGTCGTCGTAGAAGGCCAGCACCTCGCGCCGCTTCTGCTCCTGGGCCTCCGGCTCGAGGGTGGCGATGTTGGAGCGCGACTGGACCAGGTCCTGGATCGAGTGGCGGTCGACGACCTGCCAGTGCCGGAACGTCTGCGCCTCGACGGCGGAGAAGGACCCGGAGTCGTCGAGGATCGAGGTCGGGTCGAAGCCACCGTCCTGCTTGCCGATCAGCTTGCCCAGCTTGCGCACCCAGGGGATCCGCTCGTCGCGCTCGTTCTGGACCACGGCGAGTCGTCCGTCCGTACGCAGCACCCGCCCGATCTCGGCCAGTGCCTTGGCGTGGTCGAACCAGTGGAACGCCTGGCCGACGACGACCACGTCGTAGAGGCTGTCGCCGGTCGGGATCTGCTCGGCGGTGCCGCTGGTGGCGCGTACGTCCGGGAGCTTCCCGGAGAGGATGTCGAGCATCGCGTCGTCCGGGTCGGTCGCGAAGACGTCGTGGCCCAGGCCGACGAGCACCTCGGTGAGCTTGCCGGTGCCGGCGCCGAGCTCGAGAACGCTCACCGGTTCGTCGCCGACCAGCCACTTCACGGCATCGACCGGGTAGGACGGGCGCCCGCGGTCATAGCTGTCCGCCACGCTTCCGAAGGAGCGTGCCGGGTCGGGGTTGGCTGGGTCCGTCATCTCGGTCAGGGTAACGCGCGCTTAAGGTTGACGCGTGAAGGACGATCCGCTTGCCCGGTTGGTGTCGCTCGAAGGCGTGGCCTCGGGCTTCGCCGCAGCTCGTGACGGTATCGACGTGATGCTGCGTGACCGGGGACTGCGGCGTACGTCTCCGGAGACCACCGCCGAGTCGCTGCTGCGCGGTGCGCACGCCTCTGCCGTGCTGGAAGGGTCCTCGTCGTCCCTGGGTGAGGTTCGCGCCTCCGGCGGGGACGCGATCGCGCAGGACGCGGTGCGGCTCTCGACCGAGCTGCTCTCGCTGGTCCCGGTGGTGAAGCACGCGCCGCTGCAGGCGTTCGCGCGGCTGCACGCGCTGGCGGCTGCGGGGTCGCTGGACGCTGAGGAGCTGGGCCGTCCGCGCTCTGCCGAGTCGGCCGAGCGGTTGCGGCGTCTCTCCGATCTGCTGCTCGCCCCGACGTCCGCGCCGGCGCTGGTCGTGGCGGCGTTCGTGCACGCCGATCTGGCGACCGCGGCTCCGTTCGCGTCCCACAACGGTCTGGTCGCGCGTGCCGCAGAGCGGCTCATCCTGGTCGCGCGCGGCGTGGACGAGAAGTCGCTGGTCGTGCCCGAGGCCGGCCATCTGGCGCTGCGTGCCGCCTACGAGTCGAACCTGCGCGGCTTCCGCGAGGGTGGCCAGGCGGGGGCGCACTCGTGGCTGCTCTACGCCGCCGAGGCGTACGCCGCTGGGGCCGAGGCCTCGCCGCTGCGCCTGGACGCGGCCGAGTAGAAGGCGCAAAAGCAGGTGGCACCCGGTGGGTTGTGAGCACCGGGTGCCACCGCTGACACGAGCGTTTCTGGTTACCAAGCGTGCAAGGTCTGGTCACTGCGTCGGGATTTCTCCCCGGCTACAGCACCCCATCAGATGGGTGGATCGCCGCGTGGGTGCCTCTCACTCGTGTACGTCTTGTTACACCCCTGTTTCTACGCTGATCGGCGGCCAGATTCAAGGCTGGAAATTCTGCAGGATGAGGAGGATGATGCCGCGTCTGCAGAATCGGGTCAGGCGCCGAGGCGACGGCGCTTCGTGCCCGCCCAGATGACCCCGCCGGCGATCGCGACGGCGCCCCCGACGGCCAGCGCAGCCAGGGTCGGCGTGGACGGGGTGAGCACTCGGCTGCGCAGCGCGACCGGCTTGTTGAAGACCAGGATGTCCCAGCCGCGTTCCTTGGCAGCCTTGCGGAGGTCCTTGTCGGGATTGACCGCGAAGGCGTGGCCGACCTCCTCCAGCATGGGGAGGTCGGTGACGGAGTCGGAGTAGGCGTACGACTGCTCGAGGTCGTAGCCGAAGCGCTCGGCCAGCTGCTGGACCGCGCGGGCCTTCTCCTCACGGTAGGCGTAGAGCGCGATCTCGCCGGTGTAGCGGCCGTCCTCGATCTCCATCTGGGTGGCGACGACGTGGTCGGCGCCGAGCATCGTGCCGATGGGCTCGACCAGCTCGGTGCCCGAGGCCGAGACGATGATGACGTCGTGTCCCTGGGCGTGATGCTGCTCGATGAGCTGTACGGCCTCCTCGTAGACGAGTGGGTCGACCACGTTGTGGAGGGTGTCGGCGACGATCTCCTTGACGGTCGCCACGTCCCAGCCGGTGACCATCTCGGAGAGCGCCTTGCGCATCTTCTCCATCTGGTCGTGGTCGGCACCGCCGACGACGTAGACGAACTGCGTGTAGGCCGAGCGGATCATGGCCGCGCGGGTGATCAGGCCGCCGGCCTGGAAATGCTTGGAGAACGCAAGCGTGCTGGACCTCGCGATGATCGTCTTGTCGAGGTCGAAGAACGCAGCGATGCGTGTCATGGGCACATCGTAGACGGCCGCTGGGCGGGCCGATCACCATCCACAGGGCGGGTCCAGGACCGGGTTATCCACAGGTCCTGGATTTGCGAGTGGAATTGTCGGTGTCCCGGCGGATCCTGCTGCCATGACCTCGGAACCGCTCGTCATCACCTCGGACTCGTTGCTCGCCGCTGAGGCGGCGCGCCTGGCCGCTGCCTCCGGCGTCACCGTCGAGGAGTGCACCGACGCTGTCGGCGCCCTGCGTCGATGGCAACGCCCACCACTGATCCTCGTCGGCGCCGACCTCCTGGCGGAGGTGGCATCGCTGCGTCCGCCCCGAAGAGACGGGGTGTACGTCGTGGGCTGGGGCTCGACCGGCGAACCGCTGCTCCGGGCCGCGCTGGAGATCGGCGCCGAGACGTTGCTCGAGCTGCCGTCGGCCGAGACCGTGGTCGCCGGGCTGCTCGCCGACGTCGGCGACGGTGAGGGCGGCGACGGCATGGTCGTCGGCGTGCTGGCCGGATCGGGTGGAGCCGGTGCGACGACGTACGCCGCGGCCCTGGCCAGCCTCGGAGCCGACCGCGGCTCGACGCTGCTGATCGACGCCGACCGGCTCGGTCCCGGAGCAGGTCGGGTGCTCGGCCTCGACGAGATCCCAGGGGTGACCTGGGGAGATCTCGGGCAGACCGCCGGGCGGCTGGGGGCGCGGGCGCTGCGTGAGGCGGTGCCGCACGTCGGGTCGCTGGGCCTGTTGGGCTGGCCGGGCGGCGACGTGGTGCCACCACGGCCGGAAGTCGTGCGCGAGGTGCTCGCCGCCGCTCGTCGCGGCCATGACCTGGTCGTGGTCGACCTGCCACGCGAGTCCGACGCCGGGACCGAGGCGCTGCTGACCGGCTGCGACATCGTCCTCGTCGTCGTTCGGGCGAACGTCACCGGCACGGCGTCCGCCGCCCGGCTGATCTCCCGCCTTCCCGAGCGAGATCGGGTGCGGGTCGTCGTCCGCGGCCGCGCGGCCGAGCCGGAGGCCGTCGGGCGTGCGCTCGGGCTCCCGGTGATCGCCTCGATGTCCGACCAGCGCGGGCTCTCGGAGGCCATCGACCTGGGCCTGGGGCCGATCCGCTCGAAGCGGGCGCCGCTGGCCCGCGCCGCGGCCGAGGTGCTGACGCGCTGCCGGGTCCGCGCCGGGGTGATGGTCGCATGATCGGCGCCGTCGACATCGCACCCCAGGTCGTCGACCTCGTCCGCGACCACCTGGCGCGTACGCCGGGAGAGCTCACCCCGCACCGGGTCCAGGAGGCGCTCCGTGCCGAGGGGCGGATCGTCGGTGACGCGACCGTGCTGGCCGTCTTCGAGATGCTGCGCCGCGACGTGGTCGGCGCCGGGCCGTTGGAGCCGCTGCTGCGGATGCCGGGGGTGACCGACGTCCTGGTCAACGGGCCCGATCAGGTCTTCATCGACCGCGGCTCCGGTCTGGAGCCAGCTCCGGTGGCGTTTCCCGACGACGACGCGGTCCGACGGCTGGCGCAGCGGCTGGCTGCCGGGGCCGGCCGCCGCCTAGACGATGCCTCGCCCTACGTCGACCTGAGACTGGGTGACGGCAGCCGGTTCCATGCGGTGCTCGCGCCGCTGGCGCGACCGGGCACGGTGATCTCGTTGCGGGTGCCGTCGGCGCGGGCGTTCACGCTCGCCGAGCTGGAGGCTTCGGGGATGGTCGTTCCCGCGGTGGCCGATCTGCTGCGGCGGCTGGTGCTGGCCCGGTCGGCCTTTCTCGTCTCCGGAGGCACCGGCACCGGGAAGACCACCCTGCTGGCGTCGTTGTTGTCCTTGGTGCCGCCGGAGGAGCGCCTGGTGCTGGTGGAGGACGCCTCCGAGCTGCGTCCGGACCATCCGCATGTGGTCGGCCTCGAGGCACGCCCGGCCAACATCGAGGCCGCCGGTGCCGTCGAGCTCCATACGCTGGTCCGCCAGGCCCTCAGGATGCGTCCGGACCGGCTGGTCGTGGGTGAGGTGCGTGGCGCCGAGGTCGTCGATCTCCTCGCCGCGTTGAACACCGGCCACGAGGGCGGCTGCGGCACGCTGCACGCCAACTCCGCCGCCGACGTCCCGGCGCGGGTGGAGGCCCTGGCGCTCGCCGCCGGCCTCGGCAGGGAGGCGGCGCACAGCCAGTTCGCCTCCGGCGTCGACGTGGTCGTGCACCTGCGCCGACGTGACGGCCGCCGGGTGCTGACCGAGATCGCGGTCCCGCGTCGCGGAGCCGATGGGTTGGTCCGGATGGAGACCGCCTTCTCGGTGGCCGCCGATGACGTCGTGGTCGCCGGACCTGCCTCGGACCGGCTCGAAGCGCTGCTGGGAGCCGAGCGGTGAGCGGGCTGAGCCTCGGGCTGGTCGCCGGCCTGCTCGGTGCCGCCGCCGCGCTGATGCTCCGTCCACGAGCAGCGGTCGGACCACGGTCGCTCGCGTGGCGGGTGCCGCGGTGGTCGTTCCTCCTCATCGCCCTGATCCCCATCGTCTTCCCGGGCAAGGCGGTCGTCGCGGCTGTCTTGCTCGGGATCGCCACCTTCGGCGGCGTCGCCCTGTGGCGGCGACGCTGCGAGCGGATCGAGGCCGGGCGTACGGCCAACCGTGTCGTCGAGGCCTGCGAGCAGATGGCCGCCGAGCTCGCCGCCGGCCACCCGCCCGGTCCCGCGCTGACGCAGCTCGCCACGGAGTGGCCGGTGATCGAGCCGGTCGCGGAGGCGCAGCGGATGGGCTCCGACGTCCCCGCCGCGTGGCGGCAGGTCGCCGAGGTGCCAGGTGCGGGATCGCTCAGGGTGGTCGCCGCGGCCTGGCAGATCGCCCACCAGACCGGGAGCGGACTCGCGGACGCACTCGACCGAGTGGCGCTCGACCTGCGGGCCGCAGCCGCCACCCAGCGGGTCGTCGACGGTGAGCTCGGCTCGGCCCGCTCCACCGCCCGCCTGATCTCGGGACTGCCGGTGGCGGCCCTGGCGATGGGCAGCGGCGTCGGCGGCGACCCGCTGGCGTTCCTCTTCGGGTCGCCGGTAGGCCTGGCCTGCCTCGGTCTCGGACTGCTGCTCGGCTGGTTGGGGCTGTGGTGGATCGAGGGCATCGCTCGCGGGGTGGAGGCGAGATGACCATGTGGCTTGCTGCCCTCGCGCTCGGGCTGGCAGCGGCGTTGCTGCCTGCGCCGGCGTCACCACTTCCCGGCACGGTCGCGACCGTTGCGGATCGGGATGACCCCGGCGGCTGGATGATGCGCTGGCGGCCGTTGCTGGCGCTGCTCGCGGCCGGCGCCGTCTACTCCTTCGTCGGCGGCACGGCGGGTGCCCTACTCGCCGCTCCGGCGGGTGTCGTCTGCTGGCTGGTCATCGGCCGGGTCGAGCCCGCCGAGGTCCGGCGCGAGCGGGAGGCGGCGAAGGCCGAGCTGCCTGCCTTGGTCCGCCTGCTCTCCGCCGCCCTCTCCTCCGGCGCGGCGCCCGCCGAGGCGCTCGTGGCCGTCGCCGCAGCGCTGCCCGGCCCGGCAGCCGCCCGGCTCCTGCCGGCCGCTTCTCGGCTTCGTCTGGGAGCCGATCCGGAGAAGACGTGGCGCACCCTGGTGGACGATCCCGCGTTGGCGCCGCTGGGCCGAGCACTGGCCCGAGCTCAGGCCACCGGTGCCCCGGTCGCCACGACGGTCGAGCGCCTTGCCGACGACCTGACCAGAAGCGCCCGCGCCGAGGTCGAGGACCGCGCCCGCGCGGTGGGCGTCAAGGCCGCCGTCCCGCTCGGCATCTGTCTCCTCCCCGCCTTCTTGCTGCTGGGCGTCGTCCCCGTCGTCGGCGGCCTCCTCTCCAACCTCGGCATCTGACCCCGCCGAGGCGTCACCCCCGTCGGCCGAGACGTCACTCGCGTCGGCCGAGTTGGCAGCCGAATGCCGACTCGACCGACGTACGTGACGTCTCGGCGTGCTTGTTTTCCCTGATCAACGGGCCGTTTGTCATCCACAGGGTGGGTTCGGGATCGGGTTGTCCACAGCTGGCGACATGGCGGTCGCGGATGTCGGTGGAGCGGGTCATTGTCGTCCGTGAACGGCCGTACCGACGGCCATCGACCAGAGAGGACCAACCATGGCCAAGGCACATCTTCGGAAGGACGAGAAAGGGATCACGACGGCAGTATTTGTGGCTTAGTTGTTACATGTGTCACCCACTACGGCCGCCCGGCCCTGTAGTTCTCGATGTGCTGGACCGGCGAGCCTGGAGGCATTGGCTCGGCGTCGGGCGCATGGACGGCGACGATCTTCTTGACCTCGGCCTCGTCGGCCGTGCCCTCCCGAACGCGAACCTGGATACTGGGCACCATCCGTTGAGAGTCGGTGACCCTGAATCCGGCAGCGGTGAGTGCGGCGGTGAGCGCTGAGCGCCTCGGCCCCGGCATGATTCCGAACGTCATGAATGATTGCGTCATGCCCCTGAGCGTGCCGCCGGATGATGTCAGCGCGTGGCGTCTCGCCAGGGGCGGGATACCGCAGATCTGGTATCGGGGAAAGACGCAGGACTTGGTCAGCGCCGTCGTCTCGGCACACTCGGCGGGTGACTGACTCGATACCGGTTCCAACGCCCGTCGGCGGGGAGGGCATCCTCATCATTCGTGGGTCATCGTTTCAGATCCGAGATCTGGTGCTCACGCTGAACGCTGACGGAGGCCCGGCTGGTTCCATGCGCCCGATGCTCTCCTGGGACATCTGGCCACTCTGGCTCCGAGTCGCGATCGATCACGAGGCGGCTGCTCGTCGGTTCAGGGCCGAGCTGCTGACTGCGGACGGACCCGACGACGACGAACGCCGGGCGCTCCTTGTCGAGGAGGAGACGCGAGCGGGCATGGTCGCCGTCACGGCCGCCGCCTTCACCTTCGAGGCGCTGGCCCTGTCGGCTGCCTCCAAGACGGGCCTGTCGCGTGCAGGCATCGGGGGCAGCTCGGGCACCGCGGCCCGTGTTGCCGAAGTCCTCAAGCAGTGCTTCGCAATCCCTCAGAGCCAGTTCAGCCGCTGGCGGGCGGACCTCAAACTGCTATTCCGCGCGCGTAACGAGGCGGTCCACTCCGACGCCGGATTTCACGATCCACTTCCTCATCCAGCGCTGCGGGCCGGTGTGTCGCGCCCGGTGCACGTCTACCGGCTGGAGAACGCGTCCACCGCCGTCGAAGGGGCCTTAGGGACTGTGCTCGCGCTGAGCGCAGTCCCACGCCAGCGGCACGGCAAAATCCTGCGTGACTCGGCCGCGGCGTGGACGACGATCGCCGAAGAACTCCGAGATCATCGGCGGGACCTGATGAGTGAGTAGGAACTAGCCCCGGATCGGTCCATCGGGGTCTGTGCCGTCGATCTGGTCAAGCAGTGTCTCCGCGGTCTTCATCGCCAGCTCGATCCGGGCGCTGTCGACCCCGCACAGGCGTAGGCATGAGGACGCGATCCCAACGGCCTCGGTCACGTCGATCCGCTGGCCGGCGTTGCGGAGGCCGATGACCTCCTCGACCGCGTGGACGAGCATCTCCCCGAGCCTGGCCCGCGTGACCAGGGCCAGGACGTCCGGCGCGGCGATCGGCTCCGCCAGCCGGGCGTACGTGGCCGCGAGATCGTCACGGGCAGCGGCGAAGTCCTCGAAGCCCTCGACCTGAGCGACGTCGGGGGCGAGGTAGAGCCAGCCGATGTTGTACGGGGCCTGCGCCAGGGTGCGGACATCGATGAGTGCCAGGAGGTAAAGGGCCGTGTCAGGGTCGTCGGTCAGGGACTCGATCCGGGCCACGCTGTCCACGGTCGGGCGGATCGTCTGGCCCAGCAGTTCGGTGAGGATCTCGCCCTTCCCCGCGAAGTGGTAGTAGAGGGAGGCCTGGCGGATGCCGACCGCGTCGGCGATCTCCCTCGTCGAGGTCGCGGCATACCCCCTGCTGGTGAACAGGCCGGCTGCCGCGTCGAGGATCTGCTCGCGTGGTGTGCCCGAGTGCTGTTGGGGCAGGAGGCGAGGCCGTCCGGGCCTTCCGCGTCGGCTGCCACTTGCTGATGCTGAGCTCATGATGCTCCGTGCCTGTCAGGGTGGGGACGGCTTGTGATGGCTGACCCCCGGCACCGGCGACTCGTCAGCCCTGTCGGGTAGGTCTCTCGCCGGGAGACTCGATGACCTGCCCTGGGGCGTCGTTCGGGCGGTGCCGGGTGTCGTTCTCAAGACTCCTCAGCATCGGGGCCGTTCGGTACGGCCGACTGCTGCCCTTCCGCTGCCCTTGCCCTGCCCTTCGGCCTCCAACTCTGATTCAATGCCGGAGGTGGAGACGTGGACGGGGGCTGAGGCGCGGCTGCTGCGTGAGGTGGCGCTGCGGCTGAGTCTGCGTGACTTCGCCGACCTTCTCGGCATCCCGTCCCGCACGGTCTCGAAGTGGGAGGCGGGCGGCGCTGCTCTCGTGCCGCGCCCGCACATGCAGGCCATCCTCGACACCGTTCTAGAGCGCGCAGACCCTGCCGCCCGGACCCGGTTCGAGTCGGCCCTCACAGAACGCCAGGCCGTCCCCCTTGTGCAGTCTGGGGCCGTTCTGGGCGATCTGGTCTCGGTCACGGCGCAGGTCCCAGAGTTCGACGACCTGAGCCGCCGCGAGCTGCTCCGGCTGATGACCATGGCCGGAACCCTGATCGCACTGCCCGGGCTCGAGGATCTCGACTGGGAACGTATCGAGCACCTCGCCGACGGCAGTCGCCGGGTCGACTCCGAGACGCTCGGCGAGTACGCCGCCCTCAACGGCCACCTGTGGCGCGTCTTCGCCCTGGCGAAGACCAAGCGCCACACCTACCCGCTCGTGCGGGAGCACCTCGACGTGTTGGTCTCAGCGCTCCAACGCAGCCACGGCGAGCAGGTCCACCGTGAGCTCTGCTCCCTGATCGCCGACCTCTTCCAGCTCGCCGGAGAGATTTTCTTCGACAGCAACCGCTACACCGACGCCGCCCACTGCTACACCCTGGCCGCCTCAGCGGGGAAGGAGGCCGGCGCGTACGACCTATGGGCCACCGCGCTCACCCGCCACGCCTTCATCGGGGTCTACGAGCACCAGCACGCCACCGCCCGGCCGATGCTCGACCTGGCGGCAGGAGTCGCCAGCAAGGGCAACCCCGGCCTGTCGACGCGCTTCTGGGTGAGCACCGTCCAGGCGCAGGTACAGGCCGGGCTCGGCGATCTCGCGGCCTGCCAGCGCGCCCTCGACCACGCCGACCAGGTTCACCACCTGAGCGGCCAGGTTCACACCGATGGATGGCTCCGGTTCGACGGCTCGCGACTTCCGGAGGAACGGGGCGCCTGCTACGTCACCTTGCAGCGCGCCGACCTCGCCGAACAGGCCCTCGACGCTGCGCTTCGCGCGGACATCTCAACCCGCCGTCGCGGTGGCGTCCTGACAGACCTCGCATCGCTTGGGCTCCAGCAGCGAGACCTCGACCAGCTCGTGATCCACGCCGACGCCGCCGTCGAGGTCGCCCAGACCACGGGGTCAGGGTGGGTGGAGCGCAAACTCACAGGCCTGCATCGCCAGCTCGCTCCGCTGGCGGGTGAGCCGCGGGTGGATCAGCTCAGCCAGAAGTTGGCGTCGTTCACGACGGCGACGTCATGACAACTACGAAGGAGACCGCTTTGTCGCTCGACCAGGGACGTACTTTCCGTGAGGCCTGGATCGCCGGAGTGCAGAAGCACTACCCCGGTGATCCCAAGCCGGGCTACGTGGCCCCGTGGGAGGAAACGCCGGACTGGGAGCGCGCCAGCGCCGCGGCCGTCTACGAGCAGGTCCGCGCCTTCGTCGAGACCTCAGGTGGCGCGACGGCCAAGCTCACCCGCGAGCAGAAGGGCCGCTTCGTGGCGATCTGCTGGACCGCGCAGATCTTCAAGCACTTCCCCGACCCGAAGCCCTCCTATGTCGCCGACTGGGCCGACATGCCGGAGTGGCAGCGCGAGACCGACGCGGACATCTTCGAGGCAATCGAGCAGACCGCATAGCAGTACCAGATTCTGAGGACGCTCCACTCCGGCGCGACCCGGTCCGCACGTAGCGAGCGGCATGCTTCGCCGCATGCCACTCGCCGCGTTCATCCTGGGTTTGCTGAGCCTGATCGTTGCCTCGCTCGCTCTCGGCTGGAACATCTACGCGTGGCACCGGTCGATTGGACGGGCCAGATGCGAAGTCACAGTGGCTTCCGGGTTCGATGAAGAATGTGTCGAACGGATCATCCGTGTGCCCGCGAAAGGCCACACGGAGTTCGTCGGGGTTGAGGTCCACAACGTTGGCCGAGCCCCATTGGTGGTAAGGGACTACTACGTCGTACCCGACGAGCCGCCCCAAGGGCGGCTTTCCAGGTTCAAGTCCATCATCAGCAGGGAGCCGACGTTCAAATTCAGGGTCGGCATCACCTGGCGGCGCTGGCGCTTCGGACCTGACCTTCCTTTCTCGATCGACCCAGGTACCTTCGCGACCTGGTGGACACCGCGCTCCAAGCTTGACGAGGCCTATTCCGATATCCCGGAAACGACCGACGTGCGAATACGAGTCGTCATGGCTGACGGACGAGAGGTCGTTACGGAGAACGTCTATAGACTCCCGCGCCCCGTGGCTGATGAGATCCCGGTTAGTGACGATGCGTCCCCAGATACAGCCGGGGGATAGAGGAGTTCCTCAGCCGCTCCCGTCCCAGGGCTCGTCTTCGGCCGTCGAGACGACGGACCCGGCCCCGTGGGCCTCCCGGGCCTGGATCTCGTCGCCGACCTCCAAGAGGCGCTTGGCTAGCGGCGGCAACGCATGCGCCGCGGTCTTCGGGTCGTCCAGGGCGCGGGCGAGGCGTTCTTGCAGAGCTCGCAGGATGTCGCCGCGGTCGCCGCTGGCCGAGGCCTCTGAGACGCTCGTCTGTCCGTTCTTCGTCATGGTTCTCCTAGCCGGTGGATTCGTCGGGGAGAGATCCCCACCTATGCCGTGAGAGGCGGGGATGGGGCGAGGTGGGGGACCCTCCCCAGGGGCGCGGGGCAGGCGGGTCGCCGCGGTCAGAGTCCGCTATCCGCCTTCGATCCGGGGTGCGCGTCGGAGGCCATGCCTGAGCCTCCGCCCGGCGACGTTGACCCCGCGCCCTTCTGGGGTCTCCTGACCTACAACAGGGTCGCGTGCATGCGGGCCGGGTCGATGCCGTCGTGTGCCTTCTTCCGCGCCTGCTTCTTCTCGGCATCGTGCTGGCGCTGCGCCTCCTCGGCGACCAGCGCGAGACGCTCACGGAAGGAGTCGAAGTCAGCGAGGTCGAGCCGGTGCCCGGTGGCGATGACCGTCCGGGCGTCGTACTTGTCCAGGGTCGGCACGACCGCCCCGGCGCTGCGGGCGCGGCCGACCCGCCCGGCAATCTCGGAGAGGCCGGCCAGGTCGAGGTCTGCGAAGATGAGGATCTCCTCGGCATGTCCGGGTCGCCAGTTCGCGCGCCCGAACTGCTTCGCCAGGGCGACCCACGCCCGCCGGGCCAGGTCGGTCCGGACGAACGCCTCACGGGCGCGGGCGTGCAGGCGGACGTTGTCAGGCGACAGGCCGGAGACACGGGTCTCGGTGATGACGAGCCCGATCCGCTCCCGGGCCTCGTCGATGTGCTCCTGGGCTTCGGTGACGACGCCCTGCAGGGTCTCGACGATGGGGTCAGCCGCCTCGGCGAGGGCCTCGGCCTTGGTAGCCTCGGCCAGCTCCGCGAGGCTGAGCTCCAGCCCGCGCACGGCCTCAGTGTTGCGAGTGAGCAGCCCGAGGATCTCGGGGTCTCGGGCCGGGTCCTTGCCGGAGGTGTAGAGATCCCACCACCGCCGGGCAGCCTTGGCGGAGTCGGGCCGCAAGGTGGCGGGGACCTTCGTCGCGGTGTCGGCGAGCGCCATCGCGGCGGTGAGGCTCTCGGGCAGATCGTGGCCGAGGTCGCGCAGGGCGGCGCGCACGACGTTGATGGTGCTGGCCAAGCTCGGGTTGAAGGGGTTGGTCATGGGTCGTTCTCCTTCGTTTTTTCTTGTGATTCGGAGGGCGGACGGAGTACGCCTCCGGTCTAGGTGGTTGTCTCCGGATAGAGAAGTCGTGTTGCCAGGTAGGCGTCGCCGACGGCGACGACTCCCTTCCAGCCCAGGTCGGAGGCGCAGGCGTCATGCAGGACGCGTCCGTCCTTGGTGATGGCATGGTTCGCAGCCCAGCGGATGAGCCCTCCGCAGTGGTGGCAGTGGTGCGTCACGTCTTCTCCTTGGTCGTCATCAGGGACACGGGCAGGTGGGTGTCTGACCCGTGTGTGCCCCGCGTCCCCCTCATAAAGAGGGGGGACACGGGGACACGGTGTGTCCGGGACGCGGTCGGGACACGGTCGGGACGCGCCTTTGACCTGCGCAAACGCAGGACGCGATGAGCGCCCCTGGGGTGCGTCCCGGGCGGAGGCCGTCCGGGACGCGCTTTGTGAGGTTGTGAATCGGCCCGTCATGACTCGTCCGCCCAGGGCTTCAGCGCCTCGTGCGGGCTCGTCTCGGACAGGTAGCCCTCCAGGATCAGCCGGTCCCTGGCGCGGTCGACCGTGGCGGCCTTCGATGGGACGGCTGCCCGGATCTTCCGCCCGCTCAGCGGCCCCCGGGCCTCGACCTCGGCCATGATCCGGCCCATCAGGACGGTGGGGCGGAAGTCGGTGGCGGCCTCGCCGTGTGGGGCGTCGAGGCTGACCTCGGCGAAGGTCTCGGCGTGGGAGGTCACGACCAGGTCGGCGAACCAGAACAGGCCGCCCGTCGAAGGCTTGGCGTGCCTGCGGAGCTGGCCCGGCCGGTCCTTGGCGATCTTGACCGTCGACCGGCCGGTGATCCCCACGCCGAAGGGCGTACGGCTCTCCAGCACGTACGCCGCGCCGTTGAGCCCGTTGAGCTTGTGGACCGCCCCGAGCGCATACCGGCCGCGCGTCTCGCCGCTCGCCTTGGTCACGTGGTCGGAGATGACCACCGCTGCGCCGTAGGAGGCCAGCGGGCGCGACAGCATCCGCCCGAACACGGCCTGGTCAGGGTTGCTGTTCGGGTCCAGCCCGTGCATCGCCAGGGCCTCCGTGAGCCCGTCGATCACGGCCAAGGTCGGCGAGTTCTCCGTGAGCAGGGCGCGCAGGTCGTCACGGTGGACGCCCGCCCCGAGGGGACCCTCAGGCCGGATGTAGTGGAAGCGCTCGGACAGGGCGACCGGGTCGGCCTGCATCGTCAGCAGACGCCCGACGATGCCGCCCTCGTCATCCTCGAAGTCGAGGTAGACGACGTGTCCGCCGGCCTCGACCTCGGCGAGCGCGGCGGCTAGCGTCAGCCACGTCTTGCCGCCCTCGGACTCACTCGCGATCGAGTGCACCCGGCCGGGGTAGAACAGTCCCGTCAGACCGTCCCCGCGCCTGCCCACGGTCGCCTCAGCGGGCTTCCACTCGCCCGAGAGGACCGCCGAGAAGTCGACCGGCCGCCACGACCGCTCCAGGGACACCCCGGGCGTGCCAGCGTCCGCCCCGTCAGGGTCTGCGCTCAGCCCGCCGAGCTCTTCGGCCGAGACCTCCCGGACGTTGGCCGTCTCGGTCAACGTGACCTCACGCGGTGAGGCGATGCCCTTGTCGAGGCCTGAGGCGAGCGTCCGGCGCGTCTCCTCCTCGTCGAGGCCGACCGCCAGCGCCGCCGCGGTGAGCCGCTCCTCGACCGTGGCACGGCTCAGGTGTCCGGCACCGACGAGGGTGCCCAGGCTGAACGCGGCCTTGTTGAGCACGTCGTTACGGGTGCCCTCGGTCGCGCTCCGGAGTTCGGCGACCTCCAGAGCCAGGGCCTGCGCGGCGTACCGGCCGACGCCCAGGAGGTTAGGCGTGCCCACGTCGGGCAGGAACGGGCGGGCCCGGCCGTCACGCTCGGCGATGAGACGCCGCCTGTGGGCCTTCAACCTCTCGTGCAACCGCCGCGGCTCGCCCCGGGCCTCGGCCTCGTTGGCCTCGCGACAGGCCAGTTGGCCGGCGAGACGGTCGATCTCGTCCATCACGCCGCCTCCGGCTCGTCGGTCAACTCCAGCAAGTCGGCGAAGTCGCGCAGTTGGGCGCTGAGCAGGCCGGAGGTGTCGACCTCGTACATCTCGTCCGCGACGACGCGCAGCCACGCGCAGCGCAAGGCGACGTCCGCACGACGTACGATGACGGCGTCGGGGTCATTCGACATCTGGGCGCCGCTCTCTGGCCGGGGGCGGCGTTCCTCGTTTCCGAGACTCATCAGGCGGCACCTCGCATCAGCAGCCGGGCGATGCGCTGGCGGTCCTCCGGCTTCAGCGGCGGAACGTCGGCCAGCACCTTCTCGACGTACTCAGCGAGCTTCTGGGCGCGGTACTGGGCGCGCAGTTCGGTGACGTCCGCACGCGGGTCGTTCTTCAGGATGCGCGCGATACGGAGATTGAGGCGAGTCGCGCTCTCGCGGGTGGCAGGTGCCACGGTCATGGATGACAGCCCCTCGGGGTGCAGAGATTCACACCGCGCACATCTGAGGGGCGGTCTGTCCCGGACTCGTACTGGTCTCCGTCGCCCGTGATGAGGGGCTTCGGCCTAGCGGCTGCTTCTCCGGCTCTGCTCTGATCAAGGATGCCGTGCCCGCCGAGAACTCGAATCTCGGTGTTTGCCAATCGGGCTCAAGTTTTCTCAACGCTAAGCCGTTGAGATTGAGAAGAGAACAGTTTCCACGCAGAACGGCAAGAAGTGGGGTCTACCTTGCCTATCTCCAGACAATCCGATCCATCGCAGGCTCGCGGTAATAGTTGGCGGTCCTGAGGCGCAACTGTCCGATGTGCTCAGGCGTAAGCAGAATGCTGGCGATCTTGCGACGGCGCTCCAGGGTCAGGGACCGCCAGCGCTCGGCCGCACCCGGGCCCATCTCGAAGAGCCCGCCGAGGATGTCGGGCGCGGTCAGTTCCCGCTCTTTGGCCTCAGCGTCCCTGATCTCCTTGTTCAGTTTGTCCGTCTTCTCCTTGTAGCGGCGCCCGTCAATCAGGTCTGCGTCGTAGTCGGCCTCAGTCGCCTTGAGGCGTTCCGAAAGGGTCGCGATATCACTGCGTACGCGCTGCAACTCGGCATTGTCGTGCTCCAGTTCGGCGGTGTCCTTGGTGATGTTCTCGCGCTCCAGAAAGGAGACGATGAGACTCTCCGCCACCTCGTCCACGCCGTCCATGCGTACCGAGCAGTGCCCCGTCTGACAGGCGTAGTGCATGTGCTTGCCGTGCAACTTGCGGGCGACTGTCGGGCCGCCGCAGACGTGACAGCGCGCAATCATGGTCAGCCACCACTTGGCGCGCCCCTCGCGGTTGGAGCGACGGCCGGGGGCGTTGAGGATCTCCTGGACGGCCCAGAACGTCTCACGGTCCACGATCGGCTCCCAAGCGGCCTCGATCAGCCGAGCCTTGTCTGAGGGCAGCTGGCCTCCCGTGCGTCCCGCCTCGTGGAGCCGATAGCCCGCGTACTGAGGATTGCGGGCAAGGCGCGTGATGAACGTGTGGTCGTACGGCTTCCCTGCGCCGTTCAGGTGGCCAGCGGCGCCCCACAGGCGGACGATGGAGCGAATGGACTCCCCACGGGCCAGGCGGGCGAACATGTCACGGATACGGGGTGCTGTCTCGGGGTCGGGGGCCTGCCCGAGCAGTTCGCCCGTGTTCGGGTCGTACTGGCGCGCGTAGCCCAGCAGAGGCCTGCCGTGGGGCCTACCGTTGTCCGCGTTGGCGGCCAGGGCCCGCTTGATGTCCGCCGATGACTTTAGGGTCTGATATTCGGCGTCCACTGCGTCATCTGCCAGTGTCTTCCAGTCACGGCTCTTGGTTGGGTCGAAGATTGTGTCATCAGCCGTGATGTAGACCTTGACGCGACGCTCGATGAGCAGGTCGAGCAGGTTGAGCCACTCACCTGCGCGCCGCGATCCGCGTGACGTCGTCCAGAGCATGAGGACGTCGGCACCGAACGTGTCGTTCTCCAAGTCGGCGATCAGCTCCTTGAAGCCCTCACGTTCCCGCAGGGCGTAACGGGAGGCCGAGCGGGCTTCGTGCCGCCCATCCTTGATCTCGCCGTACGGCTCGCCGAGGCTCCAGCCCTGACTCTGAGCGGCCCTGAGGTGCGCGTCGTGCTGTTCCTTGGGAGAGCGGGCGGTCTTGGTGTCGTCCTTGGATACGCGCAGGTACTCGCGTGCGGTGGTCATGACCTCATGTAACCACTAAACACACTAGACCGCCGAGTACGCCGTCGGGACGGCGGCAGGCGCGGGGCTCGCCGGCTTGCTCTACAAGCTGCTCACCGGTGGCTTCGGCAACGACCTGCTCAACAGGCTGTTCCAGCACGTGCTCAGCCTGCTGGGGATCTGACCGATGATCCGCGGGCAGCGGGGCGAGCGGGACGAGCGAGGCGCCGCCACCGCGGAGCTGGTGATGGTGATCCCGCTCCTGGTGGCCGTGACCATCGGGCTGGTGTGGTTGCTGTCGGTGGGAGCGGCGCAGATCCAGGTGGTCGACGCGGCCCGGGAGACCGCCCGGGCCGTCGCCCGAGGGGACGACAGCGGCTCCGCCGCCGCCCGCGGACGTCGGGTCGGGCCGGCGGGCACACAGATGAGTGTCAGCGCCGGTGCCGAGGAGGTCGTCGCCTCGGCCCGAGCCCGAGTGACCGGACCCGGTGGGATCTTCAGCTGGATGCCGGGTGTGACCGTGCGCGGTGAGGCGGTCGCTGCGACCGAGGCGACGCAGGGGGAGCGGTGAGCACGGTCCGGCCAGACAAGGACCAACGCGGGTCGGCAGCCCCGTTCGCGGTCGGTGCCATTGGCCTGTTGCTCTTCCTCGGCGCGGCGCTGGGTGTGGTGGGCGCGGTCTTCGTCGCCCACCGCACCGCGCAGTCCGCGGCCGATCTGGCGGCGTTGGCGGGAGCCAACGCGCTCCAGGTCTCCGAGGACGCATGCGCGGCGGCGTCGACGATCACCGACCGCAACGGCGCCACCTTGGAGTCGTGCGAGATCGCCGGCGAGGACGTCACCGTCACCGTGCGGGTCGAGGGGCCGCGCTGGCTCGGTCAGCCGGGAGATCCGGTCGCCGAGGCGAGAGCCGGCCCGACCGGGTCACGGTCGGACTAGGCGTCCTCGGACTTGGGCTCGGGCGCGATCTTCGGCTCCGACGTGGACTCCGACTTGGACTCGGCGTCCTGCAGCGTCTTGGCCATGTCCCGCATCTGGCGCTTCTGCTTCATGTACTTCACCTGGTGCTTGCCGCCCCACTTGGTGAGCGAGAACCCGAAGAGGAGAAGGACGCCTGCCACGAGGCCGATCACGAAGATCGTGGTCGAGCCGACCGGAAGGCCGAGCAGGGTGGCGGTCGGGTCGTCGAGGTCACCGTTACCGGTGGTGAAGATACCCAGCACGATGAGGACTGCGGCAACGACGATCAGCACAAGGCCCAAGATCAGCATTTCCCCAGGGTAGGCCTATTTGTGCAGCAGCAGCCGCAGCAACACGATCGCGCCTTGTTTGTCGAGAGGGTTGTTCTGGTTGCCGCACTTGGGCGACTGCACGCAGGAGGGGCAGCCATCGTCGCACTCGCACGCCTCGATGGTCTCCAGCGTGGCACCGAGCCACTCCCGGGCGGCACGGAACCCGCGCTCGGAGAATCCTGCGCCGCCGGGATGCCCGTCGTAGACGAAGACGGTGAGCATGCCGGTGTCCGGGTGGGACGCGGTGCTGACGCCACCGATGTCCCAGCGGTCGCAGGTGGCGATCAGCGGGAGCAGCCCGATCGAGCAGTGCTCGGCGGCGTGGGCAGCGCCCGGGATGTCCGCCGTCTCCAGGCCGGCCGCCTCGAGGGCTGAGGCGGGCACGGTCCACCAGACGGCGGAGGTGCGCAGCGTACGTTCGGGGAGGTCGAGGAGCTCCTCACCCAGCACCTCGCCGCTCGGCTGCCGGCGACGCAGGAAGGAGACGACCTGGTGGGTGACGTCGACGTCGCCGTAGGCCAGGCGGCACTCTCCCCAGGCGACCTGCTCCCGCTCGGCGACGATCGAGATCTCCGTGATCTCCCGGGCGAAGGTGGAGTAGCCGGGGTCGTCGCGGGAGATGACCGCGACGTTCTCCTCCAGGTCGAGCTCGTACACGAGATAGGTCTCGCCGCGGTGGACGTAGACGGCGCCGGCGTGGGCGCTCGCGTGTGAGCTCGCCGCGTCGACCGTGCCGACGACCCGACCGGTCTCGGCCTCGATCAGCTGCACCTGGGACCCGCCCGAGGAGCGGATGTCGGCGAGGTCGGCCGCGCGGCGGCGGTCGGTCCAGTACCAGCCGCGGGGGCGCTTGCGCAGCAGCCCCGAGGCGACCAGATTGTCCAGGATCTCCCGGGCGCCCGGTCCGAAGAGCGGCAGGTCCGGCTCGGTCAGGGGCAGCTCCTGCGCCGCGGCGCACAGGTGGGGGCCGACGACGTACGGGTTAGCCGGGTCGAAGACCGTGGCCTCGACCGGCTGGCCGAGAAGCGCATCGGGATGGGTGACGAGGTAGGTGTCCAGCGGGTCGTCGCGGGCGACCAGGATGCCGAGGGCGTCGCCCGCGCCCCGTCCTGCCCGGCCGATCTGCTGCCAGAAAGCCGAGCGCCTGCCGGGATAGCCGGCGAGCACCACGGCGTCCAGACCGCTGATGTCGATACCGAGCTCGAGCGCGTTCGTCGCCGCCAGCCCGAGCAGCTCGCCGGAGCGGAGCGAGGCCTCGATAGCCCGGCGTTCCTCGGGTAGATAGCCGCCGCGGTAGGACGCCACCCGCCCGGGCAGGGACGGGTCGACCTCCTCCAGCTCGGCGGCCGCGGTCAGGGCGACCTGCTCGGCACCGACCCGGGAGCGTACGAAGGCCAGGGTGCGTACGTCCGAGGAGACCAGGTCGGCGAGGAGGTCGGCGGTCTCCGCAGAGGCCGCGCGGCGCACGGGAGCGCCGTTCTCGCCGGCGTGAGAGGTCAGCGGCGGCTGCCACAGGGCGATCGAGAGCTCCCCGCGTGGTGACGCGTCGGCAGTCACCGGGAGGACCGGAAGGCCGGTGAGCCGCTCACCGGCGATCGACGGCTCCGCGACGGTTGCCGAGGCGAGGATGAACGTCGGCGACGAGCCGTAGAGCGCACAGATGCGCCGCAGTCGCCGCAGCACGTGCGAGACGTGCGCCCCGAAGACGCCTCGGTAGTGATGGCACTCGTCGATGACGACGTAGCGCAGCGAGCGGAAGTACGCCGTCCATCGCTGATGACCGGGGAGCAGAGATCGGTGCAGCATGTCGGGGTTGGTCAGGATGTACTCGCCGAAGTCGCGCGCCCAGTCCCGCTGCTCCCGGGTGCTGTCACCGTCGTGGGTCACGGCGCGCACGTCGACGCCCAGCTCGCGCACCCCGGTCAGCTGGTCCTGAGCGAGCGCCTTGGTGGGTGCGAGATAGAGGACGCCGGCACCGCGTTCACCACGTGGACCTCGGCCGTCTCGGATCGCGGTCAGTGCGGGCAGCTGATAGGCCAGCGACTTCCCGGAGGCGGTGCCGGTCGAGACGATCACGTGGGTGCCCTCGTGGGCTGCCTCCGAGGCCACCGCCTGATGCTGCCAAGGACGCTCGATCCCGCGAGCGACGAAGGCGGCGACGACATCGGCCGAAGCCCACGTCGGCCAGTCGGCGAAGACGGCCTCTCGCGGCGGGACCTGCTCGAGGTGAGCCAGCCGGTCCTCGCGGCCGGGGACGTCCGCGAGCCGGCGTACGAGATCACCGGTCGCTGTCGTCAACACCTGAATATTCTCCCAGAATCCTGGTGGCCGCCACGCTCACGCCCCCGCATCGTGGCCATGACGTTGCGAGTTTCTTGCGCGCATCCTGGTGAGCCGTGGTTACATTACGATCGACTCCGGGTATCGGACACCAGGCATGCCGACCGGAGCTGGTTGTCTCACGTTCCTTGGCAGGAGAACTTCGAAGTGGATCTGACGCTTGCGACTCGCGAGCTCGACTCGGCCACCATCGTGGCCGTGGGCGGCGAGATCGACGTCTATACCGCGCCGAAGCTGAGGGACAAGATCACCGAGCTCGTCGCGCGGGGTCACTACGACATCGTCGTCGACCTCGAAGCCGTGGAGTTCCTCGACTCGACCGGCCTCGGCGTGCTGGTGGGTGGCCTGAAGAAGGTGCGCCAGCACAACGGCATGCTTCGCCTGGTCTGCACGCAGGAGCGGCTGCTCAAGATCTTCCGGATCACCGGCCTCGCCAAGGTCTTCGACATCCACGCCAGCGCCGAGGGCGCGGCAGCGGGCTGACTTGACCTGACATTAGGCTCCAGGTGTGAGTGACCTCCCGCACCGGCTCCGTGACGCCCTTCAGCAGGCCGACTTCTCCTACGACTCCGTCGCCGAGCTGCTCGGTCCGACCGCGCACAGCGCGCTGAGTCGCAACGAGACGCTGCCGGGCCGGCGACGCACCCACGGAGGCACCCCGCTCGAGACGCTCATCCGGCTCTTCCTGCTGCAGACGACCGTGCCCCTCGACCACGCCGAGGCAGCCCTGCCGGGGCTCGTCGACCGGCTCGCCGTCGAGGGGATCCTGGAGCAGTCGGTCGGAGAGGTCGCGGCCCGCCTCGACGTACGTCCGTACGCCAGCGACGACACCGCCCTCTGGGTCGTCTCCGACCTCACGCCAGGACTCGACGGCGGCCCGCAGCGCGTCGGTCCCGAGCACGTGCTCGGGATCAGCCCCGCCTCCACCTCCCTGGCGCAGCTGACCATCCGCGACCAGGTCGGCACCTCGCTCGATCTCGGCACGGGCTGCGGCGTCCAGGCCCTCCACCTCGCCACCCACAGCGACCGGGTGGTTGCGACCGACGTCAACCAGCGAGCCCTGTGGATCACCACCTTCAACGCCGCGCTCAACGATGTGGCGGACCGGATCGACGTACGCAACGGGTCGTTCTTCGAGCCCGTCGCCGGTGAGCGCTTCGACCTGATCGCCACCAACCCGCCGTTCGTGATCAGCCCGGCGACCGGTGAGCGCCTCGTCTACCGCGACTCCGGGCTTCCGGGCGACCGGGTGGTCGAGGACATCGTCCGAGCCGCTCCCGGCATGCTCACCGAGGGTGGCTGGTGTCAGATCCTGGGCAACTGGATCATCTCCGAGGAGCAGCCCTGGGACGACCGCCTCGAGGGATGGCTCGGGGACGAGGTCGACGCGTTCGTGGTCCAGCGTGAGGTGCTCGACCCCGCGGCGTACGTCGAGCTGTGGCTCAAGGACTCCGGCCACCACGGCGCCCCGGACTACCTGACCCGCTACGACACCTGGCTGTCCTGGTTCGAGGAGCAGAAGATCGAGGGTGTCGGGTTCGGCTGGATCAACCTGCACCGCGTCGGCGCGGGCAACCCGAAGCGCGAGCTCATCGAGTGGCCCTACGACGTCGAGCAGCCGATCGCGCCGGCGCTCGCGGCGTGGGGCGAGGCGGCCCGAGTCGAGGTCACCGAGGACTCCACCCTGGTGATCGTCGAGGACGTCCAGCAGGAGACCCTCGGCCAGCCCGGCGCCGAGGACCCCAGCACCGTCATCCTGCGCCAGCAGCGCGGCCTGCGTCGTGCACGGCAGGCGGACACGATCGAGGCGGCCTTCGCGGGCGCGTGCGACGGTGACCTGACCGTCGGCCAGATCCTCGACGCGCTCGCGCAGATCCTCGACCGCGACCCCGCGGTCGTGCGCAGCAGCTATCTGCCGATCGCCCAGGAGCTGGTCAGCGAGGGCTTCCTCCGTCCCGCGCCAGGCACGCCTGGTCCCGCAGCCTGATCAGGCGTCTGCGCACGCTCGAGACCAGCAGGTCCGGGTAGCCCAGCGGTTCGAGGTCGGGAAGGTCGCGCATGCCCCACGGCCGCTGCGTCTGCCACGGCCAGAAGCCACGGAGCGCGGCCGCCAGCTGCTTGCCGTAGGCCGAGGGCATCTTCTTGACGCCCAGGCGGTCCTGGAGCTCGGTGGCGGTGACGAGGCCACCCGGCCCGGCGAGCCCGTTGGCCCCAAGGACGGTCCAGACGATCCCGGCCGCCACCTGGGCCGGCTGCGTGGGTCGGTCGACGACCAGCGGGTCGATCTCCCACAGCCGCAGCAGGGCCCTCCGCAGCGCGAAGCCCACCTCCTCGACCGGGAAGTCGGCAGCGACCTCGTCGAGCAGCGCGGCGACCGCCTCCAGCTGCGTACGTCCCGCCGCATCCTCCACGACCGGCAAATCCAGGCCGTCCTCGACCAGCGGCGCGGCATCCAGCGCGGTGACCGCCTCGTGGCCGCCGCACAGCGCGGCCAGCCAGTCCAGGGCCACCTCGTGGTCGGGCCGTGGCGGCGTATCCGGCTCCGCCCAGCGTGGCCGGGTCAGCTCGGCCTCCAGACGCTCCAGGATCGCGTTGGTCCGGGTGAGCAGCTGCGCGCACTCGGAACAGACCAGGTGCTCCGGGGGTGTGGCCAGACCCTCCATGTAGTCGATGTATTCGGTGTCGATCATCAGCAGAGACCTCTCGGTTCGGATTGGTCTCGCCGTCCTCGAAAAGCCACCCTACGGACGAGCACCGACAGTTTTCGGACAGGAGCGGATGAGACACCGATTTCACGCTCCCGCTCCCCAGCGTGCTAGGTATTGTCTTCGCGGCGCCCAAGGCAACACGCCATGTTGTCCGAGAGCTCAGTGCCGCATGAACCGCGGTGACTGGACCCATGCCGGCTGGAGACACGCGCTAACGTGTCTCGCCAGAGCTTGTCAGTGGTGCCAGGCTCTGCTGCAGTGAGATAAGGACGTCAGTGGCACACAAGTTGGTGATCGTCGAGTCCCCGGCGAAGGCTCAGAAGATCGGCGGATACCTCGGACAGGGGTATGTCGTCGAGGCATCCGTCGGGCACATCCGCGACCTTCCGCAGAGCGCGGCAGACACCCCCGCCAAGATCAAGGACAAGCCGTGGGGGCGCTTCGGCGTCGATGTCGACAACGGCTTCACCCCTTACTACGTCGTGCCCAGCGACAAGAAGAAGCAGATCGCCAAGCTCAAGTCGCTCCTCAAGGACGCCGACGAGCTCTACCTCGCCACCGATGAGGACCGCGAGGGTGAGGCGATCGCCTGGCACCTTCTCGACGAGCTGAAGCCGAAGAAGGGCATCCCGGTCAAGCGGATGGTCTTCCACGAGATCACCAAGGCCGCCATCCTGGCGGCGGCGGAGAACCCGAGAGAGCTCGACATGGACCTCGTCGAGGCCCAGGAGTCGCGCCGCATCCTCGACCGCCTCTACGGCTACGAGATCTCCCCGGTGCTGTGGAAGAAGGTCATGCCCCGCCTGAGCGCGGGCCGTGTCCAGTCGGTCGCCACCCGGCTCGTCGTCGACCGCGAGCGCGAGCGGATCGCCTTCCGCACCGCCTCCTACTGGGATCTCGCCGGCACCTTCGACGCCGGCTCCGACCACGACCCGCGGATGTTCCCGGCCAAGATCACCTCGATCGACGGCAACCGCGTCGCCCGCGGCACCGACTTCGGCCCCGACGGCGTGCTGAAGAGCGACAAGGTCGTCCACCTCGACCGCAGCCGCGCCGAGGCCCTCGTGGCAGCCCTCGACAACAAGACCTACGAGGTCCGCTCGGTCGAGTCGAAGCCCTACAAGCGCAGCCCGTACGCCCCCTTCCGCACCACGACGATGCAGCAGGAGGCGAGCCGCAAGCTCGGGATGAGCGCGTCGACCACGATGTCGGTCGCCCAGCGTCTCTACGAGAACGGCTTCATCACCTACATGCGTACCGACTCCACGACCCTGAGCGGAGACGCCGTCAGCGCGGCCCGCGCTCAGGTCCGGGAGCTCTACGGTGCCGAATATCTGCCCGACGCGCCCCGGACGTACGCCTCCAAGGTCAAGAACGCCCAGGAGGCCCACGAGGCGATCCGCCCCGCGGGTGACTCGTTCCGCACCCCGGCGCAGACCGGTCTGACCGGCGACCAGTTCCGCCTCTACGAGCTCATCTGGATGCGCACCGTCGCCTCCCAGATGAAGGACGCGGTCGGCAACTCGGTCGCGATCCGACTCGGCGCCACGGCGGCCACGGGCGAGGACGTGGTCTTCTCCGCGACCGGACGCGTGATCACCTTCCACGGGTTCCTGAAGGCGTACGTCGAGGGCACCGACTCCGCCGACCAGACCTCCGACGACCAGCAGACCCGCCTCCCGAACCTCTCCGAGGGCGACCGGGTGAACGCCGCGAGCCTCACCGCGGACGGCCACGAGACCAAGCCGCCGGCTCGTTACACCGAGGCGACCCTGGTCCGTGAGCTCGAAGAGCGCGAGATCGGCCGTCCGTCGACCTACGCGAGCATCATCCAGACCATCATCAACC
This sequence comes from Nocardioides sp. NPDC000445, assembly GCF_040300245.1. NCBI lineage: Bacteria > Bacillati > Actinomycetota > Actinomycetes > Propionibacteriales > Nocardioidaceae > Nocardioides > Nocardioides sp. NPDC000445. The sequence continues at coordinate 248,731 of NZ_JBEPDH010000003.1, read as the reverse complement.
GCGGCTACGTCTTCAAGAAGGGCACCGCGCTGGTGCCCGCCTGGGTCGCGTTCTCGGTGGTCAGGCTGCTGGAGGAGCACTTCCCGCGCCAGATCGACTACCGGTTCACGGCGAGCATGGAGGAGATCCTCGACGAGATCGCCAAGGGCGACAAGGACATGACCACCGAGCTCGGGGAGTTCTACTTCGGCTCCGAGCGGGTGATGGGTCTCAAGCCGCTGGTCGACGGTCTCGGCGACATCGACGCCCGCGAGCTGGCGACCTTCCCGGTCGGCAGCCCGGAGGCCGGGGTCAACCTCCGAGTCGGCCGCTACGGTCCCTACATCGAGGGCCCCGGCGACGACGGCACCCCGTTCGCGGTGCGGGCCAACGTCCCCGACGACCTGCCGCCCGACGAGCTCACCCTGGAGAAGGCCAAGGAGCTCTTCGCCAACCCTGCCGGCGAGGAGCTCAACCTCGGCGTCCACCCCGAGACGGGGCTCACCGTCGTCGCGAAGAGCGGGCGGTTCGGTCCGTACGTCACCGAGCAGCTCCCCGAGGACGCGAAGAAGGGTGCCAAGCCCCGCACCGCGAGCCTCTTCAAGAGCATGAACCTGCAGACCATCACGCTCGAGGACGCGGTCAAGCTGCTGACCCTGCCCCGGGTCGTCGGCACCAGCGCTGACGGCGAGGAGATCACCGCCCAGAACGGCCGCTACGGGCCCTACCTGAAGAAGGGCACCGACTCTCGGACCCTGAGCTCGGAGGACCAGCTGCTCACGATCACGCTGGAGGAGGCTGAGCAGATCTACGCCCAGCCGAAGCAGCGCGGCCGTGCCGCCGCCAAGCCGCCGCTCAAGGAGCTCGGTCCCGACCCGGTCTCCGGGCAGCCGATGGTCGTCAAGGACGGTCGCTTCGGTCCCTACGTCACCGACGGTGAGTACAACGCCACCCTCCGGGCCGCCGACGACCTGGAGACCCTGACCGCCGAGCGTGCCGCCGAGCTGCTCGCGGACAAGCGCGCCAAGGGCCCGGCGAAGAAGACCACCAAGCGGGCGACGAAGAAGACGACCAAGAAGTCTCCGGCGAAGAAGTCGACCGCCAAGAAGACGACCAAGAAGGCCGCGACCAAGAAGTCCTGAGGCCGTACGCCGCGGCCCGGCCGCTCATGACAGAACCCCGCCATGGCGGGAATCTGTCAGCCGAGCGACCCGACGACCTCGTCGTAGTCCAATCGGTCGGCCGCGATGTAGAACAGCCGCGTGCCAGGGGAGACCGGCAGGTCCCACGACGGGCTGACCTGGATGCCGTCGTCGGTACGGACGGCGAGGAGAGTCGCACCGTGCGAGCGGCCGAGTGCGGCCTGCCAGGCGCCGACGTCGACGGTCGCGGCCGAGGAGGGCACCGTGAGCGAGTAGGTGCCCTTGCCGCCGGCGGTGGCGAGCTCCTGGTAGACCTCGGCGATCCCGGGGTCGCTGAGCTCCTCGGCGATCAGCTGGGTGTTGTGCCACTGGACGCAGTGGACGGTGGTGTCGACGCGGAAGATGGTGCGCTGCACGCGCAGGTCGCGCAGCGCCACGATCGTGTGCACCGCAGGAGCCGCCGTGTTGGCCGCGACGGTGAGCGTGACCGCCTCGTTGTCGTCACGCGCGTCGATCAGCACGCTGTGCGCACCGGTCATCCCGGCACGAGCGAGCACCGAGAGGTCGGTGATGTCGCCGCGTACGAAATGCAGGCGGTCCTCTCCGGGCATCGGGTGCTCGGAGAGCTGGTCCTCCCAGGTCGCGAGCACGACCTCGCGCTCCGGTTCGGAGAGGAGCTCGACGAGGATCCGCTCGGTGCGCCCGGCGGTGTAGCCGAGCATCACGATGTGGTTCTTTCCGCTGAAGCTGATCTCTCCACGCATGCGGCGTCCTTTGGCGTTCTCGATGATTGCTGAGATCCGGCTGAACAAGATGGCGAGGGTGGTGATGGAGCCGAAGACGACGTACGCCCCGACGAGCCGACCGCCGGTGGTCTCCGGGAAGAGGTCGCCGTAGCCGACCGTGGTCGCGGTCACCAGGAACCACCACCAGTAGTTGGCGGGGCGCACGATCTCGCTGCCCGGCTGCGCCAGCGCCATCGCGATCCAGCCGGTGACGAAGACGAAGCCGATGATGGCGAGCGGGAGCACCCACGCGTAGTGCCGTGAGGTGCGCCGGGCCAGTCTGATGAAGAAGAACATCAGTAGCCCACCCAACCGTTCCGGGCGTAGTCCAGGATCGCCGGGTCCAGCAGCGTCGTGACCGAGGTCGGCCGCTCGGCGCGGTCCGGCGGGAACGACGAAGCGGCGGCGAGCACGGCGTCGCTGGCGTAGCGCAGCCCGCCCGGCGCCTCGTCGTCGAGCGCCAGCTCAGGGGCCGAGCCGTCGCGGGAGGCGAGGACGTAGCCCCAGTTCCCGAAGGAGGGTACGTCCGCCTGATAGGGCCTGGTCCGGTAGCCGGCCTCGGTGAGGGTGTGCCGTACGGACCAGAACGCGTCGGGCGCGAAGAACGGGCTGCCGGACTGCACGACCATCCGTCCGGACGGAGCGAGCAGGCGCGCGATCATGCTGTAGTTCTCGACGGAGTAGAGCTTGGCCAGCGCGGTCGAGTCCGGGTCGGGGAAGTCGGCGATGACCACGTCGAACGGGGCCCCCGAGTAGTCGCGCACCCAGGAGAACGCGTCGTCGGCGACGTACGTCAGCCGGGGGTCCTCCAGCGACCCGGACGTCAGCGACGAGACCGGCTCGAAGGAGCGCGCCAGGGACACCACCGCCGGGTCGAGATCGACCAGCGTCACCGACGAGACCGACTGGTAGCGCAGCACCTCCCGCGCCGCGAGCCCGTCGCCACCGCCGAGGATCAGCACCCGCTGGTGCGGCCCGTTCATCGCCGGATGGACGAGCATCTCGTGGTAGCGGTATTCATCGAGCGAGGAGAACTGCAGGTCCCCGTCGAGAAAGAGGCGTACGTCGTCGAACGTCGGCCCGACCGGAGCGCCGCGGGTCACCACGATCTCCTGATAGGCCGAGCGCTCGGAGTGGATGATCGGGTCGCGGTAGAGCGCCTGCCGGGCGTTGAGCTCGAAGGCGTCGGCGGTCACCGCGGTCAGGCCGAGGGCGACCGCGAGCGCGCCACAGATCGCCGTGACCGTCCCGCGCTGCCGGCGTGAGCCGGCCAGCGCCACCCCGACCGTCCAGGCGGCGAGGACGTTCAGGGCCGCCGTCGCCACCGTCCCCACCAGCAGCCCCAGGGTCGGCAGGAGTACGAACGGGAAGGCCAGCCCGCCGATGAGCGCCCCGACATAGTCGACCGCGTTGATGTCGGCGACCGCGAGCGAGGCCTGCTGGCGCCGCAGCCGCTGCAGCAGCTCCATCAGCAGCGGGATCTCGGCACCCACCAGAGCGCCGATGAGGAACGTCACCAGCAGCATCATCGGGGTGTAGAGATGCAGCCACGCGAAGGACGCGTACAGCGCCGGCACCGAGGCCCCGCCGACCGCGGCGAGCGCGATCTCCACGCCCACGAACGAGCGCAGCGGCCGCGCGGTGAGCGGCTTGGCGAGCACGGCGCCGATGCCCATCGCGAACATCGACACCGCGATCACCAGGGACGTCTGGGCGATCGAGTTGCCGAGCAGGTAGCTCCCCAGCGTCACCAGCGCGAGCTCGTAGACGAGGCCGCAGGCGGCGCAGACGAACACCGCCGCGAGGACGAGCAGCCGCGCCGCCCGTCCCTCGGGCAGCGCGGACAACGAGGGGAGGGTGAGACTCACGTGATCGAGGCCGCCACGATCACGCCGACGGCCAGCTGCACCGCGACGGCGACCCAGATCGCCGGGTCGTCCTTGTCGTCGGTCATCAGCTCCCCGAGCCGGCCCGGCGTGAGCAGGTCGAGGATCACGAACGCGAACGCGAGCAGGGCGATGCCGATGAGGCCGTACGCAGCGGTCTCGGCGAGCCCCTGGAGGGTGTCCTCCTCCGCGGTGTAGATCGAGGTGCCCACGATCGTCGCGATCGCGACGACCGAGGAGCCGAGCAGCAGCGCCGGGTCGCGACGGTGCTCCACGAAGATCAGCTGTCCCAGCCGGCCCGGCGTGAGCAGGTCGATCACGTAGAAGCCGATCATCAGCAGAACCAGCCCGAGGGCGGCGAAGGCAACGGTGGACAGCAGTCCGCTCACAAGGTCAGTCATCGGTTCATCTCCAGTCTGAGGGTGGTCACTTGCCGAATCCGCTGCCGCCGCCGCGGAAGGAATCACCGCTGCTGCCGCCACCGCTGTTGCGGCCGTAGTAGCTGTTCCAGCCCCACAGTCCGATCACCGTGGCGTGGTGGCGGTAGCCACGGTCGTACTCGTAGAGCGTGATCGTCGATCCCGAGGGCGTACGCGGCTCCACGACGACCAGCCAGTCGTCGTCGTAGCGCAGGTAGTGGCTGGATCCCTCGGCGCGGTTCTCGTCGGCGTCGGTGCCGCTCGCGATCTGGTTGGCGACCGAGCTCACCGAGCCGTCGTCCTCGAAGACGATCCCGGCCTCGCTGTCGGGGTCGGTGCCGCTGACGTGGTCGAAGTTCTTGCGCAGGTACTTCTCGGGGCTGTTCCCGTCGCCGGAGACGGCGATGGCGATGATGATGGCGAGCGCGACGCACGCCGCGACGATCGCCCAGCCGATCAGCTTGCGGTTCGGGCCTCCGGAGCCGTGTGGTTCAGACACTTGTGCCCTCCTCGGGCCGGTAGCTGGTGGTGGTGGCGACGATCTCGCCGGTCTGTGGGTAGGTGTGCCAGGTGTTCCAGACGATCTGCCTGGGGTCGGACCGTTCCAGGGCCAGGGCGGTCACCGCGTGCGGGTCTCCCGGGAAGTGCGCGACGACGGCATCCGTACGCCCGCTCAGCCGCTCCACGAGCCGCGACGCCTGCGCGGCGAGCTCCTCGGATCCCATCTCGTCGACGTGCGAGGCGAGGCGGTAGCCGCCCGCCGCGTGCGCCTCGGGAAGGGGCGCGGCCTCGGCGATCCCGCATGCGATCGTCTCGTGCAGGAGCGGGCGGTCGTCGCGGCGTACGAGGACCTGGTGGCTGGCGCCCAGGACGCTCAGCGTCACCGTGAGACCGCTGCCGAGGTCAACCGTCCGGGAAGCCAGCGGGGTGCAGGGGGTCGGTGCGAGGGTCCAGCGCAGGGTGTCGCCGCGTACGTCCGCGAACGGGACGTCGAGAAGCGTCACTCGTCGTCCAGGGTCGCGGGCCGGTCGGTGGAGGGGTAGACGGTCAGCTCGAACGGCTGCAGCACCTCGCCGAGGGAGGGCTCCCAGTTGCTGCCCCACTTCTCGAAGCCGAGCAGCTTGCCGTCGACCGACTTGTAGTCGGCGTACTCGGCCGTGCCCGAGGGCGCGGTGCCGGTCGCGCCGGTGGCGGTGAAGGCGGCGGCACCCTTCTCCTGGAGCCGGTAGGCGACGCCGCCGACGATGATGTCGCGGTCACCGACGGCGCCCTGCTCGATGTCGCCGAGCGGGATCGCGTGCCACAGCGAGACCTCGAAGCTCTCGTCGTCCTCGATCGAGAGCCACTTCTTGCCCTCGGCGTCGTCGAGCATGTGCTCGGTCCAGCGATAGCCGTGCTCGTCGAAGTCGATCCGCCCGCGGACGAACCAGTTGTGGCCGAGGTATTCGATGACGTCGCCGTTGCGCACCTGGCGCAGCTGGTCGGAGGCGTGCTTGTGCTGGTCGCCGATGAAGTCGTCGGGCTCCTTCTGCGCCGTCGGCTGCTGCCGGCTCTTCCAGAGCAGGTAGCCCGCGACCGCGAGGGCGGCCAGCAGCAGGACGATCAGGACATAGATCACCAGAGACTCCTTGGTTCAGCGTGAGGACGACCCGAACCTTAACGTGGAGGTGCGACGTTCGACATCCGGGAATCGCCCCATCCGCGGGCGGCGTACTCAGGGGTTGTCGGTACGACCCCGTAGGTTTGCCTCGTGAACGAGCGTCAGCGAGTGAACCATGAAGTCACCACGCAGCCGCGTCCGTATTCTGGCGCTTGCGCTACGGAGGTGGCTGCGTGAACGAGCGTCAGCGAGTGAACCATGAAGTCACCACGCAGCCGCGTCCGTATTCTGGCGCTTGCGCTACGGAGGTGGCTGCGTGAGGTTTCCGGGTGTCTACGCAGAGCACGGCGTCTTCGTCTGTTTCGAGGGCGGCGAGGGGTCGGGCAAGTCGACCCAGTCGCGCCTGCTCCACGAGGCCCTGACCGCCCGCGGCCACCGGGTCCTGCTGACCTTCGAGCCGGGCGACACGGCCGTGGGCAAGGACGTACGCCGCATCGTGCTGTCCCCGGAGACCGGAGACCTCGACGACCGGACCGAGGCGCTCCTGTTCGCCGCCGACAAGGCCGAGCACATCGAGTCGATGGTCCGCCCGGCGCTGGAGCTCGGCGAGGTGGTCATCACCGACCGCTACGTCGACTCGATGCTGGCCTACCAGGGCGCCGGCCGGGTGCTGGACGCCACGCAGCTCGAGGAGGTCGCGCGGTGGGCGACCGCCGACCTGCGGCCCCACCTGACCGTGCTGCTCGACCTGGATCCGACGGCCGGCTTCACCCGGTTCGAGGAGCGCGATCGGATGGAGCAGGAGTCGGTCGAGTTCCACCAGCGGGTGCGCGCCGCGTTCGTCGGGCTGGCGGAGCGGAACCCTGACCACTACCTGGTCCTGGACGCCCGCGCTCCGGTCGAGGAGATCCACGCCGCGGTGCTGGCGCGCCTCGAGCCATTGCTCACCCAGGCGGTGAGTGCATGAACGTCGCCACGACCTCGGTCTGGGACAACCTGGTCGGCCAGCGCCACATCATCTCCACGCTGCAGACCGCCGCTGCCGGGCACGGCATGACCCAGAGCTGGCTCTTCACAGGACCGCCGGGCTCGGGACGGTCCAACGCCGCCATCGCCTTCGCCGCCGCGCTCCAGTGCCCGAACGGCGGCTGCGGCCAGTGCCACGCGTGCCACACGGTGCTGGCGGGCAGCCATGCCGACGTCAACCTGGTCCGCACCGAGAAGCTGACCCTCGGCGTCGACGAGATCCGCGACCTCGTCCGCCAGGCCGCGCTCAGCCCGGCCGGAAGCCGCTGGCAGATCCTGATCATCGAGGACGCCGACCGACTCACCGAGCAGGCCAACAATGCGCTGCTCAAGGCGGTCGAGGAGCCCGGTGCCCGCACGGTCTGGATGCTCTGCGCGCCGACGGTCGAGGACGTACTCCCGACCATCCGGTCCCGGTGCCGGCTGGTCACGCTGACCACCCCGACCGCGCCCGACGTCACCGTCTTCCTGCAGCGCACGCTCGGTGTCGACCAAGAGCGCGCGGCCTACGCGGCGCGGGCGAGCCAGAGCCACATCGGCCGGGCCAAGGCGCTGGCCCGCGACGACGACACCCGGCGCCGGCGCGAGCAGGTGGTGGCCTACCCGGCCCGGCTGAACACCCTCGCCGATGCGCTCCGGGCCGCAGGCGAGCTCGCTGCCGTCTCGAAGGAGGAGGCCGACGCGGTCACCGCCGACCTCGACGCTCAGGAGAAGGCCGACCTCGACACCGGCTACGGCGTGGTCGATCGCGGCCGTCGGCCGCGTGAGTACGGCCCGGCGCTGTCCGCGCTCGAGAAGGACCAGAAGCGCCGTGCCACCCGCCGCCACCGCGACGTGATCGACCGCGGGCTGATGGACCTGGTCTCGGTCTACCGTGACGCGATCGCGATGGCCGCCGGCGCTCCGGTGACCCTCGTCAACGAGGAGCATCGGCGCGAGATCGAGCAGCTCGTCGCGGCCTCGACCCCCGAGCTCAACCTGCAGCGGATCGGGGCGATCTTCGAAGCCCGTGAGCAGCTGCTGGAGTTCAATGTGCAGCCCCAGTTGGTGCTGGAAGCGATGATGGTGGCGCTGTTGCCGCCCGGAGGAGATCAGTGAAACTCAAAGCAGTGACCGGCGCCGCCGCGCTGACCGCTCTGACCGTGATCGCCGCAGGCTGCGGTGCCGACAGCGGCACCCCCGACGCCGACCAGGTGAGTCCGAGCGCGGGGGCGACCGCGGCCCCGAACGAGGGGCTGCAGACCTTCTACAGTCAGAAGCTGGACTGGAAGGACTGCAACGGCGCCTTCGAGTGCGCGACCCTCGAGGTCCCGCTCGACTACTCCGACCCGACCGGCCGCACCATCGAGGTCTCGGTCATCAAGGACCCGGCCAACGAGAAGAAGATCGGCTCGCTGGCGATCAACCCGGGCGGCCCGGGCGGCTCCGGCATCGAGTACGCCCTCTACAACAACCAGTCCTTCAGCTCCACCGTCCGCGACTCCTACGACATCGTCGGCTTCGACCCGCGTGGTGTCGGGCAGAGCACCCCGGTCGACTGCCTCGACGACGAGAGCCTCGACGCCTACGTCGCGGTCGACCCCGACCCCGACACCCCGGCCGAGGAGAAGGCGTACGTCGACACCGGCGTCGAGATGGCCAACGGCTGCGCGGCCCAGAAGGACGGCATCTCCGCCCACGTCAGCACCGTCGAGGCGGCTCGGGACATGGACGTACTCCGGGCTGCCCTCGGTGAGGACCAGCTCGACTACTTCGGCGCCTCCTACGGCACCCAGCTCGGCTCCACCTACGCCGAGCTCTACCCCGACCGGGTCGGCCGGTTCGTGCTCGACGGTGCGATCGAGCCCGGGCTGAGCGTCCTCGAGGCCAACCTCGCCCAGGCGAAGGGCTTCGAGGTCGCGCTCCGCTCCTACGTCGAGAACTGCGTCGACGAGGGCGACTGCTTCCTCGGCGACACCGTCGACGAGGGCGTCGAGCGCGTCCAGAAGCTGATGGCCGACATCGACGCCGAGCCGCTGCCTGCCGGTGACCGCGAGCTGACCGCCGGCAACGCGCTCTACGGCCTGATCACCCCGCTCTACGTCGAGTCCTACTGGCCCTACCTCACCGACGCCCTCCAGGCGGCGATGAAGGGCGACGGCTCCCAGCTGATGAGCCTCTCGGACAACTACGCGGGCCGCGACCCCGAGGGCGGCTACATCAACAACACGATGGAGGCCAACTGGGCGATCAACTGCCTCGACGACTCCTCCGGCCTCAGCCCCGAGGACGTACGCAAGCAGCTGCCCGCCTTCGAGGAGGCCGCTCCCACCTTCGGCGCCGCCCTGGCCTGGATGCTCAACGGCTGCGCCGCGGAGAAGTTCAAGGCCACCGAGCCGGAGCCCGAGATCGACGCCCAGGGCTCCAACCCGATCGTCGTCGTCGGCACCACTCGCGACCCGGCCACGCCCTACGAGTGGGCCGAGGCCCTCGCCAAGGCTCTCGACAACGGCGTACTCGTCTCCCGCGACGGCGACGGCCACACCGGCTACATGCAGGGCAACGGCTGCGTCGACGACGCCATCGACGACTACCTGGTCGACGGCAAGGTTCCCGACGACGGCTTGGAGTGCTGATTTACCCCATGTGGGGTGGGTCCTCACCGTCTCCGCCCGCTGGATCTCACTGACCCAGAGGATCACTTCTCGTCATTTCACCTCGAGAAGAAGGGTCACGAGCACGTGATCATGAACCAGCGAGTCCGTTCGACGACGAAGGCATTCGCTGCCTCTGCGGTCGCCGCCCTGGCGATCGCGGTCGCCCCCGTCATCAGCCAGCCCGCCCACGCAGCCACGCCCGCGGCCACCGTGTCGGCCAAGGTCATCACCAAGGTCATCAAGGTCTCCGCCAAGCCGTACGGGACGAGGTCCTACCGACCCGTCGGCAAGCTGACCGCGGGCGGCAACCCGATCAAGGGCAAGCGCATCCACCTGCAGAAGAGGGCCAGCGGCCGTTGGATGAGCGTGACCTCCTGCGTCACGAACAGGTACGGCAAGTGCGCCGTGATCGTGACGCCCAAGGTCAGCCGCTACTACCGCTGGAAGTTCGCCGGCGACGCCAACCGGCGCGCCGACGTGTCCGCGTCGTTCTACCTGAAGAAGCGCGTCTCGGGTCTGGACTACACGTACGCCAACGGCGAGCAGGTCTTCAACGCCACCTCGACCAACGACCGTGACTGCGGCGAGATCCCGGGCTACAAGAAGCCTGTCCGGGTCAACAACAGCTCCGACCCGTGGCGCCTCGACGCCGACAACGACGGCTACGGCTGCGACTGAGCGACACCGGGCTAGCGCCGGTGGACCGGGTCCGCGATGGCCTGGATCCGTTTGGTGGCCAGCTCGATCATCAGCGTGGCGGCGGGGGAGAGGGTGGCGTCGGTGCGGTGGACGACGGCGAACGTGTCGTACGTCCTGGGCCGCAGCGACACCCAGCCGGCCTTCGGCGCCAGCCGGGGGAGCAGCTGTTCGGCTGCTCCCTTGGCGATGACGCTGTCGGCATAGCCCATCCCCACCAGCTCGACTGCCGTCTCGATGTCCTCGACCTCGATCCGGCTGGGTGGGTTGCGGCCGGTCTCGTGGAGCAGGTTGCGGATGGTGACCCGGGTGGGGTCCTCGGCGCTCCAGCTCGTGTCGGACATGACCAGCGAGGCCAGCGAGAGCCGGTGCGGGGTGACCGGCGTGGCCAGGTGAGCGGGGTCGGCCGAGATGTAGACGAGCTCGTCGCGTGCCACGGGTGTGACCTTCAGGCCCGGACCGGAGACGCTGCCGACGAGCAGCATCGCCGCTTCGAGCCGTCCGCGTCGCAGGTCCTCCTGGACCTCGGCTGAGTTCTGCCCCGTCAGCTCGACGCGCACGCCCGGGTACCGGTCGAGCACGTCCGCCACCAGACCGGCGCCGCCGTAGAGCCGCGCGATCCCGAACATCCCGAACCGGATCGTCCCGGTCTCGAACTGTTTCACCGCCTGCACGGCCCTGCGCGCGTCCTCCGCGGCCGCGACCGTACGCTCCGCGTGCGGCCTCAGCTCGTCGGCCACCCCGGTCGGCACCACCCCACGCCCGACGCGCCGGAAGAGCTGGACGCCGAGCGTACGCTCGAGGCCTCTGACCTGCTCCGAGATCGACGGCTGCGCATACCCGAGCTCGTCCGCCGCCGCGGTCAGCGAGCCATGCTCGTAGACCGCGAGGAACACGCGGAGCTGGTGCAGCGACAACATAGAGACATCCTATGACTTTCCAAGGAAAGATCGTCTACCTCTATGAATCGCCGGGGGTCATCATTGAATCACCACCCCTGTGTCCGCAGTCGGTGGTTGACCCACGTTCAGAGAAGAGCACAGCAACAATGAAGCACGGCGTACGCCGCCTGGGCCGCCTCATCGGCAAGGGCAAGCCCACCCGCATGACCATCGACGAGCACGTCGAGGCGCACCGTTTTAGTGTCGAGCGCGCAGTCTCGGTACACTCATCCGGTCCGCTCAACCAGACCCGCTTCATGCGGTAACGGCTGACGGTGCGCCGCCTTAGCTCAGTCGGCAGAGCGTCTCACTCGTAATGAGAAGGTCGTCGGTTCGATTCCGACAGGCGGCTCGGATAGAAACCCTCGTCTGACCAGCCCGAATAGGGTAGGGATGACGGGGGTTCTTCATTGTCATACGCCCGCCTCGCCGGTTTGTGGCCCCGGACCCCACCCGGTCGTGCTTGGTAGGCCTCGTGCCTCTGAGGTTCTTGGCGGCACAACGTTGATGTCGGTGGTGCCTGCAATGATGCGCGCCATGCCTTCCGAGTCCTCCGTGCAAGTGCCGTTCGTTCCCGAGGTCACTGCTGCCTGGGAGCGCATCAGAGCGTGGTTGGAGGAGTGGGCGCCGTACAACCTGGGCATGGCCCGGCCGCCGGCTCCTGCCGGGGTGATCAAGGACCTGGTGGCGAAGTTCGATCTGGACCCTCAGCTCGCGACATTGCTCACCGTCGTGGATGGTGAACTCAACGCCGGAGTCCTGTTGGCGCCGAGCGTCAGCCTGATGCCGGCATCGAAGATTCGTCGCTTCGAGCTCCTCGACGGTGTCCGAGACTGGGCCGGTGACATCCCGGATGAGCTCGAGTGGATCGAGTTCGCTGTCGATGGCTCTGGTGCGACGCTGGTGATCGAGCACGGTGACGGAGACGATCGAGGTGCAGTGAAGGTCGTCGAGTACGAGTTCGGGTATGTCGGGAAGAAGGTGTGGCCGAGTCTTCTCGCCATGCTCGAGGAGGTCGCGGACGGTCTGGAGACGGGAAGCCCGGTGAGCGGTGGGCGCGGCGGCTCTGACTATGTCCCGGTGCTCGGCGGGGACGGCGAGATGTGGTGGGACTCTGCCCATGATGCGACATCCTGGTCCGACTTGTCCTGGCGGCAGGCCATGGAGCGGCTGCGGCGAGCGGACCCCGAGGCGTACGCCACACTGCGACCTCCCGCACCGGGCGATGCGCTGGGCTCCCTGCGTGACGGGTGGCGACGGGTGCCGTCCCAGCTCGCCGACCTGATGAGGCTTTGTGACGGTGCGACCGGGCCGGCGGCGTACCGAATTCTTCCGGGTGGCTATCGCCCGTTCACCAGCGAGGAGATCCTCGCCGGGATCGAACGGCTCGGGACGCCAGCACGGATGGGCCGCCCGCCGTCTCCCGCGGAGCGGGCTGAACGTCCGAAACGAGGGCCCGTGGAACTTGACCCGACCTTCGATGAGCATCGTTGGGACTCGATCCCGCCGATCCCGTTCGCGGTGTCGTCGGCAGGAGCTGAGCTGTTGGTCTGTCGAAACCGTCGAGGTGAGGACGGCGCCGTACAGGTGGAGGAGGACGGATTCGGAACCCTCCGGACTCTGTGGCCAAGCGTTGCCGTGATGGTCCAGGACATCAGTTGAGTCCCCGATAGTGGTGTAGCGCGGTCGCCCAGGTCGTTGCCGGCGTGTACGTCGGACGACGGTGCGGCCACCGCGTGATCTGGTCGGCGCCACTCTGGTCGAACAGGCTGACGAATGGGCCGAAGGAGCAGAACGCGGCGTTACACCACTCCTGGGACTTGTCCGCTCCTCGTCGGGTCTGTCGAGCCTGTACTCGAGCTGGCCAGATGCGCGCCCTCATCACCGAAGCCCTGACGAGGCGGCCTGCCTTCGGTTAACTTTGGCGCGAACATTGTGGTCGGAAGGGCCGGGTCTGGTGGTCGCGCTCATCTTCGGTACCGGGGCCCTGTTGGCCTTTGGCTCCCTTCTCGCCTGGTCGTCACTGATGTGGTGGCGCTGGATCGTCCAGTACAACCGGCGACTGTTCGATAAAGAGGTTCATTCGAGGTGGCCCGTTCAGTTCGAATGGCGACGACTCGAGTGGCAGGAACTGACAGCGGGCGAGAAGCTGAATCAGACCTTCGGCACTGTGTTCTTCGGCGCGATGGCCGTAATGGTTCTCGCCTCGGGCCTGTTGGGATGTGTGCGGATCCTCATGGAACTGGTCAGGAACGCCCTCGTATGAGAAGGTCGTCGGTTCGATTCCGACAGGCGGCTCCACCAAAACCCTCGTCTGACCAGCCGAAACACGGCAGGAACGGCGGGGGTTCCCTTGTTTTTGCGCACCGCGCCCGTCGGGGAGCAGTCGGCGGGACCGCCCAAGAGACTTGGCCGGCGGCTCTTGACGACAGCCTCAGCCCCCTGGTTATGTTAGCGCTCACATTCATGTGATCGCAGTCACACATGAGTAGCCCGGCGTTTGTCCAAAGCTGACCCTGGAGCGCAGATGGACCAGTCGAAACCGACCCCCGACAACCCGCGCCGGAAGCATCTCGTGCGCACTCTGGCGGCGCTCGCGTCGTTGCCCCTGATGCTGGCCGGCCTGGTGACCACCGCGCCGGCGCAGGGCGCGAGCGACGTAGGGCTCGTCGTCCACTATCCCCTCGACCAGACCACCGGCACCACGGTCGTCGACGAGTCGGGCGCCGGCCGCAACGGCACCCTCTCCGGTGACGCGACCTGGCTCGGCAGCGAGGGGCTGTCCCTCGGCGGCACCAACGGCCACGTCAGGCTGCCGAACGACGTGATGGCCGGGATGACGTCGATCACCGTCTCCCTCGAGGTGAAGATCGCAGCGGACCAGGCCACGCCCTACTTCATCTGGGGCCTCGGCAACACCGGCTCCAACGGCTCGGGCAACGGCTACCTCTTCACGACCGGCAACGCCTACCGGACGTCGATCGCCACCGGCAACTGGAGCACCGAGCAGACGGTCACAGCGGGCCGCAACCTGGTCCGCGACACCTGGAAGACGATCAGCTATACGCTCGCCGACGGCACCGCGGTGCTCTATGAGGACGGTGTCGAGGTCGCCCGCCGCACCGGCGTGACCATCACGCCCGCTCAGATCGGCAACGGGGTCACGACGGCGAACTACCTCGGTCGATCGGTCTATAGCGGCGACCGTCACCTGAAGGGGCAGGTGCGCGACTTCCGGATGTACGACCGGGCGCTGACGGCGGCAGAGGTCCACGAGCTGGGCCACGTCACCGACGAGCAGCGCGTCGAGCGCGACCTCGCCTGGCTGGACCTGGGGGACACGTCTCGCGTTGTCAGTGACCTCTCGCTCCCGGCCAGCGGCCCGAACGGCTCCACCTTCACCTGGGCCTCCTCCGACCCCGCCGTCGTCTCCGCGACCGGTGACGTCACCCGCCCGCCCTACGGCAGCCCCGACGCCACCGTGACCCTCACCGCCACCGCAACCCACGGCTCCGCCAGCCAGCCCGAGGCGTTCACCGTGAACGTGCCGGCCGACATCAGCGACGAGGAGAAGGTCACCCGCGCCGCAGCAGCGCTCAAGGTCTGGGACGCCGACCAGATCCGCGGCAACATCACGCTGCCGACCCAGGGCCTGCACGGCACGACCGTCAGCTGGACCTCCAGCGAGCCCACGATCGTGACCCCGACCGGCGAGGTCAACCGGCCGGCGTACGGCGAGAAGGCCGTCCGCCTGGCACTCAATGCCACCGTGAGCCTGGGCAAGGTCAAGGACAAGCGGCAGTTCCGGCTGACGGTCCTGCCGCTGCCCAAGCAGGAGCCGCTCGAGGGCTACACCTTCGCCTACTTCACGGGCGAGGGGACGGCGGACGGCGAGCAGGTCTACCTCGCCGCCAGCAGGGGCAACGACCCGCTCCACTGGGACGAGCTCAACGGCGGCCAGCCGGTGCTGCGGTCGCAGCACGGCGACAAGGGCGTACGCGACCCGTTCATCATTCGCTCCCCGGAGGGCGACAAGTTCTACCTGATCGCCACCGACCTCAAGATCTACGGCAACGGGGACTGGGACGCGGCACAGCGCCGCGGGAGCCGCTACATCGAGATCTGGGAGTCCACGGACCTCGTGAACTGGTCCGAGCAGCGCCACGTCCGGGTGTCCTCGCCACAGGCCGGGAACACCTGGGCGCCCGAGGCCTACTACGACGAGGGGATCGGTGCGTACGTCGTCTTCTGGGCCTCGAAGCTCTACGACGAGTCCGACCCCGAGCATGCCGGCAACACCCACAACCGGATGGTCTACGTCACCACCCGGGACTTCCGGACCTTCAGTGAGCCCCAGGTCTGGATCGACCCGGGCTACTCGGTGATCGACTCCACCGTCGTCGAGCACGAGGGGACCTACTACCGGTTCACCAAGGACGAGCGGAACAACACCTCCACCACGCCCTGCAGCAAGTTCATCGTCGAGGAGAAGGCCACCTCGCTGCTCGACCTGGACTGGAGCTTCGTCGCGGAGTGCATCGGCAAGGCGACGGCCGAGAACCCGGGTATCGACCGCGGCGAGGGGCCGACGATCTTCAAGTCCAACACCGAGGACAAGTGGTACCTGTTCATCGACGAGTTCGGCGGCCGCGGGTACGTGCCGTTCGAGACCACCGACCTGGACTCGGGCTTCTTCCGGATCTCCAGCGACTACCAGCTTCCCAGCCGCCCCCGCCACGGGACCGTTCTGCCGGTGACCAAGGCCGAGCTGGACCGCATCCGCACCGCCTACCGCGTGTTCTGAGGAGAGACCATCGTGCACAGAATCCGTCTGCTGACCGTCCTGTCCGCCGCCACCGTCCTCGCCCTGCCCCTGTCCTACGCAGCGCCCAGCCTCGGCGCGGACCGACGAGCCGCTGCACCCGAACCCGACTACACGATCACAGCCCACGCCGGTCAGGCCGGGCCCGAGATCAGCGACTCGATGTACGGCGTCTTCTTCGAGGACATCAACTACGCCGCCGACGGCGGTCTCTACGCCGAGCTCGTGCGGAACCGGTCCTTCGAGTTCCTGCCGGCCGACAACCGCTCCTACACCGGGCTGACCGCCTGGACCCCGCGAGGTGAGGGCGGAGGCAGCGGTACCGCCACGCCCGTCAACGACGGCTCCCGGCTCAACGAGCGCAACCGCACCTACCTGCAGCTGTCCCTGACCAACACCGCCGGCGGCACGTACGGCGTCTCCAACGGTGGCTGGAACAACGGCGTCGCGCTCGAGACCGGCAAGAGCTACGACTTCTCGGTCTGGGCACGCTCGGACACCGCCGGCGGTACGCCGCTGACCGTGTCGCTGCGCGACGAGTCCGGCGCCACCGCGTACGCCGACCCGGTCCGAATCCAGGTGGACGGCGACACCTGGAAGAAGTACGCCGGCACCTTCACCGCGACGTCCACGACCGACTCCGCGCGGCTGTGGCTGCAGGGGGAGGGCGTCGGCACCCTCCGCCTCGACATGGTCTCGCTGATGCCCGAGGACACCTTCATGGGCCGCGAGAACGGGCTGCGCAAGGACCTCGCCGAGAAGATCGCCGCGCTCGAGCCGGAGTTCGTCCGCTTCCCGGGCGGCTGTCTCGTCAACACCGGCAGCATGTCCGGCTACGACGCCGCCTCCGGCTGGCAGCGCGCCCGGTCCTACCAGTGGAAGGACACCGTCGGCCCGGTCGAGGAGCGCGCGACGAACGCCAACTTCTGGGGCTACAACCAGTCCTACGGACTGGGCTACTACGAATACTTCCAGTTCGCCGAGGACATCGGCGCGATGCCGCTGCCGGTCGTACCGGCGCTGGTCACCGGCTGCGGCCAGAACCGAGTCACCGACGACGAAGCCCTGCTGCAGCGCTACATCCAGGACACCCTCGATCTGATCGAGTTCGCCAACGGCCCGGTCGACTCCGAGTGGGGCGCCCTGCGCGCGGAGATGGGACACCCGGAGCCGTTCGGACTCACCCACCTCGGCGTGGGCAACGAGGAGAACCTGCCGACGGAGTTCTTCGAGCGGTTCGAGAAGTTCCGCGCGGCCATCGAGGCGCGCCACCCGGAGATCACGATCATCAGCAACTCCGGCCCCGACGACCAGGGCGCGCTCTTCGACCAGCACTGGGCACAGAACCGGGCCGCCGGGGTCGACATGGTCGACGAGCACTACTACAACTCCCCGACCTGGTTCCTGCAGAACAACGACCGCTACGACAGCTACGACCGCAACGGGCCGAAGGTCTTCCTCGGCGAGTACGCCTCCCAGGACAACAAGCTCTTCAACGCGCTGTCCGAAGCGGCGTACATGACCGGGCTCGAGCGCAACGCCGACGTCGTGCGGCTCGCCTCCTACGCCCCGCTGCTGGCCAACATCGACCACGTGCAGTGGCGCCCGGACATGATCTGGTTCGACAACGACCAGTCCTGGAGCTCGGCGAGCTACGAGGTCCAGAAGCTGTTCATGAACAACGTCGGTGACCGGGTCGTACCCAGCGAGGCGACCGGCAAGGTGATCGAGGCGCAGCCCATCACCGGCGGCGTCGGCCTCTCCACCTGGGCCACCTCCGCGGCGTACGACGACGTGTCGGTCACCGCCCCTGACGGCACCGAGCTGTTCGCCGACGACTTCCAGGACGGAGACGCCGAGGGCTGGAGCTCGCTGGCCAACCGAGGCAGCTGGTCGGTCGTCGACGGTGCCTACACCCAGACGGACGCTGCCGCCCAGGACACCCTGGTCGGGGCCGCGGACATCACCGCGAGCGACTATGACATCAAGCTCAAGGCCACGAAGCTGTCCGGCGCCGAGGGCTTCCTGGTCGCGTTCGGGGTGAAGGACTCCGGCAACTTCTACTGGTGGAACATCGGGGGCTGGAACAACACCCGCACCGTCGTCGAGAAGGCCACCAACGGCGGCAAGGAGACCCTGGTCGCCCGTGAGGGTCACTCGGTCGAGACCGGGCGCACCTACGACGTACGCATCGAGGTCCGCGGCACCCACGTCCGGCTCTTCCTCGACGGCCAGCTCTTCCAGGATTTCGACGACGACCAGGTCACCGAGCCGTTCGCGCAGGTGGTCACCCGTGACGAGACGACCGGCGACCTGCTCGTCAAGGTCGTCAACGCCCAGGCCGAGCCGGCGGTCACCCGCGTCGACCTCGGCGTCAAGGTCGCCTCCAGGGCGCAGATGACCGTCATCAGCGGCGATCCGGAGGCGCAGAACACCCGTACCGCGCAGCCCATCAAGCCGGTCACCAGCACCATCCGCGGCGTGGACAGCACCTTCACGCGCACCTTCGCGCCGTACTCCGTGACCTTCATCCGCATCCAGACCCGGTAGGGGAGCATCCATGTCCGATCACCTGAACCACCTCAGTCTCCGGGCCGGCCTCAGCAGACGACACCTCCTGCAGGCCGGGGTCGGCCTCGGGGCCGCCGCCGCCCTCGCCGGGCACGTCGCGCCGGCCGCCGCGGCGCCGCCCACGCCGATGCCCAGCGACGCCGAGATCTGGGGAGTGCCGACCCTCAACCCGCTCGTCGAGCGCCGGGCTGACCCGTTCGTCACCCGGCCCGTCGACGGGATGTACTACCTGACCGGCTCCGTTCCCGAGTACGACCGTCTGGTGATCCGCGGGTCGGCCTCGCTCGCCGGTCTGGCCACCGCGGCGGAGTCGGTGATCTGGCGCCGGCCCGCGAGCGGGAAGATGGGCGGTCACATCTGGGCGCCGGAGCTGCACCGCATCGACGGTCGCTGGTACGTCTACTTCGCGGCCGGCGACTCCGACGACGTCTTCCGGATCCGGATGTACGTCATGGAGTCGGCGCTCGCCGACCCGCGAGACCCGGCGGGCTGGGGCGCACCGCAGCAGATCGTCACGCCGTGGCAGAGCTTCGCCCTCGACGCCACCACCTTCGAGCACGCCGGCCGCCGCTACCTGGTCTGGGCGCAGAGCGAGCCCGAGATCGCGGTGAACACCAGCCTCTACATCGCCGAGATGGCCTCCCCGTTCGCGATCAGCACCTTCCCGGCGCGGATCGCGACGCCGACCCGCAGCTGGGAGGTGCAGGGCTTCAAGGTCAACGAGGGGCCCGCCGTCCTGGTCCGCAACGGCCGCGTCTTCATGACGTTCTCGGCCAGCGCCACCGACTCGCGCTACTGCATGGGCCTGCTCACCGCCTCGGCCGACGCCGACCTGCTCGACCCGGCGTCGTGGGTCAAGAGCCCCGATCCGGTGTTCACGACGAACGTGCAGACCGGGCAGTACGGCCCGGGCCACAACTCGTTCACGGTCGCCGAGGACGGCGTGACCGATGTTCTCGTCTACCACGCCCGGGACTACCGCGACATCACCGGCGATCCCCTCTACGACCCGAACCGGCACGCTCGCGTGCAGAAGGTCGTGTGGCACGCGGACGGCACACCCATGTTCGGGATCCCGGTCGGAAAGGGCGGGCCGATCGTGCGGCTCACCCCGCTGGATGCGCCGGGCTCGTTCGTACGCCACTACGAGTACGCCGTGCGGGTGGACCATGCCCCCAGGGAACTCGCCGACAGCCAGTTCCGCTTCGTCCCCGGTCTGGCGGGCGACGGGTCGGAGTCGCTGCAGTCGGTCAACTTCCCCGACCGGTACGTCCGGGTCACCGGCGGCACTGTCCGGATCGACCCGGTCGAGTCCGGCCCGGCGTACGCCGCGGAGGCCAGCTTCCGACGGATCCCGGTCAAGGGCGGGATCTCGCTGCAGGTGGCCACGGACCGCGGCGACTACCTCCAGCACGACCGCGGTGCGCTCACCGTCGGTGGCACCGCGGGACGGCGCTCCAGCACCTTCGCCCTGACTTGAGCCGCTGAGTAATGCAGGGCCGCGGATACTCCCGTCCGAGACGTCGACAGCCGGCTCGGATGAGAACATCTGTTACCAGATATCGAGGTTTGGCGATGCTCGGCGCAGGATGCGTGCTATCACTTCCGGGTGCGGTCCGGGCGCCCGTGTTGCTGGAGTCCCCCCACTCGGTAGCGAGGGCGTCCAGGACCGCACGCCAGTCAGGCTCGATCCGCCGTCACGACCTCGACCGGCTGCTCGCTGCGAGGCCCGGTCCACCAGACGGCGGCGGTGACCAGGCCGATAGCGAGCAACGCGCTGGTCAGCCAGAACGGATAGGTGCGGTCGATCCCGGAGAGCCAACCGGAGATCCAGCCGAACGGGGCGGCAGCGAGCATCACCGCGGTGCGTTGCAGCGCCATCACCCGTGACCGCTCGTCCTTGTCGACGTGGAAGGCGACGAGCGACTCCGAGAGCATGAAGAGCATCCCCGCGCCGAAGCCGTCGAGGAGGAGGCACACCCCGAGAAGCGCGTACGTCACGACGCCGGCGTCACCTTCGGCGGCCGGGATCACGACGAGCACGAGCTGGCCGGCCAGATAGATGCCGAAGCCCCACAAGGTCGCCTGCTTGAGGTCATGCCCCGAGGTCAGCCGGCGGATGAGGGTGAAGAGGAAGAGCACCGACAGCAGCGAGCGCACCATCGGGAAGAACGGCAGCACCGGGTCGGGCACGTGCAGGTGCTGGTTGACCAGGACCTGCCAGAAGGTGGCGTTGACGAGGGTGACGGCCGCGACGACGGCGGCGATGGCCAGCGCCAGCAGCGAGCCGCGCGAGTGGGCCAGCAGCCTCGCGGCCTCGCGGTAACCGACGAAGAGCCGCCAGAGGCTCTCGTGGCGGGTCTGCTCCATCCGGATCCGGCCCTGTCGGGTCTCGGTGGAGGCGGCGTACAGCAGGATGACCTTGGCCAGCATCACGACCGCGGCATTGATGAAGAGCACCCGCACCGCCGGCTCCAGGCCGAACTGCGCGACCATGAAGGCGGCGATCGGGGCGAAGAGCGCCGAGCAGTCGGCCGCGACCCGCACGAGCGAGTAGATGCCGGTGAGCTGGTCGCGCTCGGCGTCCTCGACCATCAGGCAGTCCCAGGCGTTCGCGGTGACCTGCAGCGCCCCGTTGAGCAGCGACGCGGCCAGGAAGGCCCAGAAGTCCTGGGCGAATGCCCAGATCAGACAGGGGATCACGAAGGCGATCACGTCGAAGACCGCGTTCGTCAGCCGACGTCCCATCCGGTCGGTGATGATGCCGCCGGCGAGCCCGAAGAACACCTGGGAGATCATCCCGGCGGTCGCCAGCAGGCCGATCTGTGCGTCGTGCAGCCCGAGGGTGAGCATGAAGACGGAGAGGTACGGCAGCACCAGCGCCATCGACAGGCCCCACATCGGCTCCGTCCACACGCACGCGCGCGGGTTGCCGCGGAGGTGGATCAGGGTGTGCCACAGGGAGCCGGGGGAGGATGCCACCGGGACAGTGAACCAGGGGTGGCGTCAACGCGGGAAAACGTTTTCGCCATGAGGATCAGCCAGCCGCGATCAGTCGGGGTCGATCCGGACGGATTTGGGATTCTGGGCGGCCCAGGCGAGCCTGAGGCGCTGGCGGGGTCCATGTCGAGCTCTAGGATGTGGTCTCGTTGGATCCACTCGACCGGGGGTCTGGGCTGCAAGTGGGCCCTTCGTTTACACGTGCCCGTCGACGCTCTTGACAGGGAGGAATGCCTTGATGACCTTTCGGTTGGCGATGACCCCTCCACGCACGCGGCGGACGAGGCCCCAGTCCGTCAGCGCGTTGACGTCTCGGGTGACGGTCTTGGCCGTCTTGGAGCTGTACTCCAGCGCGACTCGCATGCTCACCTCTCGAAGCTTTCCGATGGGCACGACCTCGCCCTTGGGCATGTCCAGAACTAGATGCTTCTGCCGGCGGCGGGCCGGTGTCTCGTGGTCGCGGAAGTGAGAGTGCACGTAGTTCTCCCAGGTCACCTCCATCTGCTCCTCGCGGATCACGGCCAACTGCTCGCGGAGTTCGTCAACGAATCCACGGAGCGCGTACCGCACGAACGGCTCGATCGCGAAGCTGCCGTGGCTCGTCTTGTCGAGCTCGATGTAGTAGACCTCTCGCGTCCGGTTGTAGTGGTCGGACAGCAGGTGGGCGGCGGGGAGCGGGATGCCAGCCTGAACCATCAGCTCGAATTCGATCAGCCGGGCGGTTCGGCCGTTGCCGTCGCCGAAGGGGTGGATCCAAGCGATGTAGAGGTGGGCGAGGATCGCCTTCATGACGACGAGGGTGAACCGAAGCTCCTCTTGCTGCTCGATCTGGCGGTCGATGCGCTCGAGCCAGGAGCACAGCTCCTCCAGGAGGTATTCGCAGTCCTCGGCAGGGGCGCCTCGGTATCCTGCTACCCCGACGCTGTGCGTACGCACATGGCCAGGCACGACGCCTTCCTTGAGTGGAAGCTCGGCAAGAATCCGCTGATTGAACTCCTTGATTCGACCCGGAGTTAGCGCTGCCGACCGGCCCTCGACGACGTCGTTGGCGATGTCGTTGCAGGCGTCGACGATGTTGTCGATCTCACGGCCCAGGTACTCCCGTGATGGCGGCAGCGGCAGGTCGCCTTCGACCCTCGCCGCGACCTCTTCGACCGAGAGGGTGTTTCCTTCAATCGCCGTGGTGCCGTGAATACCCTTGCTCAGGTAGACGGTGTGAAGCTTCCGCGCGACTTCTGGCCGCAGCGGGACACCCGCGACATGGCTGCACTTGGATTCGGCCTCGCCGAACAGGAGCCAGGTGGCATGGGAGAACTCGACGATGTTGAGGCTGAAGTTGATCCACGGGTGGGTCTCCAGGTAGGCGCGCTCAGTCCAGTTGGCGGTCATACTTCGCACGCTAGCAGATTATGCCTAGGAAAAATGTCCCATTGAAGTGTCCGTTACTCTGTCCCGGCGATCGGTCCCACGCCGGGGGTGGTGGGTCGAATCAGCCCGGATAGTAGGTCAGACGATCCCGAACGACTCAAGGACGCTGGTAGGACGGTAGGTTCGCCACTGGGTCAGCATCGGGTGGACATTCCACCTCATGCGGCCCATCGACGGGTTCCGCGAGGGCGGGGCGGCAACCCACCTATCGGGGCCGTGATACAGGATCCCGCCGACTCGGGTCGCCTTCTCCGCGTCGACCGACCCCGGGTTGAGATAGAAGTGCCACCGGACGGGTCCGGCCTCCAGGAAGGGTCGAACCGCCGACCCGGCCCGGCGGCGGGGTCCGATCCTGTACGACCCCGGCCGCGAGGTTACGGTCTTGATCGCCGAGGCGTCCCTAGATGCTCGGATCGGTGGCCATGCGGTGATGCGTGCGCAGTTAGAGCACATCGCCGGCCTGGCGACGAGCGCGAAGGCGACGGTCGGCGTGATTCCGCTCAGCGAGATCCCGGTGGTGGTCGGGCACGGCTGGTATCAGCGTGACCAGGTCGTCACGGTCGAGGCCGCCGGGGTGATCTGGAGATTGCGGACCCGGTGGAGGTGGCTCAGTACGAGCGCTGGGCCGAGGTCCTCACGTCGGTCGCGCTGACCGGTGCCGAGGGGGCCGAGCGCTGCTTGGCCATCGCGAGGGACGTCCACGCCGCCTGACCGGCGGCTACTGATCGGGCTGCTGGTCGTCGGTGGCAGCTTCCCGCGCCTTGAGCGCGTCGAGTTCCTTCTGCCACTGCGCGTCCACCTTGGCCTGCATCTGGGCGGTCTTCTCGAGGAGGCGCGTGACTTCCTCCTCCGAGTAGCCCTCGGCATCGACCGTCCCGGCGTTTCGGTCGAACCGGAACTTCTTCCCGTCGTGGCGGTGGACCAGGGTCCTGATGATGTACCCGAGCGCCGTGAGCCCGCCGGCGGTCTGGATCACCTCAACGGACGCGATGATCAGCTCGTTCCCCTGCGAGTACTCACCGCTCCTGCTGTGGGCAAGACCGTGCTCGTCGAAGAGGGCGCGGACCTCATCTGCGATCGACGGCGACATGTAGACCTTGAGGCAGCCGTCGTTGCCGTACCCGGTCGTCACGTAGAACTCGAGGGTGTCGGGGTTCCCATCACTCTTCATGGGCTCATGCTGCCGTAGCGAGGAGCGATCGCGCCAACAGCAGCAGGAGGATGCCTGGCCCGGATTACTGGGTCAAGAGTCCTGGACCTAGTTCGTGGACTGCCGTGCCGTGCGACGTCTGATTACCGCCGGAAACCGCCGCCCGAGACCCGTTGGATGGTTCATGACACAACCAACTCAAACGATGGGAAGCACATGAAGGTCGCCCTTGTCACCGGAGCCAGCCGCGGTATCGGCCAGGCCACGGCACGCCAGCTGGCCCGGAGCGGCAGCCACGTCATCCTGACCGCCCGCCGTCCCGAGGACCTCGAGGCCGAAGTCGAACGGCTGAACCGCGACGGCCACTCGGCGTCGGCACTCCAACTGGACGTCACCGACCGCGACAGCGTGCAGGGCGCTGCTGATCATGTCGCCGCGACGTACGGGCACCTCGACGTTCTGGTCAACAACGCCGGCGTCCTTCCGGAGGCCACCAACCCCGACCCGGCCGAGGTCGTCGACCTCGAGATGTTCCGGCTCACCTACGAGACCAACCTGATCGGCGCGGTCGCCGTCCTCGAGGCGTTCCTGCCGCTCATCCGGAAGAGCGAGGCGGGGCGGATCGTGAACGTGACGACCACGATGGCCTCACTGGCCGACCAGACCAACCCGGAGTCTCCCTACTACGGGATGGTCGTGCCCGCCTACCAGTCGTCGAAGGCCGCGCTGAACAACGTGACCATCGCGCTGGCGAAGGCGCTCACCGAGACTCCCGTCAAGGTGACCTCGGTGTGCCCGGGATTCGTGCAGACCGACCTGACCCCGATCAACCGGGACAACGCGCCCACCACGGCGGACCAGGCCGCCGAGGTGATCGTCCGTGCGGCGACCCTGCCCGACGACGCCCCGTCAGGGACGTTCGTCGACGCCAACGGACCCGTGCCGTGGTGAGTGCGCTCTGAGCGGCCTCGTCAGCCGGCCGCGATCTCCGCGAGGAGGTCGGCGGCCGGCGCCGGGTGGACGAGCCAGCCGAGGTGGCTCGACGTCAGGGTGTGGACGGCGTACGGGTTGTCCGGGGTGAGGGCGTCGCCCTCGCGGATCAGCCGGTCCTGCATCGCCGTCGGCATGCTGACGTCCTCGCTGAGGCGTACGAAGGCACGGGGCACCGTTCCCCATGTCGACACCTGGGCGCGGTCCTCAGGGCCACCCGCGTCGAGGTTCTCGTCGGGCTGGAAGGTGTTGAGGAACGTACGGAACTCGTCGTCGGTGCCGTCGGCCATGAAGGCGTGCTTGAGGCCGGCGAGGACCTCGGGGGAGGCGGTGCGGAAGTTGCAGCGCAGCAGGCCGACGTCAGCGGGGTTCGCGGCGGCCGCGCCGATCAGCGCGGAGGCGTCGAAGGAGGCCATCTCCGGCTCGGCGTTGTACGCAACCGCATCGAGCTCCACCGGGGCCCAGGCCGAGACGTAGACCATCGAGTCGATCAGGTCCGGGCGGGCGTTGGCGGTCGCGGTCAGGGTGATCCCGCCGCGGCTGTGCGCGACGACGATCACCGGGCCGTGCTCCTTGGCCCGCTCGAGCACCGAGACGAGGCGAGCCACGTTGTCGGCGAGGGTGACGCCCTTGATGCCACCCGGAGCCGAGGCGAGCTCGGCGAGGTCCTGGGGTGCTTGGTAGGCCGCCGGGAACGTCGCCTCGAAGCCGTGGCCGGGGAGATCGACCGCGAGGGAGCGGAACCCGCGCAGCGCCAGCTCCGCCTGCAGCGGTGCGAACGAGAACGAGTTGGCGAAGGCGCCGTGGACGAGGACGAAGGTCGGCTCCGGGGAAGGCATGGGCGAGACCTTAGCGGCGAGCCGGCGATGACGGCTGGCCTTTTACTCGTCGGCCGCGCCACCGAACGGCGCCGACTGCGGCGCCGTGCCCATCGGCGTACCTCCGTGGACGACCGAGCCGTCGGCTCGCTGGTAGGTCAGCCACGGCACGGTCCTGGTGAAGCCCACACCTGGTTTGCTGTAGTCGCAGACCCCACTGGGGAAGGTGGCCTCCAGCCGCTTCCACTGGGCGTCGGTGAGGCCGAAGGCGCCGTAGTCGTCGGTGCGACGCAGCGGCTTGAGCCGGCACTTGGCGTTGTCGGAGTGGTTGTTGTCGCCGGCCACGATCCGCGGTGTCGCGAAGTCGGTCTTGACCAGGTCGCTGACCGGTCCGAGCCCGCACACCAGGTCCGAGACCGGGTCGACGACCAGGTTGAGCGCGGGGTCCAGGACCGGGTTGAGGGCGGGGTTCAGGCCGTCGAGCGCGCCGCCGGTCAGGTCGTCCACGAGCGGGTCGGCGACCGGCAGGAACAGGCCGTCCTCGCTGGAGACTCCCTGGGCCTGGGTGCACCGGTCGTGCAGGTCGCCGGGACGGTCCTGGACGATCTTGTCCGCCAGCGGTACGTCACGCTCGTCCGCCTCGACGGAGGCCAGCCAGCGGTCCATCGCGAGCAGCGCCTCCTTGGAGTAGCTCGGGTCGCCGATGAGGGGTGTCACGCCGTACCAGATCACCTGGTTGTCGGCGTGCCCCTGTTCCCGGGTCAGCCGGTCGCGCATCGCCCACGACCAGCGGGCGTCGTGCGCGATGCCCGGGTCGGGCCCGCGGTGGTCGATGATCGCCACCTCGGCCAGGTTGCTGGCGGTGTTGACCATCCCGCTGCGGTAGGCGTTGGTGAGCGCCGTCGGATCCGCGATCGAGCGCTGTGCCCGCGGCTGGACGTCGATGTCGAGCCCGCCGATCTTCTCGTTGACGTCGACGAACTGCTCCGGGGTGATCGCCCCGGAGCGCAGCGCCTCGAGGCCGTACTGCACACCGGTGTTGTCCAGCGGCGAGCCCGCGAAGCCTCGCCCGATCTGCTTCTCCTGGGGCGTCCACACGCTCTCCGGCCGCGGGCCGAAGATGTTGATCGCGCCGTCGATGATCGAGCAGCGTACGCCGCCGGGGTTGCTCTCCGCGTCGTAGCGCTCCTGGTCGCTGACCCCGGCGCACGGGTGCGTCGGCATGACCGCCTGCTTGAACAGGCCCTCGTCGGCGGCGACCGCGTTGAGCGGCAGCAGGTGGCCCTCGACCGCCGCCCACTGCAGCGGGTTCCAGAACTTGCCGTCGGTGAGCCGCTCGGAGCTCTCGAAGTACTTGCGGAGCAGGTGGTAGTCGGAGAACTGCAGGCCCGGCGAGAGCGAGTCGGGGTAGGAGCAGGTCACGACCAGACCCTGGTAGATCCCGGGGTAGGCGTTCGCGATCGTCTGCTGCGCGATCGAGCCGCCGGAGCAGCCGCTGCCGATCGTGTAGCGCAGGTCGCCGTACGTCTCGACCAGGTGTTCCTTGGCCATCATCAGCGACTCGGCCGCGCTGGTGACGGTGCAGTTGTGGCCGGTGTTGGCCAGCGCCGTCGAGAGCATCGCGAAGCCGCGGCCGAGGGCGACGGTCGGGCTGTCGCCCAGTGCGTCGGCGACGAGCGGGACGCCCAGGTCGAAGGTGCCGGAGTAGTCCTTGGTCGGCGCGGTTCCGACCTCGTGGTCGACCCCGCAGCTGCCGCCGTGCGGGATGAACAGCTTGTTGTTCCACTGCTGCTGCGGACGCCAGCGCTGCCACCGCTTGCCGGGCTGCCAGAGCACGGCGATCCGGTACTGGTCGCGGTTCTGGTAGCCGGTCTCCACACGTACGACGAACGGCACCGTCACGCCCTCGTCGGTGGTCGTGGTGGCGACGTCGCGGGGCGGATTCGCCGGATCGTAGGGCTGGAGCCCGTCGAGCAGTGGATTTGTCGATTTGTAGAGCCAGCTGATGGTCGGCTCCTGGTTGCACTGCGCGTCCGTCGCGGTCGGCTGGCAGCGCCACGGCTGCAGCTGAGGTCCGGAGAGGACCGGTCCGCCGCGCGGGTGGTTGGTGATCGTGAGCCAGGCGCCGCGACCGTCAGGCAGGCGCGCGGTCAGCTCGTTGGTCCCGACCCGCAGGCCGCGTACGACACCCTCGATCTCGCCGTTGGGCCGCTCCGCGAAGGCGCCGGTGACGTCGCGGTCCTCCAACGACACCTTCAGGTCGTCCGGGTAGGCGCCCTTCGGCAGGGCGACACGCACCAGCGCGCTGCCGTCGGAGACCAGATCGGCCCGGTTGGAGAGAGTCTCCAGGACGACGTCCCCGGCCGAAGCCGCCGAAGCCGGTGCCACACCGAGCAGCATGCTCGCGACGAGGGCGGACACCGTCGCGATCGAGAGGGGCAGGGCGCGAGCGGGCATGGCATGCCTTTCCGAGAGCTGCGCACGTCCCTCGAGCGGACGGTCGCCGTGACAGGAGAATGCCCCCTGCCACGGCGACCGTCAAGGAAGCCTCAGCCTGCGACTGCCTCCCCGCGAGCGACCATGCCGGCCTCGTCGGAGAGCTTGACCTCCTTGAGGAACAGCGCGAGCGCGAAGCCGAGGAGGATCAGCGGCACGAGATACCAGAACGCCGGTGCGAGCGCCTCGGTGAAGGCGTCGACGACCCAGGTGTGGAGCGGCTCGGGCAGCTGCTCGACAGCAGCCGGGGTGAGGCTCCCACCGGAGAACCCGGCGCCGTCGGCGGGCATCATCCCCGAGGAGGCCATCTTCTCGGCCAGGCCACCGAAGTTGTCGGACAGCCGCGTGGTGAACACGGTCGTGAACAGCGCCGTACCGACCGTCGCACCGATCTCGCGGAAGAAGTTGTTCGCCGAGGTCGCGGTGCCGAGCTCGTGCGGGTCGACGGCGTTCTGGACGGCGAGCACGATGGTCTGCATGACCAGGCCCATCCCGGCGCCGAGCACGAAGATCATCAGCCCGAAGACGACCATCGACATGTCGCCGGTGATCGTGGTCATCCAGGCGATCCCGGCCGCGGTGATGAGCAGACCGACGATCGGGAAGATCTTGTAGCGGCCCGTCTTCGAGATCGCGATGCCCGAGCCGATCGCGGTCAGCATCAGGCCGGCCATCATCGGCAGCATCAGCAGCCCGGAGCTGGTGATCGAGGCACCGGTCGACATCTGCAGGAACGTCGGCAGCATCGCCATCGCCGAGAACATGCCCATCCCGAGGACCAGGCCGATCAGCGTGGTCACCGTGAACGTGGGGTTCTTGAAGAGGCGCAGCGGGATCAGCGGCTCGGGCGCGAGGGTCTCGGTGAGGATGAAGGCGGCCACCGAGGCCAGGGTGCCGATGAGCAGCGCGAGCAGCTGCGGCGACGACCAGTCGTAGCCGTCGTGGCCGAGCGACTCCCACGACGTCAGCAGCACGATGCCGCAGGTGGAGAGCACCATGAACATGATCCCCAGCCAGTCGACCGGGCGGCCGGAGCGGTGCGAGGGCAGCCGCAGGGCGAACCAGGCCACGGCGAACGCGATGATGCCGACCGGTACGTTGATCCAGAAGGTCCAGCGCCAGCCCGGGCCGTCGGTGAGCCAGCCGCCGAGGAGCGGCCCGATGACGGCGGAGATACCGAAGAGGGCGCCCATCGGGCCCATGTACTTACCGCGCTCGGAGGCCGGCACGATGTCGGCGATGATCGCCTGGGACAGGATCATCAGGCCGCCACCGCCGAGCCCCTGGAGACCGCGGGCGGCGACCAGCTCGGGGAAGGTCTGCGCCATCCCGCCGAAGAGCGAGCCGAGGGTGAACAGGGCGACGGCGACCAGGAACGGCCAGCGGCGACCCCACAGGTCACCGAACTTCCCGTACAGCGGCATCACGATCGCGATCGCCATGATGTAGGAGGTGATCACCCACCCCTGGTGCTCGACCCCGTCGAGCTCGCCGACGATCGTCGGCATCGCCGTGCTCACGATCGTCTGGTCGAGGGACGAGAGGAACATCGAGGCCATCAGGGCACCGAAGATCAGCCAGATCGTACGCGGCGTCAGCACGACCAACGGCTTGTCGGGCGCGTCGGGCGCGACCGTATGACTCATGGGGTTGGACCTTCCAGGCGGGAGTTGAACAGGCAGGAGTTGAAGAGGTGGTGACACACGGGTCCCGTGTGACGTGAGAAGTCCCGAGAGAGGTGCGGCTAGTCGTCGAGGAGCAGGCGTAGCTGGGCGACGGCCTCGGGCAGATGCGCCACCGCATCGCCCTCGTAGCCCGACCGCGCCCAGGCGAGCGCGCTCGATCGCATCAGCAGCCCGGCGACCATCCCGATCGTGTCGTCGTCGACAGGGGAGGGCCGTGCCGTACGCCGCTCGGCGAGCAGCTGCTCGAGCTCGCCGATGACGCGCTGGTGCCAGGCGATGTGTCGCTGGACGAGGCGGGGTTCGGAGACCATCAGCCGCATCGCCCGCTCGCCCTGCTCGATGTTGGGAGCGGCATTCCTGAGGAACCCCGCCACCAGCGCCTCCAGGTCGGTCATCAGCCGCCCCGACGGCCCACCGGAGACGAACTGCGCGCGCACCTCGGCGTCCAGGTCGATCTCCTGGATGCCGAGGACCGCGTCGTCCTTGGAGTCGAAGTAGTTGAAGAACGTACGCGTCGACAACCCCGCCGCGGCGCTGATCTCCTCCACGGTGACGTCATCGAGACCACGCTCGCCGACCAGTCGCTGAGCAGCCTCGATCAGCGCCAGCCGACGCTCCCGCTTCTGACGCTCGCGGGCGTTCGAAGGAGGGGCAGAGGTGGGCACAGGGCTATTCTTGCAGTGGGTGCAAGTTGCAGTCAATGCAAGAAAGGTGTGGCGGGGACAACAGGGTGCCGTTGTGGAGGGAGCACAGCCGCAGCCCCTGAACTTGTGGGCGACGGCCAACGAGCAGCCGCGCGTGGCGGCCGACGATGGAGCCATGAACTCCAGCAGGCACTCACGTCCCGAGCGCGTCGTCGTGGTCGGCGCAGGCATGGTGGGGTTGTCCACCGCATGGTTCCTCCAGGAGGCCGGTGTCGAGGTCACCGTCCTCGACCGCGACGACGTCGCCGCGGGCTCGAGCTGGGGCAACGCAGGGTGGTTGACGCCCAGCATGGCCGTGCCCCTCCCGGAGCCCTCGGTGCTGGCCTATGGCTTTCGGGCCGTGCTCAGCCCCTCCTCCCCGGTGTACATCCCGCCGACCGCCAACCCGCGTCTGCTCCGCTTCCTGGCGCAGTTCGGCCGCAACTGCACCCACCCGCGGTGGCAGCGCGCGATGGCGGCTCTGATCCCGCTCAACAACGGGGCGCTCGCGGCCTTCGACGACCTCGAGCGCGGCGGCGTGACGGCGAGGACGAAGCTCGCCGAGCCGTTTACCGCCGCGTTCCGGACCGCGGAGGACAGCAAGGCGCTGCTCGAGGAGTTCGAGCACATCCGGGCCAGCGGCCAGGAGATCAACTTCGATCTCGTCGACGGTGAGACCGCTCGCGCCGACGAGCCCGCGCTCGCCGACGGCATCGCCACCGCGATCCGGATCCGCGACCAGCGCTTCATCGACCCCGCGGCGTACGTGGAGTCCATCGCCGCCTCCGTTCGCGCTCGCGGAGGCCGGATCCTGGCGGGCCACGACGCGGAGGATGTGGCCTCCTCGGGCTCGGGCGTCGAGGTCGCCGGGGAGCGGTACGACGCCGCTGTGCTGGCCACCGGCGCCCGCCTCAACCGGCTCGCCCGCGACTACGGCGTCCGGCGCATCGTGCAGGCCGGACGGGGATACTCGTTCACGGTCAAGGTCGACGACCAGCCGCGGGGCCCGGTCTACTTCCCGACCCAGCGGGTGGCCTGCACGCCGGTCGGCGACCGGCTGCGGATCGCGGGGATGATGGAGTTCCGCGACGTCGACGCGCCGATGGACCCGCGGCGGATCCAGGCCCTGGTGACCGAGGCCAGAACGCTCCTCAAGGGCGTCCACCTGGACCAGCGCGAGGACGAGTGGGTCGGTGCCAGGCCGTGTACGTCCGACGGGCTCCCGCTCGTCGGGGCCACGCGCGACCCGAAGGTCTTCGTCGCCGGCGGCCACGGCATGTGGGGGATCACCTTGGGCCCGGTCACCGGCCGGCTGCTCGCAGAGCAGATTGCCACCGGCGTACGCCCCGACGAGCTGCGCCCGGTCGACCCGCTGCGGTAGGGGCCGACGGCGTCACCCGTTCGCAGCGTCGGCACGGGCACGCGCCAGCTCGAGGCGTACGGCCAGGCGCTGGGCGGGGTCGTCGAGGTCGAGCGGACAGGCCTCGGAGAGTCGGGCCAGGCGGTAGCGCACGGTGTTGGGGTGCACCCCCAGCACCCGCGCCGCTCGGCCGACCTCGCCCCAGTGGTCGACGACAGCCTCGAGCGTCGCGAGCAGCGTGGCGTCGGCCTCGGGAGCAGTGAGCCTGGCGACCGGAGAGACCAGCGGCATCCCGGCCAACCCCGCCAAGGCTCGAGCCAGCACCAGCTCGGGCCAGCAGTCCTCGACCGCGGCCACCGCCCGGCGTCGGCCGGTGAGCTCGACGGTGGACAGCTCGGCCGCCTCGGTCCGGGACCGGATCAGCTCGGCGAGCGTCTCCACGGCGGAGCCGAGCCGCAGCCCGACCGTGGGGCTGTGTCCTGACTCGGCGCGGACCAGGTCGGTGAACCAGGCGGTCGAACCGGGGCCGGACGAGTCGGACAGCACCGCGTACAGGAGCCCGTCGAGGTCGACCACGACCGGCTGGCGCCAGCCGTGCCGACGCGCCAGGATCACCCACAGCTCGGCACGCGCCTCGATGCCCAGGCCCTCCGGGCCGATGAGCGCAGCCACCCGCCACGGCTCCGGACCGAGCCAGTCGGGTCGGTCCGTGGTGTCGCCGCGCAGCGCGGTGCGGACGTGGTCTAGCTGTGTCTGACGGTGCAGCTCGGTCTGGGCACGCAGGCGCAGCAGGTAGAGGGCGATCACGTCGACGGCGGCTCGCAGCTCGCCCGATCGTGTTGTTCGGGGTGGCTCGTCCACCACGGCCCAGATCGATCCGAGCCACTCGCCGCCCGCGCGCACCGGGATGACGTATCGAGGCCGGGTGCCCGGGTTCGCCGCTGGCACGAAGAGCGGCTCGTCGGAGCGGGCGAGGTGTCGGAAGACGCCGACCGAGCGGAAATGGTTGCGCACCTCGCGCGGCACCCGGCGGCCCACGATGGTCGACATCCGCGCCTGGTCGACGTCCTCCTGACCGGTGGAGTAGGCCAGCACGCGGGAGGCGGCGTCCTCGACCGTCACCGGGGCCCCGAGCAACGCACCCACCTTGTCGGCCATGTCGAACAGGTCGGAGTAGAGGTCGTCGGCCGGTTCCGGGCTCCGCCCGGTCTGCGCGGCCTCGAGCGTCTTCCTCAGCATCGCCATCACCGGCGACCACGGCGCCTCGTCCGGGATCGCCAGCAGCGGCAGCCCGTGGTCGGCGCAGCGGCGACGCACCTCGTCGCGGTCGGCCCACGAACGCCGGAGCACGAGCGCCGCCGCGTCGCGTGCCTTGCCGACGACCTCCAGAGCGTCGTCCAGCGTGCGTACGCCCACAGCCAGGACCACGTCGCCGCGCTCGACCTGGATCGGTCCGTCGGCCTCGACGAGCTCCACGCCGAGCACGGGCCGGGTCGGCTCTCCGGCCTGGGACAGCTCCGCGAACGCAGGAGCGACCGCCTGCGCCAAGTCTGCTGCGGTGATCACTCGATCACTGTGCCACGAGGACGCGAGGTGCGGCCCCGACCGGTGGTCAGGCCCGAGCTGCCGCCTCATGGAGCTTGCGGATCTCGTCGACCAGCTCGGGGACGGGGCCGACGACATCGACCGCCGGCGCGACCTCCTGGATCGGCAGCGCCCGGACCGGCGACTCCGCCGCTCCCCAGTCGGCCCGCCACTGCGTCAGCTGCGCGGAGGAGGCGATGTAGACGACCCGTCCGACTCCCGACCAGCCGTGCGCGGCCGAGCACATCGGGCAGTGCTCGCCCGAGGTGTAGACCGTCGCGCCGGCCCGGATCGCCGGGTCGAGGTGCAGCGCCGCCCAGCGGGCGAGCTCGATCTCCGGGTGTGCGGTCGGGTCGCCGGTCGAGTGCTCGCGGTTGCGACCCTCTTGGAGCGGCGTGCCGGTGCTGTCGGCAAGGACGGACCCGAACGGTCCGTCGCCGTCCGCCAGCGCCTCCGCCGCCAGCTCCAGGCAGCGTCGCAGGTGGGCCATGTCAGTCTGGGTGAGATCGGTGGTCACCGTTCCAGTCTGCGGCGAGCGGCGCTGTATGTCGTTCCATTTCCCGGCGATCGTCGGTTGCGGCCGGCCCACCGAGTCGGCTCGTCCTGACCAAGATTTGTGCCGAGTCGGCTCGTTAGAACGCGCCGACTCGGCGAAGAGGGGTTAGCTGGCCTTGATCACGGCGCAGGCGATGCGGTCGCCGGCGTCGCCGGTCTTGGTGGTGTCCTCGTCCGGGCCCTCGGGGGCGTACCTCTCCGGGACGTTGGCGTAGTTGTCCGGGCCGGCGTGGATCATGACCGCGCTGCCGTCCGCGTCCCGGAGGTCCTCGAGCGTGAAGGGGCCGGTGAACTCCAGGGTTGCGGTGCCGTCCTCCTGCACGAGGAGCGAGGGCAGGTCACCGAGGTGCTCGCCGTGGGCGCTGTCGTCGGGGTTGAGGTGGCCGCCCGCGGAGAGGAAGTCGCCGGTCTTCGACGGGTCGTCCGGCGCAGTGCTGTCGGCCTCGCACTTGCCGGTCGTGTGCACGTGAAAGCCGTGGTAGCCGGCCGACAGGCCGCTCACCCGGATGTTGATCTGGGTGGCTCCGTCGTCCTCCTCGATCTCGACGGTCCCGACCTTCTTCCCGTCGGGGTCGGCGAGCTTCGCGCTCACCTCGTTGCGGTCGTCGGGGTCTGCCTCCTCTCCGCAGGCGGCGAGAGCCAGCAGGGCACAGGCGGCGAGGGCGGCAGCCGTTGCGCGACGGGACAACGGATACCTCCACGAGAACGGGATCCGGTCTCCTCCACCGTACGCCGCGGTGGAGGAGACCGGCGTGAGGGATCAGCAGCCGTCGCGGAGCAGTCCGGGCTGGCGGCCGACGGAGACCTCGATGAACTCGATCTTCGCGTCGCGGGTGTTGCCGGAGAGCAGGAAGCCGATCCAGCGGTCGCCTTCCTGGACGAGCCAGGTCGTCTGGCCGTAGTCGTTGTTCCCCTGGGAGCCGGTCCCGTAGATGTCCTTGAGGACCAGCAGGGAGTCGCCGATCGTGACGCCGCGAGCGGTCTCCAGGACGGGCTTGCTCATCCCGAAGGAGGCGATCTCGCCCTGCTGGTCGTAGATGACATCGACGCCGTCGCCGACCTGGTCGGCCCACTTCCAGTGCCTGCCCTCGCAGATCTCCTCGCGCGCGGTGTCGCGGGTCATCCAGCCCTGCTGCACGAGAGAACGTACGTTGCCGTCGGCCTTGATCTTCCCGAAGGCCCCGGGCGCCAGCGGGCCGCCCCAGTCGAGGTTCGGCGTCGGAGTGGCCGTGACCGGGACCTCGGACGGGGCCGGCGTCGGTGTCGGAGTCGCGGACGGTTCCGAGGACGGAGCCGAGGACGGGGCGGAAGAGGACGGGGCGGCGGAGGGTGACCCGGCCGAGGGGGCGGGGTCGCTCCCGCACCCGGCGAGGCCGAGCAGACCGACCACGGCGGTCGCCGCGAGCGCGGCACGGAGCTGGATGCGGGATGTGGACATGGTGGACTCCTCGTCGGTCGTACGCCCCGAGCGGGCGTCCTGCCGATCTAGACGGTCCACGGCCCGTCCCGGTTGCAGCCGGGACGGGCCGAATCTCCGCGCCTAGGCCGAGGCCATGTCGGGTACGGTCCGAGCGGCCTGCCCGGTCCGCAGGAAGAGCAGCGCGACGGCGGAGATCGCGACCACGACGGCAGCGCCGACGTACAGGTTGACCGGGGTCCACGAGGCGTCGAGCAGGCGCCCGGCGAGCATCGGCGACAGGATCGCCCCGATGCGGCCGATGCCGATCGCCCAGCCCATGCCGGTGCTGCGGATCTCGGTGCCGTAGACGGCCGGGGTGATCGTGTAGAGGCCTGCGATGCA
This sequence comes from Nocardioides sp. NPDC000445, assembly GCF_040300245.1. NCBI lineage: Bacteria > Bacillati > Actinomycetota > Actinomycetes > Propionibacteriales > Nocardioidaceae > Nocardioides > Nocardioides sp. NPDC000445. Next base: position 212,678 of record NZ_JBEPDH010000003.1, on the reverse strand, counting down.
GCCGTTGATGAGCGCCCCGACGAGCACGCCGATGATGAGCGCGACGGTGAGCAGGGCCGTGCTGGTGATGAAGACGACCATCGTCAGCGCCGACAGCACCGTGAAGCCGATCAGCACCAGGCGGCTGTCCAGCCGCGAGGCGACGAGACCGTAGAGGACCGACCCGGCGGTGCCGCCCAGCGCCAGCATCATGCCGGCGGTGACCGCGTCCGCCTCGGACATTCCGGAGGTCACCAGCAGCTGCGGGGTCCAGCTGTTGACGAAGTAGAAGCCGAACATCGTGGCCAGGAACGCCACCCAGATGAGCAGGGTCGAACGGCGCAGGTCAGCACCCAGCAGGACACCGGGGTTGCCGCTGCGGTGCCGGGTCGTCGGCCGCGGCGCGGCCTCCAGAGCGTCCGAGGTGATCGCGGGCTGACCGAGCCGTCCGAGGATCCGGTTGATCCGCTCGACGGCCTGGCGCGGGCGGCGCTGGACCAGGAAGTCGACCGACTCGGGCAGCAGCGCCACGAGGAGAATCAGCGCGATCCCGGTCGCGACGCCGCCGGCGACGAAGACGCTGCGCCAGCCGAGGTCGGCCAGCATGCCGCGCGCGGCGACGCCGCCCAGGGTGGCGCCGATGCCGTATCCCGCCGTGTAGAGGCCGATCGCCAGACCGCGCCAGCGGGCCGAGGCGTACTCGCTCGCGATCACGTTGGTGCTCGCCAGGATGCCGCCGACGCCGAGGCCGGTGACGACGCGGGCGAGGCCGAGCAGGACAGCGGACGGGGCGACCGCGGAGAGCAGCATGCCGAGGGTCGCCAGACCGACGCTGATCAGGATCAGCGGACGACGGCCGATGACGTCGGCGACGGGAGCCAGCGCCAGCGAGCCGACCGCCATGCCGACGAGCCCGGCACTCAGCAGCACGCCGAGCTGCGAGCCGCTCAGCGCGAACTCCTCAGTCAGCGAGGAGGCGGTGAAGGCCATCGCCATCACGTCGAATCCGTCCAGACAGTTCAGCAGGACGCAGAGGGCGACGACCATCCACTGGTAGGGAGTCATCGCGGCGGCGTCGATGCGCGCACGAAGGTTCATCTCGGGTCTCTTTCGGGGTGGGGTTTCACGGAAGGTGGAGGGTCACGGAAGCGGGGTCGGCCGAGCCCGACCCCGACTCGCCGCGGGCGGCGCGAGCGACGCAGAGGCACAAGGACGCGTACGTCTCCTTCTGCTGCTGGCTCAGGAAGACGTCTCGGTGGTCGATCCGGCCGCTGACGTCGAGGACCTTGACCTGGCAGATCCCGCACTCGCCCTTGCGGCAGTCCCACATCACGTCGACGCCGGCGTCCTCGAGCGCGTCGAGCATCGAGCTGTCCTTGCCGACGCGGACCGAGCGGTCGAGCTGGGGGAGGTGCACGACGAAGTCCTCCGCCGCCCAGGCGCCGCTGCTGCCGAAGGTCTCGAACCGCAGGTTGGGCTCGGGCAGCTCATGGGCCACCCAGGCGCGGCGGATCGCGTCCATCAGCCGGATCGGCCCGCACATGTACATCTCGGTCCGCGCCGCCGCCGGGGTTCCGGCGATCTCGCCGACCAGCGCCTCCACGTCGAGGCGTACGTCCTCGTCGTCGACGAACACCCGCACGCGATCGCCGTGCACCTCGACGAGCTCGTCGAGGTGGGCCATGACCGCGCGCCGCCGGCCGGCGAGGACGAGCGTGTAGTCGGCGCCGCGGCGGCGCAGGGTGTCGGCCATCGCCACCAGCGCGGTGATGCCGATGCCGCCGGCGACCAGCACGTAGCGGTCGGCGCCGACCCCGAGCGGGAAGCTCTGGACCGGACCGGTCATCTCGACGACGTCCCCGACGCGGAGGCCGTGCATGTGGCGCGATCCGCCGCGGGACGCCGGCGCCAGCTGGACGCCGAGGGCGAGCCGGCGGCCGCCGTCCTCGGAGCGTACGACCGAGTAGGACCGCTTGCGGACATGCCCGTCGAGGTCGAGCCGGAGGTCGACGTGGGTGCCGGGCGCGGCGTGAACGGGGCGGTCGGGGCAGAGCACGATGCGGCGTACGCCTTCGGCGAGGTCATCGGTCTCGACCACACGGCCCTGCTGCCACCAGGTCTGGGTGTTCACTGCCATGGCGGCCGCCTCACTTCGCAGCTGCTGCGGCGGGGAGACCCTCCGCCTGCAGCATGCGGTCCAGGATCCGGCGTACCCACATCCCGCCGGCGTCGATGTTGAGGCTGTAGAACTCGTGCTCCGGGTTGGCGTCGATCGCACGCTGCTGCGCGGCGAGCATCTCCTCGTCCTCGCCGAAGACGCCATGGACGCCCTGGCGCAGCTGGGTCGTGATCGTCTGGCTCTCCAGACGGTAGTTGCGCATGAAGGCCCAGAAGTAGTGCGACGTGCGCGCGGTCTCGGGGGTGATCGTGTTCATCACGAAGCCGTTGACGCCCTGGCTGCGGTCGCCCTCGGGGGCGCCGGTGCCGGCCTTGGCGACGCCGACGTCGATGCGGATCGTCGAGGGGGCCTCGAAGTGGATGATCTGCCAGCGGTCGACCTTCCCGCTGAAGCCGGGGAACTTGTCGCGCATGTTCTTCAGCCAGAACGGGGGCGGGTCGATGTCGCGCATCCAGCGGGTCACGGTCACGCCGCGGTCGGTGTGGCTGACCTCGAACTCGGCCTCGGAGAGCTCCTCCTGCCCGATGCTCGAGCTGTGCACGAACTCCTCGTGGGTGAGGTCCATCAGGTTGTCGAGCACCAGCTGGTAGTTGCAGGGCGCGTAGATCGTCTCGCCGTCGCCGGCCCACTCCGGGGAGTCCATCTGCTCCATGTCGGGAACGGTGTTGGGATCGGCGAGGTCGGGGTCGCCCACCCAGACCCACACGTAGCGATGGCGCTCCACGACCGGGTAGGACGGGACGATCGCGCTCGGGTTGATCGTCTCCTGCGCGGGCATGCTCGTGCAGCGGCCGGCCGAGTTGTAGCGCAGCCCGTGGTAGGGGCACTGGATCTCGTCGCCGAGCACCTTGCCCTTCGACAGCGGTGCCAGCCGGTGCCAGCAGGCGTCGGCCAGGGCGACGGCGCGGCCGTCGCTGTTGCGCCACAGCGCCAGCGGGCGGTCGGCGATGGTGCGGGCGAGCGGCTGCTTCGCGGTCACCTCGTGGTCCCAGGCCGCGACGTACCAGGCGTTGCGGGGGAAGTTGAAGATCTTGCTGGCGGCGGTGACCGGCGGCGAATCCAGGATGGTCATGGGGAAACTCCCTATGGAGATAGGTGTTGTGCTCGTCACAAACTACCTATCTCTATAGTTAGTGGCAAGAGGCAGGTACGCTCGCGCCACGATCACTGCGTGAAGAGGGGGTCACGATGTCGCTGAGGTTCGCGCTGCTCGCGCTGCTCACCTCACGCCCGATGACCGGCTACGACGTCTCCAAGCAGTTCAGCCAGTCGGTGGCCCACGTCTGGCACGCCCCCGACTCGCAGATCTACCCGGAGCTCAACCGGATGGAGCGCGACGGCCTGCTCGAGTCGGCGGTCGTGCCGTGGGGCAAGAAGGGCACCAAGAAGGAGTACGCCGTCACCGAGGCCGGGATCGCGGCCTTCCGGGAGTGGATGGACTCGCCCATCGAGATCCGCCGGCAGCGGGAGCCCGCCTACCTCAAGGCGGCCTACCTGGAGTGGGCCGAACCCGGCGCCGCGCGCGCCGAGCTGGAGCAGTTCCGCGACCACTGGACCGAGCACCTGGCGATGCTCGAGGCCACCCGGGCCACGCTCGTCGACCGCAGCCACCCCACGCTGGCCCGGCGGCTCGAGCACTACGACGCGAGCCAGTGGGACCGGATCGTGCGCTACAAGATCTTCGCCTACGACGGCCTGATCGACCAGGCGCGTGCCGCGGTCGCCTGGGCCGAGCGCGGTCTCGTGCTCGTCGACGAGCTGGAGGGCTCGACCGTCGAATGAGCCGGCGTGGTCATGCCGGCAGGCGTACGTGGAACCGGCAGCCGGTCGCGGCCGGAAGGTTCTCCACCCAGACCCGGCCGCGGTGTGCGTCGACGAGGCCTTTGACGATGGCGAGGCCGAACCCTGCGCCCTGAGCGCTGGTGCCGTCGGCGCCCTCGGGCACGGCCGGGGTGCGGGCGGAGCTGCCCTGCCAGCCGAGATCGAAGACCCTCTCCATGTCGCCCGGATCCAGGCCGCCACAGCCGTCGCTGACGCTGAGGTCGACGCTGCGTACGTCTCCGGGGGCCATCTGGCAGCGCACCTCCACCGTGCCGTCGGCGGGGGTGTGGCGGATGGCGTTCATCAGCAGGTTTGAGACGACGCGGGACAGGCTGGCCGGGTCGGCGGTGATCTCGAGACCGTCCTCGACCTGGCCGCCGAGCCGGACCCGCCGCTCGCGGGCGACCGGATCGGCCCCTGCCAGCGCCTCGCTGACCAGATCGCCGAGCAGGACCGGCTCCGGTGTCAGGGTGAGGGCACCGGCCTGGATCCGGGAGAGCTCGAAGAGGTCGTCCACGAGCCGGGCCAGACGCTCGACCTCGACGCGGATGCGCTGGTGGTAGCGGTGCGGGTCGGCGGCGATCCCGTCCTCGAGCGCCTCGGCCATCGCCCGGAGACCCGAGAGCGGGGTACGCAGGTCGTGGGCCACCCAGGAGACCAGCTCGCGCCGGGACTCCTCGAGCCGGGCCTCCCGTGCGCTCGCCTCCTCGAGCCGACGCTGGGTCTCGGCGAGCTCGGCCGACAGCGAGCGGAGCTCTCGCGGTCCGCTCTCCGCGGGCTGCTGACGACCGCCGAGCGCCATCTCCCGGGCCTGCTGCTGGACCGCGCCCGACCAGCGCACCATCGCGGAGCCGATGACGAACGCCACCAGGATCGCCACCACCACGGCGATCGAGGTGACCACGGTGATGACCTGCAGGTCGTGGCCGGAGAGGAACATGAGCCAGGCGACGCCGAGGACGCCGCCGAAGACCGTCAGCACTGCGACGGCGGCGGCCAGGGTGAGCTGCCAGCGGATCGACCAGCGCCGCGTCAGCCAGGCGACCAGGAGCCCGACCAGGCCGACGGCGAGACCGGCGCCCGCGGCGACGAGGGCGATCTGGACGGCGTCGGCGGTCTTCACGCGACCGCCTCCGTAGCGCAAGCGCCAGAATACGGACGCGGTCGCGTGTTGTTTGGATGGTTCGCTCGCTGACGCTCCCTCACGCCTTCACCTCCGCGGTCTCCCAGCGGTAGCCGACGCCCCAGACCGTCACCAGCCGCTCCGGCCGGGTCGGGTCGGACTCGATCTTCTCCCGCAGCCGGCGTACGTGGACCGTGACCGTCGAGCGGTCGCCGATCGTCCATCCCCAGACGTGCTCGAGCAGGTCCTCCCGGGTGAAGGCCTTGCCCGGATGGGCGATCAGGTAGCGGAGCAGGTCGAACTCCCGGGTGGTCAAGGACAGCTCCGTCCCGGCGTTGGTCGCCACTCGCCGGTCGGCGTCGACCACCAGAGAGCCGTCGGAGACGACGCCGCCCTCGCCGGAGTGGCCGGTGCGCTTGAGCACCGAGTCGACGCGCAGCACCAGCTCCCGCGGGCTGAACGGCTTGCCGACGTAGTCGTCGGCGCCCAGCTCGAGCCCCATGATCCGGTCGGCCTCGCTGCCGAGCGCGGTGAGCATGATGATCGGCACCTCGCCCGCCTGCCGCAGCCGCCGGCACACCTCCAGGCCGTCGATGCCGGGCAGCATCAGGTCGAGGATGACGATGTCCGCGGGCCGCTCGCTCATCGCGCGCAGCGCCTGCTCGCCGTCCCCGGCCTCGACGACGTCGTGCGAGCCCGCGCGCAGGTAGGAGGCCAGCACCTCGCGAACGGTGAGGTCGTCGTCGACCACGAGCACGCGTGCCATGGGCCTACTCATCCTCCTCGGTGGTCGCTCGGACGGGCTGTCGTGAGCGTAGTTCGCCGAGCGCGACGGCGACACCGGCGCACACGCACAGCGCCGCGAAGACCAGCAGTCCCTGGGTGTAGTCGCGGTCCAGCAGCGTCGGGTTGTCCGGCTTCGCACCGAAACGGCCGACGACCGGGATCGCGATCAGGGTCGCGGGACCGAGCAGCACGAGAACCGTGACCGCGCCCCGGGCGACCGCCCTTGGCAGCAGCCGGCCGCCGAGCCAGCCGAGCCCGAGCACGGCCGGCGCCAGGATCCCGTCGTGGATCACGACCGCCGCCGCGAGCCAGAGGACGACCTCGACGATCTGGCCGAGGTCCTGGCGGCTCACCAGCAGCCAGGCGCCGTACGCCATCCCGACCGCTCCGAGCAGGATCATCGCTCTGCGCATGCCTCGCATCAGATCACCTCGATCCGGGAGACCCATTTGGTCTGCATGACCCCGGGCCGGTCGGGCGCGATCAGCCGGACCGGGTAGCCGTGGTCCATCGAGAGCGTCTCTCCGTCGAGCATGAGGGCCATCAGGGTCCGGTCGTCATCGGCGAAGTTCGGCGGAAGCACCGTGTCGGCCGAGGCGCTGAACGTCTGGATGGACCGGACCCGCACCTCGCGCCCCGGCGGGGCGCCGACCAGGTCGAGCAGGTCGCGGAGACGTACGCCGCCCCACTCGCCGGAGGCGCTCCAGCCCTCGACGCAGGCGATCGGGAGGGTGTGGGTGCGCTGCTTCATGGCGACCAGGTCGTCGCGGGTCAGCGACCGGGTCGTCGTGCCGTGGACGAGCTCGAGCCGGTAGGCGGAGCTGCTCGCCTCGGCCACCACCCCTGCCGAGTGCGCGGTGCGGTTGATCGGGATGCCGTGCTCACGGGAACGTGGCGAGAGGGCGGCGATCCGGCTGAGGCCGGGGACGGTGCCCGCCGCATAGAGCACGGCGGCGGCGACCGCGGACGTGCCGGCCAGGGCGAGCACGCCGCGTCGGCTGACCGGTCCGGGCCCGACCGCGTTCGGCCGGTCGTGGGAGGTGTCGTCGACGCCTCCCGCCAGGGCGTCGCGTACGACCGGCAGCTTCACCGCGATGTGGACCAGCAGCGCTCCGACGGCGACGAACGCGAGCGCGTAGTGGGTGCTGCGGAAGCTGAAGCCCCACGGATACCACTGCGCGACGTTGAGCAGGCCGGTGGCGAGCTGGACCAGCGAGGTGCTGACCAGGACCGCGATGGAGCCACGCTCCAGCGCCGTCGGCAGCGCCTCGCGGACCTGCCGCGGCATCGGCTGGAAGAGCTTGGGGAAGACGACCCACAGCTTGACCAGCAGCAGCGGGATCGCCGCGGTGCCGGCGACGACGTGCAGGCCCTGGGTGAGCTGGTAGAGCCGCGACGGGCTGGCAGGCAGCGGCACCGACTGATGGTCGAGCTGGGCGTAGTGGCTGATCAGGCCGGTCACGAGTGCGACCAGGAAGCAGATCCCGAGCCAGAGCCCGACCCGCGCGGCGACCGCCGCGCTGCGCAGGCGCGAGGTGAAGGAGTCCTCAGAGGGGATTCTCATGCGGCCTCCTCCACGAGTACGGCGACCCAGCGGTCGCCGGCTGGGGTGAACGGGGCCGGGACTGGCCGGCGGGGCTGTGTTCGGCGGTGCGGCAGCGGCTCGAGCCGTTTCACCGCGAGCCCGACCTCGGCCGCGATCGATCCGATCGCATCGGCGCCGATGACCGCCCACGGGAACGTCGAGGAGCCACCGCACCGGCAGACCAGCTCCGCGAGCAGCGGGCCGCTCGGCGTCCCGGGCGGGTGCACCTCGGCGACCACCCGGCCGCCCGGCACCAGCAGCCGGCGTACGCGGGCGAGGAGGGCGAGCGGGTCGCCGCCGATGCCGAGGTTGCCGTCGGCGAGGAGAGCGGTCGTCCACCAGCCCTCGCCGGGCAACGGCTCGAAGAGATCGCGACAGACCGCGCGGCCGCCTCGGGCCTCGGTCTCGGCTACGGCCTCCTGGACGACGTCGACGCCGAGCGAGGGCAGGCCCCGGGCCGTCAGAGCGGCGGTCATCCGGCCGGGGCCGCAGCCGAGGTCGATCGTCGGTCCGACGCAGTGCGCGAGCAGGGCTAGGTCGGAGGCGTCAGCCGTCCGGGTCCAGTCCTCGACAGGAAGCCGCGAGGACCTGCCGTCGACGCTCACCACCCGGCACTCCTTGCTGGCGAAGGCATGCGCGAACGCCGACTCGGCCGTCGCCGCGGTCATCGAGCGACCCGCGCGATCTCGGCCGCGACCCGCGCGAAGCGGGTGTGCGGGGCGGCTGCAGCGACCGGAGCGACGTCGGCCAGATGGTCGACGTCGCGCAGCCGCTCACCGGCGGCGACCCGAAGGCCGAGTCCTTCGAGCGCGGAGCGGGTGGCTGCGTACGTCTGGGGGGTGGACATCGGGACGTCGCGCAGCGCGGTGGCCGCCGACGGGTCGCGGAGCGCCAGGGTCCACCAGCCGCCGTCCTCGGCCGGAGCGAGCACGGCATCGGCCGCCTCCAGGCCGTCGGCCACGGCCAGCAGTCCGGCCGGGGTCACCTGCGGGGTGTCCATGCCGATCTGCACCACCGGTCCGGAGACCTCGGCGTGGGCGTTCGCGAGTCGCTCGCCGAGTCCGTCTCCGCGTTGCGGGGCGAGAGTCCACCCCGCGAGAGCGGTCCGGATCTCGTCCGCCCGGACCGCTTCGGCGAGGTCGCCGGAGAGGGCCAGCCGGCATCGGTCCGGTCCAACGGCCAGCGTGCAGGCCTCGATCGTGTCGAGCAGCGCGGCCGCCGCGACGGCGGTGGCCGCCGTCTCCCCGACGCCGGCCGCGAGCCGGGTCTTCACCAGCCCGGGCACCGGTGCCTTGGCAACGAGGAGGAGCGTCGGCTCGATCACGAGAGCACCCGCCAGAAGTCGTACGCCGCCCGCAGGCTGCCCCGCACGGAGCCGGAGACCTTCGAGCGGGTCCCTGCGGTCCGAGGGTGGTAGTCGACGTCGATCTCGTGGACCCGCCAGCCGGCGCGGGCGGCACGATCGAGGAGCTCGACCGGATAGCCCGAGCGCCGGTCCTCCACGCCGAGGCCGAGCAGCGCCTCCCGGCGAGCCGCGCGCAGCGGCGCGATGTCACGTACCCGCAGACCGGTGCGACGCCGCAGCGCGGCCAGGACCAGCCGGTTGCCGACCCTGGCGTGCCACGGCTGGGCGCCGGGGGTCACCGGCCTGCGGCAGCCCAGCGCGAGGTCGGCCTCGTCACGCCTGATCGTCTCGACCAGAGGCAGCGCGGCTTCGGGATCGAACGAGCCGTCGCCGTCCATCACCACGACGTAGGGAGCGGTCGCGGCCAGCAGCCCGGCGTGCACCGCCGCCCCGTACCCCGGCCGCGACTCCGACACCACCCGCGCCCCCTGCGCGCGGGCGACGTCGGCGGTGCCGTCGGTCGAACCGTTGTCGACGACGATCACGGAGAGCCCCGCCGGCACCCGTGGCAGCAGCTCGCGCAGAGCTGCGGCCTCGTCGCGGCAGGGCAGCACAAGGTCTATGTCTGGGCTGGTCCCGGGGTTGATCTCGGGGCTGTTCTCGGCCATACGATCGACTCTAGGAACGAGCCGCCGCCGATGGGGCCCGCAGATCTTACGGTCCGGTGACGGGCCCGTGCGCCGGCGGCCATCGGGCCGTCGCGGACCTACGCTCGCAGTCGTGAACTCCTCAGCTCACCGCGCCGCCCTGGTGGGGCTCGTCATCACGATCGCGCTCATCGTGGCGGCCGTTGCCGTGCCACCCCTGCTCGACTGGCAGGTGTGGCCACGCGTGCACCTCGACGACGGCACGTTCCCTCCGCTCCACGGATATCCGCAGGTCAAGGTGGGTTTCGGCACGGTCCCCGCGGTCCTGCTCGCACTCGCGTCGCTGCGCTGGGCCGATCCGATGGCGAGGCGGCTGCCGTGGCGGCGCCTGCTCCTGGTCGCGTACGCCGCCGGGCTGGTGTGGCTGCTGGCGCTGGCGCTGGTGGACGGCCCCGAGGGCATCTCGCGGGTGCTGGGGAACCCGACGGAGTACCTCGAGACGGCCAGGTCGGTCGACGACGTACCGGGGCTGCTGCGCGAGTACGTCTCCCGGATCCCCTACGACGCCCCGGATGGGAACTGGCCGGTGCACATCGCCGGCCACCCGCCCGGGATGGTGCTCTTCTTCGTGCTCCTGGTGAAGGTCGGCCTCGGTGGTGACCTCGCCGCGGGCCTGGTCGTCGTCGCGCTCGCCGCGACCTTGCCGCTGGGAGTCATGACGACGGTCCGCGTCCTCGGCGCCGAGGAGGCGGCACGGGCGGCGGTGCCGTACCTGGTCCTCTCTCCGAGCGCGGTGTTCCTGGCGGTGTCGGCCGATGCGGTGATGGCGGTCGCGGTCGCCTGGGGGATGTGCTGTCTCGCCCTCGCCTGCCGGGCCGGGGCCGGTCGCGGCTGGCCGTGGGCGGTCCTCGCCGGCCTGCTCCTCGGCTACGTCGTGATGATGTCGTACGGCCTCCCGCTCACCGGCGTGCTCGCGCTCGCAGTGCTCTGGCTCGGTCGGGGCTGGTGGGTGCTGCCGATCGCGGCGGCATCGGCGCTCGCGGTGGTCCTCACCTTCGCCGCCGGCGGTTTCGCCTGGTGGGAGGCGTATCCGGTGCTGGTCGACCGCTACTGGGACGGACTGGCGAACCAGCGGCCGGGCGCCTACTGGACCTGGGGGAACCTGGCCGCGCTCGCGCTCAGCGCCGGGCCGCTCGTCGGCGCCGGGCTCGGCGCCACCTGGGCGGCCCGCCGCGAACGGGCCGACCGGGTGGTCGTTGTACTGGTCGCGGCCGCGGTGATCATGGTCGCTCTCGCCGACGCCTCCCAGATGAGCCGGGCGGAGGTGGAGCGGATCTGGCTGCCGTTCATGCCCTGGCTCACCCTCGGCTGCGCCCTGCTGCCCGAGCGCTGGCGACGGCCCGGCCTGGCCCTGCAGCTCCTCACCGCGCTGCTCGTCCAGCACCTGCTCTACACGAGCTGGTGACTGCCCGCTGGTCGAGCCGCGAGGCCGCCTGCGGCCGAGCGTGTCGAGACCAACACAGTCCTATCGAGCGCGACAGGGGACTGTGTTGGTCTCGACACGCCTTCGCCTAGCGGCTCCGGCGGCTCGACCAGCGGGGGGATCAGCTAGGACCGCAGCGGCGCGGTGGCGAAGGCCGGTAGACCGACCTCCGGCAGCACCTCGGCGCGGAAGCCGAGCTCCTTCTCCGCGAGCTCCGGGGACGCGACGACATGGCGTACGTCGCCGATCCGGTAGCGCCCGGTGACCACCGGCTCCACCTGCGTCCGTGTTCCGCGAGCGACCAGCGAGGCCACTTCGCTGATCGTGACCGGGTGTCCGGAGGCGACGTTGTAGGCCGCCAGCTCCCCGCGTGGGCGCTCGGAGGTCGCCTCCAGTGCCGCCAGGTTGGCGCGGGCCACGTCGTCGACGTGGACGAAGTCGCGCTGCTGGCCGCCGTCCTCGAACACCTGCGGCGCCTCGCCCCGCTCCAGGGAGGACCGGAAGATGGCGGCGACCCCGGAGTAGGGCGTGTCCGCGGGCATGTGCGGCCCGTAGACGTTGTGGTAGCGCAGCGCGATCGCGGTCGCGTCGGCCTGACGAGCCCACGCGGAGGCGTAGTGCTCCTGGGCGACCTTGCTGGCGGCGTACGAGCTGCGCGGGTCGAGCCGGGCGGACTCGGCGACCGCCGCCCAGGTCAGTGCGCCGCCGCAGAGGTCGCAGTGGTTCTCGAAGTCGCCGGAGTCGAGCGCTGCCCGCGAGCGCGGCGGGGGGACCCGGTCGCCGTGGGTCGCGCAGACGTAGCGGCCCTCGCCGTAGACGACCATCGAGGAGGCGAGCACCAGCCGGGAGACGCCGTGCTCGCTCATCGCGGCCAGGAGCGCTGCAGTGCCGAGGTCGTTGTGCGCGGCGTACAGCGGGAGGTCGGCCACGGTCACCCCGGCACCGACGACCGCGGCCTGATGGCACACCGCGTCGATGCCGTCCAGCAGATCGCCCCAGCCGACGGCGTCGCGTACGTCGAGGAGGTTCGTCCCGGGCGGCACCTCGGCCGCCTCGCCGTGGGCCATCGGCAACAGCACGTCGACGCGTACGACCTCGTGGCCCGCATCCTCCAGCACCCGGCCGATCGCGGTGCCGATGAACCCGGCGGACCCGGTGAGCAGGACCCTCATGGGATCTCGTAGGCGAGGGTCTTGCCCTCGGCCCAGGTCGAGCACGAGCATCCGGCCGGGTCGGGCAGGCCCTCGATCGTGTCGGCCAGGATGGTGCGCATCCGCTCCAGGTTGGCCGCGAAGAGCGCGTAGACGTCGTCCTCGTCGACGCCCTCGCCCTCGGCCGCACCCGCGTCCATGTCGGTGACCAGGCACAACGGCGCGTAACACATCCGCAGCTCGCGGGCGAGCGCCGCCTCCGGGGCGCCGGTCATCCCGACCAGCGTCCAGCCCTGGGCGGCATGGTGGATCGACTCCGCCCGGGTCGAGAACCGCGGACCCTCGATCACGATGAGCGTGCCGCCGACCTTCACGGAGGGGTCGGCGGCGACGTACGCCTTGGCGATCCGCGCGCAGTAGGGATCGGCCAGAGGTACGTGGGTGGCGCCGCTCTCCACGTAGCTCGGGATCCGGCGCCAGGTGCGGTCGACGAGCTGGTCGGGGGTGACCAGGTCGCCGGTGGCGACGGCGTCCGGCCGGAGACCGCCGACAGCGCTGGGGGAGAGCACCTGGGTGACGCCCAGCGACCTCAGCGCCCAGAGGTTGGCGCGGTAGGGGATGGCGTGCGGCGGGTACTCGTGCGCGCGGCCGTGGCGGGGCACGAAGGCCACCGACCGCCCGGCGACCGTTCCCACCGTGACCGGCGCGGACGGATCACCGTAGGGAGTCTCGACCGCCACCTCCTCGGCATCGGTCAAGAACTCGTAGAGCCCGGTCCCGCCGATGACCCCGACCTCGGCGCGGGGTGCCTGTCCCATGTCCAGCCCAGTCATGGCTTCACTCTGCCAGCGCTGATCCGCGGGCGACAGGGTTCGGCACATCCGTCATCGTTCGGTAATACCTGCGGTGCGGCGGATCGATGTCGGTGGTCGCGGGCACAATGCGACGGCGTGGGGAGACGTACGTCGCTGGGAGTGCTGGTCGTCCTGCTGGCGATCGTCGGCTGGGCGGTCTCGTTGTGGCTTCCCGAGGACGCGCCGGCGATTCGACGTACGCCGCCGGTGGCGACCGCGGAGCCTTCAGCGGGGCCGGTCGACGTGCGCTCGGCTCGTGGTGATCTCGCGGATCTGGCGACGGTCGCGAGGCGACCCGACGGGCTGGTTGCCTACGCGCGCTCATCGTTCGGCGGGAGCTGGGCGGACAGCGACGGCAACGGGTGCAACCAGCGCGACGACGTGCTCCTGCGCGACGCCGTCGAGGTGCGGACCCGGCCGCAGGGGCGCTGCGACCACGACGTGCTCGCCGGGACGTGGGTCGACCCCTACACCGGCAGACGCCTGGTCTTCACCGACCTGAAGGAGCCCCGGCAGGCTCAGGCGATCCAGATCGACCACGTCGTGCCGCTCTCGGAGGCCTGGCGCTCCGGCGCGAGCGGCTGGTCCCCGGACCGGCGCCGTGCCTTCGCCAACGACCTGGGCAACCTGCTCGCCGTCGACGGCCCGACCAACATGAGCAAGAGCGACGACGACCCGGCGGGCTGGCGTCCGCGGAAGGGGTTCCAGTGTGCGTACGCAGCCCGCTGGATCGAGACCAAGGCGCGCTGGTCGCTCGCCGCCGACGACAGCGAGCGACGGGCGCTCGAGGAGATGCTCGGCTACTGCTGAGCGGCCTGGGACTCAGACCGCCCGGCGATAGATGGCCATCGCGCGGTCGTACGCCTCCCACGCCCGCCAGGACTCCAGCGCCCGTTCGCCCTGGGGCTTGAGGCCGTCGACCTTGTGATAGGACTCGCCGCTCGCGTACTGCGACTCCCGGCCCGTCACCAGCGAGAGCAGCATCGGCAGGACGCTCTCGTCGGTGACCGTGATCGTGCCGACCTGGAAGGTCTGCCGCACCCACTCAGCTCGCTGGTCCGAGCCCAGGACGAGCACCACGGGCAGCTGCGACGCCCGGACGATCGCGTCCAGGATCGGCCCGAGCCCGTCCGGGACCCAGCGCTCGCCCGGCGGCGGGGTCGGCGCTTTGGGGATGCTCATGGTCGTGTAGGCGGGGACCTGGCCGGTCAGCGGGCCGGCGATCTTCTCGACGACCTTCGGTGCCGGGTCGGGAGCGACGTCCGCAGCGACCTCCGCAGCGACCTCCGGAGCGGGCTTGTCGCCGGCCCTCCGGCGGGGCCTGATCGCGGGGATCTTCGAGGTGAAGGTGAAGCTGCCGGTGCGGGTGGGGTCGATGTGACGCCCGGGGGCCGGCTCGGGTGCCCGGCCGAGGGTCGAGGTCGGCGCCGGGGCCGTGGCGGTGGTGACCAGCTCGGCCGCGTGCTTCCCGTGCGTCCGGATCGAGCCGTCGGCGGCGAACTCGAAGAGCGCGACCCGGACCCGGTCGGCCCACTCGACCGCGTCCACGGTGTAGCCCGCGCGGCTGAACAGCGCGACCGTCCGGGCGTCGTAGGCGTAGCCCGCGCCGCGTACGGCACAGACGCTGCGCGCCTCCGTTGGTGAGCGGGTGAGCACCACCTGTGCGACCACGACGTTGTCCGGCCGGCCGCCGATGATGTCGACGTCGGCGGCTGCGGTGCTGCCTGATGGGGCGGCGTCGGGCCAGCCGAGGGTGTGCAGATGCTCCGCGGCGTACTTCTCGGCTTCTTCGCCCGTTCTGGGCTGCCTCGGGGGTGCCAACGTAGGGTCCTTCCTCGATCCTCCACTCGGGCCTCCCTGCCCGATCGAGATTGGGAGGGATGATAGGCCCGCTGCGTACGTCTTGTCCGGCGGGGTGGCGAATCGGGTCGCGCTGTTCGCTCCTGGCGGATCCAGCCACGTTTGTCGGTGCTCGCCGCTAGCGTGATGTTCATGAGGCGCCCGCATGAGAACGTCGCTACGGTCCTGGTGGACCCGCGCGTTCTGGGTGACATCGAGATCGAGCTGATGGCGCTCGACATGCCGCTGTGGCGGGTGTGCGCGGCTCCGATCGTGAAGGACGGGCAGCGGCTCGCGTTCCAGGTCCGCCACCGTCTGCTGATGTCCAAGCGCGGCGAGTGGGACTGCGCCAAGGACTGGGTCCCGGTCTGGATCGGCTTCGGCTCGAGCTGGGCGTTCCCCGGCGAGGCCATCCCGTGGCCGGCCCACAAGGCGCTGTGGACTCTCCTGGAGGGATACTCCGACCAGGTCCGCTACAACAAGCGGCTCGGCGGCATCCCGAGGATCCCACGGCTGCGGGAAGCCTGTTAGCTGTCGGAGGGTTGGACATCGGTGACGCCGGTGGCGATCACGCGTCCAGCGCGTAGGAGCGGTCCATGAGCTCGGTCATCGCCTTCTCGAAGTCGCGGCGTCTCTTCTCGCTCCAGCCTGTGGTCAGCTGGTCGAAGATCTCCTCCTGCCAGCGATGAGCCTGGTCGAGCATGGATCGGCCAGCGGGGGTGAGCGACGCTTCGCGTCGGCGGCCATCGGTCGTGGACGCCGTCATGATCAGATAGCCGGCCGCGGTGGCGCTCTTGATCAATCGTGAGGCTCCGCTCTGGTCGATCCCGATCTCGTGCGCGACCGCATTGACCGTTGCGGCTGCTCCGCGCTGGTTGAGATCCTGGACCGACTCGGTGACCAGCACAAGTCGCCCTTGGTCGACCCCGGTGTCTCGCGTCGCTGGGCGGCGCGACCAGTGACGTACGAAGCGGAACAGGACCTGGCCGCGGCCTTGGCTGGTCATTCTGATGCCGCCATCTCGCGGCAGATGTAGGCCAGCTCGAGAGCTGACTCGAGGTCCGGCAGGCGCAGCGCGGCGGTCACCTTCCCGCCAGAAGCACGGAAGACCGTGGCCACGCGCGTCGGTGCCTTGCTCTCCGGCCAGGTGGCGTCCTCCTCGACCACCATCAGGCGGTCGCTGATCGGATGCCATGACCGTGGGATCAGCTTGATGCCGGAACGGTCGACCCAGTCCGCGAACTGCGATGGCGTGATCGGGCCAGCGCCCTTCGGACCCAGGACGACGATCGGGTCACCTACCGCTCGTGCCGACCGTTCCGTATCCCCGTCATTGACACTCGTGTGCCACTCATTGATGGCTGCCTCAAGGGTCGACTCCATGCCCAAACTATATGCGATTTGCATGGATCTCTGGTCATGGGCACGCTGCTTCAGGCGGCGAGGGTGAGGGGTGGGTCGAGGTCGTTGCTGATGTCGATGGTGCCGACCGGGGTGACGAGGTACTCGTAGCCGTGGGGGCTGTGCCATCTGTAGGTGCCTGCTCGGATGCGTTGGTAGCGCCAGCCGTGGTGGGTCTTCATCCGGTGGTGTTGTCGGCACAGCGGGGTGAGGTTGCGGCTGCTGGTCGGGCCGCCGTCTGCGTACGCCACGCGGTGGTCGAGGTCGCAGTGCTCGGCGCGGGCTTCGCAGTACGGGAACGAGCACTTGTGGTGAAGCAGCTCGGCCTGGCGCCGCTGACGAGTGGTCGGGACGTAGCCCGCGGCTTCGATGTCCTCGGTGAGGTCGACCACGACGATCGGCTTGATCACGGTGCCCGGGGTGGTGGCCCACTGCTCGAGGCGTTCAATGGTGGCCAGGCCGCGGGTGTTGGCGAGGCGGACCAGGCCGGTGCCGGCCAGCTCGCGGGTGTCGGTGTGGACGACCAGTTCCACGACCCGGGCGGTTCCGGGGACGCCGTCGAGGGAGCCGGAGTTGTAGGCCCGCCCGAGGATCCCGAGTGCGGCCGCGCGTCGTACGTCCAGGCTCGCGGTCGCGTACGCATCCTCCCCAAGGAGGCCACGGGCGATCATCGTCACCGCCTGCTCCAGATCGAGAGCATCCGCGGCGTCGAGCACACCGTCGAGATACCCCAACGCGAGCACGGCTTGGCCTTGTTCGGCACCGGTGGCAACGAACGGGGTGGTCTCGGTGGTGGTGATGGTGACCGAACGGTGCTCGACCGCATCCGACTCCGCGACCGCAGCAGCGACATCGGGTTCGAACAGGGCGGCGGCCTGGGTGATCATCCGCTCTAGCTGCCGGGTCCCGACCTGATGGGCATACGGTCCGATCTGCTGGTCGACCCAGGCAGCGGCATCGGCATCGAGGTCCCTGGTCAGGTCGGCGATCCGACGGGCACGCCACGCCAGCAGGGACCCGTCCAGGATCCGCGCCCAGACGTGCTTGAGCCGGTAACGCAGCTCGACCGCGTCCCCGAGAAACCTCTTCCCCGCCTGGGTGGAGCGGCCCCACACGGCCGCGAACTCCACCGCCGCAGCCTCCGAGACCAGTGGTGCCCCGGGCCCGGCCAGGGGCAACATCCGGTCCCCGAAGGTGTCCCCGTCCAGCCGCGCGGACTCCTCCGCGGAGTCGACGGAATGCAGCGCCGCGAACCGTGCGGCGGCGATCAGCACGTCCCGGTCAGCCTGCTCCGCGACCGCCCGCGACGTACGCACCGCAGCCAGCAGGCCGCTGGTGGTGTCGTCGGGGTCGAGGAGTGCTTCCATGCCCCCGATTTTACCAATTTCATGCCCAGAAGAGAACGCTGTTTTCGCAGTTCAAGTGGCATATTTGCGCCATCTCGAGAGCCGTGTTTGGCGTGTTGCGCCACCCCTTCCGCGACCCCCTGAACCCGCGCTGTCAATGGCCGGCTCCCAACCCAATCCGAAGCCCGAAAGGGTCGGCGGCCAACGGCGCGGCAGCGAAAGACAGCACCTACGCAGCAACCATCTCCCGACGCCGCTCGATCTGCTTCCAGGTCGGGTCGATCGCGGGAAACATCGTGACCAAGAAGTACGCGACACCACACACGACGAGAGCAACGGTCAGACCGAAAGCCGAGACCAAGCCACCCCCGAGCAGCCCGCCGAGCGGCATCAGCCCCCACGCGAAGGCCGAGATCAGCGACATCACCCGACCGAGCACGTGGGCAGGGATCCGCTCGAACTGGATCGCTCCGAGGATCGGGTTGATGAACCCGCTGCTCGTCCCGCCGATCGCGAACACCACGAACACCACCCACAGCGGTGCCCCGAAGGCGATCACCAGGAACCGTGGGATCCCGGTGATGAGGAAGCAGACCAGGTACGTCGGGTAGCGGCGGATCCGGTCACCGAGCGCCGCGGCCACGGCCGATCCCACCGCGGAGAAGCCGGAGAAGGTGGCGAACAGCAGGCCGATCGTCTCGGGGCCGGCGTGCTGCTGGCCCCATACCGGCATCAGCACGCTGCTCCAGGCCAGGTCGATCAGGTTGGTCAGGGCGACCATGAACGCGATCCCGAGGAGCACCCGGTCACGGCGGAGGAAGTGCCAGCCCTCGGCGAGCTGAGCCCGGTAGGGCGTGGGGCGTGCGGGGTGCTCCTCGGGCTCCGGGCCACGGGCCCGCGCCAGCCCGGCGGTCGTCACGGCAAGCACCAGAGCACCGAGGGCGAACGAGGCGGCGTCGATGATGATCGCGTCGGTCGCGCCGACCAGGCCGATCAGCAGCCCCGCCGCGGCGGCGCCGAGCATCGAGGCGGTGCGCTCGACGAACGAGTGGAGCCCGGTGGCCCGCTCGGTCGGCACCCCGGCCGCCTCGACCAGCTGCGGGATCATCGACGACTTCGCCGAGTCACCGGGGCCGCGCAGCGCGCCGGCGAGGGCGACGAGCGCGAGCAGGATCGGGAAGTGCAGCAGGCCTGCGACGTACAGCAGGGGGATGAGGCCGACCACGACGGCCGAGCCGAGGTCGCAGGCGATCGCGACCCGGCGCGGGCCGATCCGGTCGATGATCGGGCCGCCGAAGATCTTGCTGAGCACCAGCGGTGTCATCTCGAAGAGCGCGATCAGACCGGCCTTGGCGGGACTGCCGGTCGTCTCGAGCACGAACCAGGGCAGCGCCAGCATCGAGATGCGGGTGCCGACCAGCGAGATGGTCTCGGCGGCGAGCCAGCCGTAGAGGGGGAGCTTCATGGCCTATCTCTCCTGGTCATCTCTCGTCTCGGTGCTGACGTGACCCGGCAGCGGGAAGACGTGGAACTGGAACATCACGGCCTCGCCCCCCGGCTCCTCCTCCAGGTCGTCGATGATCTTGTTGACCTGCTCCTCGACGCGTGAGGCCTGGGCGGGTGTCAGCCGGACGACGCGGTCGTTGAGACCGAAGGCCTCGCGCCACTCCTGGGGGAGAAGCGCCCGCTCCTCGATCGCCTCCTGGAGGCGCTGGGCGTAGATGGTGACGACCGTCTGCAGGTAGGCGTCGAGGGTCTCGCGGCCCTCGGGGGTGTCCGGTACGTCGCTGTCACCGGTCACGGTCGCCTGGTGAGCGGCCCTCCACCAGCGCTCCCGGGCGTTGCCGCGGCTCTCATCGTCCTCGATGAAGCCGTGCTGTGCGAGCTGCCGGAGGTGGTAGGACGTCGCGCCGGAATTGATGCCGAGCCGGGCGGCCAACGTGGTCGCCGTCGCCGGTCCGTCGACGCGGAGGATCCCGAGCATGCGTACGCGCACAGGGTGGGTGAGGGCCTTGAGCTGGTCGACTCCGGGGACGATCTCACGTGCTGCCATGGGTCCACCGTAGACTGCAAAGAGATCTTTGCAAATAGATTTTTGCGGTTCGTCTGTAAATCGAGTAACCCGGTGAACAAAGCCTGGATAACGCAGCTACCCTGTCCGGGTGACGACAGACGCCGCGCCGGCCACGCCGACCCCCACCACCACGGTGGCGATCATCGGGGGAGGAGCCAGCGGAACGCTGACCGCGATCAACCTGCTCCGCCGCGGTGCTTCGGTGACGCTGTTCGAGTCGCGCGGAGAGCCCGGCTACGGAGTGGCCTACTCGACCACTGACGGCCGCCATCTCCTCAACGTCAGGGCCAACAACATGTCGGGCTTCCCCGACGACCGTGACGACCTGCTCGACTGGGCGGCCGAGGCCGGCATCGAGCTCGGCCCGATCGACTTCCTGCCCCGGCGCGACTACGCGCGCTATCTGCGCGACCGGCTCGCTCACGCGGCGGAGGCCGGTACCGGCACGCTGGAGACGGTCGGCGAGACGGTCATCGACGTCGAGCCGGTCGGCGCCGGTTTCCGGGTGCTGACCGGCGACGACGAAGGACATGTCGCCGACGCCGTCGTCCTCGCCTACGGCAACCCGCCACCCCAGCCGCTGGCCGGACTGCCCGAGGCGCCCTGGAACCTGTCGGACCCCTGGGACGTGGCCCGGATCAGCGCCCTGCCCGTCGACGCGACCGTACTCGTCGTCGGCACCGGCCTGACCGCCGTCGACACCACCGTCACGCTCCTCGACGACTCCCCGGAGCGCCGGGTGATCATGGTGAGCCGGCACGGCCTGGTCCCCAACCCCCACGTCGACGACCAGTTCACCTCCTGGGTGACCCCGATCCCCGACGGCCCGCTGACCGCCGACGGCATCGCCTCGCTCGTACGCGAGCAGATCGAGCACGCGGCCGGTCTCGGCGTCGACTGGCGTGCCGTCATCGACGGCCTCCGCGGCCCGACCCAGTCGATCTGGCGCCGCCTGCCCGAGCCGGAGCGCCGTCGCTTCCGCGAGGTCTACGCTCGCGAGTGGGAGGTACGTCGGCACCGCATGGCCCCGCGCATCGCCGCCCTCCTCGACGCCTACCGGGCCGAGGGACGCCTGGAGATCCTCGGCGGCGGAGTGCTCGGCTGCCGGACCTCTGCCGAGCGGCCGGTCGTCTCCCTGGCCGACGGCGACCGCGAGGTCACCGCGGCGATCAACTGCACCGGCCCCTCACCCGACATCACCCGCACCGACAACCCGCTCCTGCTCGCGCTCCAGAAGCGCGGCCTGATCGCCCCTGACCCGCTGCGCCTCGGCATCGACGTCACCGAGGACGGCCACGTCATCGGAGCAGACGGCAGCGTCGTACCCAATCTTCTGACCGTCGGCCCGCCCTGCAAGGGCGCGCTCTACGAGGCCACCGCCATCCCCGAGATCCGGGGCCAAGCAGCGGCAGTAGCCGCCCACCTCACCGCCGAGTAGTCGCTCCCGTCGGCCGAGACGTCACTTACGTCGGCCGAGCGGGCATGGTGCTGACGCCTCGGCCGACCGTAGTGACGCTTCGGCCGACGCGGGTGACGCTTCGGCTGGGGTCGGTCAGCCGAGGTGGAGTTGGCGGTCGGTGCGCGCGAAGGTCTCGGCGGCGAGCTCGGGGTCGGCGCTGAGCTCCGGACCGGTGGCCGGGATCATCGTCTTGAGCTGGGGCTGCCAGCCGTCCCAACGGTCGGGGAAGCAGCGGCGCAGGACGTTGAGCATGATCGCCGGGGCGGTCGAGGCTCCCGGGGAGGCGCCGAGCAGGCCGGCGATGGTGCCGTCCTCGGCGGTGATGACCTCGGTGCCGAACTGGAGTACGCCGTCGGGGCGGATGACCTGCACCCGCTGGCCGGCGATGACCCGGTCCCAGTCCTTGCGGTCGGCGGCGGGGAAGAAGTCGAGGAGGTCGTCGAACTTCTTGCGCGGCGAGCGCAGCAGCTCCTTGACCAGGTAGACGGTGAGATCCATGTTGGTCAGCCCGGCCCGCAGCATCGGCAGCAGGTTGTGGGGCCGCACCGAGAGGAACAGGTCGGTGAGCGATCCGGTCTTGAGGAAGCGGGGGCTCCACCCGGCGTACGGACCGAACATCAGGTGCGTCTTGCCCTCGACATAACGCGTGTCGAGGTGGGGCACCGACATCGGCGGAGCACCGACGGCGGCCTTGCCGTAGGCCTTGGCGCGGTGCTGGGCGACGAGCTCCGGCTTGGACGTACGCAGGAACTCACCCGAGACGGGGAAGCCGCCGAAGCCACGGATCTCCCGGATCGCGGCCTTCTGCAGCAGCGGAAGCGCGTAGCCGCCGGCGCCGACGAAGACGAAGCGGGAACGCAGGTGGTACTTCCCGGTCTCGTTGCGGCCGTAGACGTGCCAGAAGCCGTCCATGGTCTGGTGCAGGTCGGTGACCTCGGAGCCCGTCTCCAGGTCGGCGCCCTTGTCCACCAGGGTGCGGGTCAGGATCGAGGTGAGCGAGCCGAAGTCGACGTCGGTGCCGGCGTTGGTCCAGGTGGCCGCGATCGGCTCGTCGGCGAGCGCCTTGGCCGAGCGGCCCTCGAGCAGCAGCGGCGCCCAGCCCTTGATGACCTCGGGGTCCTCGCTGAACTCCATCCCGCTGAAGAGCGGGTGGACCGAGAGCGCCTCGTAGCGCTTGCGGAGGTAGTCGACGTTCTCGGCGCCCCACACGAAGGACATGTGCGGCACGGTGTGGATGAACTTGTCCGGGTTCGGGATGCGGCCGTTCTCGACCAGGAAGGACCACAGCTGACGGGAGAGCTGGAACTGCTCGTTGACGTTGATCGCCTTGGAGATGTCGACCGAGCCGTCGGCGTTCTGCGGGCTGTAGTTGAGCTCGCACAGCGCGGAGTGACCGGTGCCGGCGTTGTTCCATGGGCCGGAGGACTCGGCGGCGGTTGAGTCGAGCCGCTCGATCAGCTTGATGGACCAGCTGGGCTCGAGCTCCTGGAGGAGCACGCCCAGGGTGGCGCTCATGATGCCGCCGCCGATCAGCACTACGTCAAGAGGTTCGTCCACAGGTCTTTTGTCTCGCTTTTGGGGCCGCAATGGTTAATCGGGGTCCTTAGATCGGTCTAACTTGTGGGCAACTTCACTGCCCGGACCCGATCGTGTTTCGGTCTGTCATTGTGGCTCACCGCACATGCTGGGGACAGATCAGGGTGGAGTTACGCTCGGCCGGTGCCTCGCCTCTCTGACTCTCATCGCGCCTGGATCGACGAAGCCGTACGCCGCGTCGAGGCCGACGCGCAGCGCTCGGCCGACACCCATCTGCACGTCGTTCCGCTCCCGGTCCGCGAGGGTGCGAGCAGCGGTGTCGACCTCTACCTGAAGGACGAGTCGGTTCATCCCACCGGCTCGCTGAAGCACCGCCTCGCCCGGTCGCTGTTCCTCTACGCGGTCTGCAACGGCTGGCTCCACGAGGGCTCGACGGTGGTCGAGGCCTCCTCGGGATCCACCGCGGTCTCGGAGGCCTACTTCGCCGGGCTCCTCGGGCTGCCGTTCGTCGCGGTCATGCCGCGCTCGACCTCGGAGGAGAAGGTGCGCCTGATCGAGTGGCACGGCGGCCGCTGCCACTTCGTCGACCGCGCACCCGACATGTACGCCGAGGCCGAGCGCCTCGCCCGCGAGTGCGGCGGCCACTACATGGACCAGTTCACCTACGCCGAGCGGGCGACCGACTGGCGTGGCAACAACAACATCGCCGAGTCGATCTTCGACCAGATGTCGCAGGAGCGACACCCGGTGCCGACGTGGATCGTCGTCTCGGCCGGCACCGGCGGCACCTCGGCGACGATCGGCCGCTACCTCCACTACCGCCGTCACCCCACCAAGCTGATGGTCGCCGACCCGGAGAACTCCGCCTTCTACGGCGGCTGGGAGACGGACACCTCCGACTACGCCACCGGCATGCCGTCGCGCATCGAGGGGATCGGCCGGCCGCGGGTCGAGCCGTCCTTCGTCGGCGGGGTCGTCGACGACATGGTCCAGGTCCCCGACGCGGCGTCGATCGCGACGATGCGCTGGCTCTCGGCCCGGATGGGCCGCTCGGTCGGCCCCTCGACGGGCACCAACGTGTGGGCATCGCTGGGTGTCGTACGCGAGATGTCCGAGGCCGGCACCGAGGGCAGCGTCGTCTCGCTGCTGTGCGACTCCGGGGAGCGCTACCGCTCGTCCTACTACGACGACGGCTGGGTGAGCGAGAAGGGCATCGACCTGGCGCCGTACGCCTCGGCTCTCGCCGACTACGAGCGCACCGGCGTCCTCGTCGACCCGTCCTGACGGGCCCAGATCCGCAGTCCCAGCGTGACCAGCGCCCACACGCCGGCGACGATCAGGATCTCGTTGAGGACGTAGACCGGCCACGGCCCCAGCAGGTCGAGCATCGAGCCCGACTCCGGCTTGTAGCGCAGGTAGCCGTAGTTGGCGTCGAGGGCGAGGTTGAGGACGTACGCCACCGCGGCCCATGCCGCGGTGGTCGCGACCGCCCAGCCGTAGTCGCGCCACCGGGGTAGCAGCTTGAGCCCGAAGACCAGGTAGACCGCGGCGGTCACGATCATCAGGTGCTGGCCCCAGAAGGTGAAGTAGCTGACGTCCGGGAAGTCCATCACGTCCGGGGTGAAGACGCCTTGCGTGGTCAGCGTGAGGCCCCAGAAGCACGTCAGCGCGATCGGGTAGGGATGGTGGGTCCACAGCGCGAACGCCGCCGCGACCCACGCCAGGTCGCACAGGTGGATCGGCAGATCGATGAAGAGATCGAAGTCGGTGACCCATTCGTGGGCCTGCAGCGGGATCGTCGTCAGCGGGATCGCGAGCGCGAACCCTCGTGAGAATCTCGACGGCTCCGGGTCGGCCCGCTGCCGCCTGCCCAGCCAGACGACGGCCACGATCCCTGCTGTGAGCAGGGACAACGGCACCAGGTGCGCCAGACCGTAAGCCTGCATGACGGAAGTCTGACGGGATTCTCGAAAAAATTCTTCCCAACTCGCGTCATGGTTCCGCGGCTGGCCCGTTTCACCGGCGAGAAGGTCGTCCGCCGGTGGGGGGTGGACGAACTTTCAAGGTGGCGGTCCCTCTGAATGCACACTGCGGGGGTGGTGTGCAATCAGAGGGACGCCTCGCTTTTCAGGCCATCGTCTTTCAGGCCATCGTCCCCGTCACCGCGGTCGCGTAGAGGTCCTCGTCGTGATGGATCTCCGCGACCAGCCCCTGCTCCCGCATCAGGCTCGCGGTGACCGGCGCCTGCTCCTGGCCGGACTCGATGACGAGTACGCCGCCGGGGGCCAGATGCTTCGGAGCCTGCTCGATCACGCGGCGCTGCACGTCGAGTCCGTCCGCGCCGCCGTCGAGGGCCACGTGGTGCTCGTGGTCGCGCGCCTCGGGCGGCATGTTGCGGATCTGGTCGCTGGGCACGTACGGGGCGTTGGCCACGATCACGTCGAGCTCGAGGTCGTGGGGGAGCGGGTCGTAGAGGTCGCCGAGGAGCACCTGGCTCGGGGGCAGATTCTGCCGAGCGCACTCGACTGCCGCCGGGTCGATGTCGGTGGCCCAGACCTCCGCGTCCGGGAGACGTGCCGCGATGGCGGCGCCCAGCGCTCCGGTCCCGCAGCCGAGGTCGAGAACCCTGCGGATCGCGCCTCGCCCGGCCGACCCTACGGCGAGGTCCACCATCAGCGCCGAGCGCTGCCGGGGCACGAACACCCCCGGCGCGACCCGGATCCGGAGCCCGCAGAACTCTGCCCAGCCCAGGATGAGCTCCAGCGGCTCGCCGGCCACGCGGCGTACGACCATCTCCTCCCGCTCCTGGGCGGAGACCGGGGCGGACTCGAGCAGCGCGGCCTCGTCCTCGGCGAAGACGCAGCCGGCGGCGCGGAGACGGGCGACGAGCCCAGGATCGGGGGCTGGGCCACGGGAGGCAGAGGTCATTGGAGAAGATTGGCACGTGGACGCCGTGACCCTGATCGGATTTATCGTGGCCGGGTATGCCGCGTTCGTGACGATCGCGGCCGCGCTCGGCGTGGTGCTGAAGGCGCCCCGGCCGAAGTGGCTGGACCAGGTGGCGTGGATGCTGGAGCTCCTGGCGGTCGTGCTCGCGATCGGCGCGCTGGCGGCCTGGTCGGGCGGACGCAAGCCGGAGTCGCTGTCGACCTTCCTGGGCTACCTCGGCGCGCTGGTGTGCCTGATGCCGCTGGCGCTGCAGACGATGCGTACGGACCGCTCGACCTGGTCCTCGGGCGTGATCGCGGCGGCGGCCCTGGCGACGGGCGTCGTGGCCGTACGCGTCATGATGGTCCGGTGACCGCGACCTCACCTGCCAAGACTCGTTCCGGTCCGCACCTGGTGCTGCTGACCGTCTACGCGATCTTCGTGCTCGCCGCGGGCGCCCGGTCGCTGGTGCAGGTCTTCACCGACTTCGACGAGGCCCCGATCGCCTACTCGCTCTCGGTGGTGGCCGCGGCGACGTACGTCGCGGGCTGGTTCGCGATCCGCCGAGCCGCCAACGGGTCGGCGGGCTTCGCGAAGATCATGCTGTGGATCGAGCTGGCCGGTGTCATCGTGGTCGGTGTCCTGTCCTTGGCCGTGCCGTCCTGGTTCCCGGACGACTCGGTATGGTCGAAGTTCGGGAGCGGATACGGATTCGTTCCCGCCCTGTTGCCGATCCTGGGTCTGCTCTGGCTCTGGAGAGGTCGACCCGAAGGAGACCGATGAGTCAGTCGACAGCCACCGCCATCTCGCCTGACTCGGGGGAGCACTGGTCCGCTCCGGGAGCGTGGACGGTCGCCGACGGCGTACACCGGATCCCGCTGCCGCTGCCGATGGACGGGCTCAAGGCGGTCAACATCTACGTCCTCGAGGGAGACGACGGGCTCTCGCTGGTCGATGGCGGCTGGGCGATCACCGAGGGCCGCTCTGCGCTGGAGAACGGCCTGAAGAGGCTCGGCTTCGAGTTCGGTGACATCCGGCGCT
This sequence comes from Nocardioides sp. NPDC000445, assembly GCF_040300245.1. Classification (NCBI taxonomy): domain Bacteria; kingdom Bacillati; phylum Actinomycetota; class Actinomycetes; order Propionibacteriales; family Nocardioidaceae; genus Nocardioides; species Nocardioides sp. NPDC000445. The sequence goes on along the minus strand of NZ_JBEPDH010000003.1, from coordinate 186,101 downwards.
TCCTCGTCACCCACGTGCACCGTGACCACTACACGCTCGCCTCGGTGCTCGGTCAGGAGTTCGGCGCGGACGTGCTGCTCGGCGCCGGCGACCGGCCGACCCTCGAGCTCACCAACGGCGACCTCGACGGCTGGGTCTCGACCGATCGGCTGCTCGCCCACGCCGGTGCGCACGAGCTGGCCGCGAAGTGGGCGGCCAACCCGCCGCCGGCACCCGATCTGTCCCACTGGCGGATGCCTTCTCGGTGGTTGGAAGGCGACGTACGCCTCGACGTGGCCGGCCGCGACCTCGATGCCGTGCACACCCCTGGTCACACCCAGGGCCACTACGTCTACGCCGACCTGGCCGGCTCGGTCCTGTTCGCCGGCGACCACGTGCTGCCCACGATCACGCCGTCGATCGGGTTCGAGCCGGTGCCGGTCATCGACCCGCTGGGCGACTTCATGGCGTCGCTGACCAAGGTCCGCACCCTCCCCGACCTGCGCCTTCTCCCCGCCCACGGCCCCGTCGCCTCGTCGTCGCACGCCCGCGTCGACGAGCTCCTGGCCCATCACGAGTCCCGCCTCGCCCAGTCGCTGGCGTCCCTGCAGGCAGGGAGGCGCTCTGCGCTCGAGGTCGCCAACGACCTCGGCTGGACCCGCCACGAGCGTGCCTTCGCCGAACTCGACTACTTCAACGCCGGCCTCGCGGTCATGGAGACCAAGGCCCACCTCGAGCTGTTGGCCGCCCGCGGTCAGGCCACTCGTGAGGAGACCGAGACCAGCGTGCTGTTCGCCCCCGTCAGCGGGTGAGGCGCATCGGGGTGTGGGGGATGCCGTCCTCGAGGAACTCCTCGCCGTCCTTGACGAACCCGAGCTTGGCGTACCAGCCGGCCAGCGGCGTCTGAGCGTCGAGGACGATGTCGCGGTGGGGGACGGCCTCGATGGCGGCTCTCATGATGACGTCGGAGAGGCCTTTCCCGCGGTGGGAGGGGGCGAGGACGACGCGGCCGATCCGCCACACGTCGCCGTCGTCGAGGATGCGGGCGGTGCCGGCGAGCTGGCCGCCGTCGCTCAGCACCACGTGACGCGTTCCGGGCTCGAGGTCGCGGCCGTCCAGATCGGGGTACGGGCAGTCCTGCTCGACGATGAAGACGTCCTGGCGCAGCCGCCACAGGGCGTACGCGGTCGTCGGGGAGAGGTCGTCGAAGGACGAGATGGCGACGTCGGTCATGGGTCGATTCTGGCAAGCAGTAGTGTTGCCGGGAACAGACAGGGGAGGCCGGGAGGCCTGAGAGTGCGGCGAACAGCGCCGCAGACCCTCCGAACCTGCTCCGGTTGATACCGGCGAAGGGAGTCAGAAATGCGCATGCGTACGCCTGCCATCGCTGCCACTGCTATCTCGGCTCTGCTGCTGTCCGCGTGCGGGGGCAGCCCTGCCGAGCCGGACGCCGAGCCCTCGAGCGGCTCCGACGACAAGACCGTCGTGCTGCTGACCCACGACAGCTTCACGCTGCCGAAGGAGGTGCTGGCCGAGTTCACCGAAAAGACCGGCTACACCGCCGAGATCCGGCACGCGGGCGACGGTGGCGAGCTGACCACCAAGATCGCCATGGACACCGGCAACCCCGACGGTGACGCGGTCTTCGGCGTCGACAACACCTTCGCCAGCCGCGCGATCGACCAGGGCGCGCTGGAGGCCTACACGCCGGAGACGGTCCCGGCCGGGGTCGACGAGTTCAACCTCCCGGGCGACGAGAAGCACTTCCTCACCCCGGTCGACAACGGCAGCGTGTGCGTCAACATCGACACCGAGTGGTTCGCGGCCAAGAAGCTGACGCCGCCGGAGACGCTCGACGACCTGGCCGAGCCTGCGTACAAGGATCTCTTCGTGACCCCCGGCGCGGCGACGTCGACGCCGGGCATGGCGTTCCTGCTGGCGACCGTGGCCGAGTACGGCGAGGACGGCTGGGCCGACTACTGGGGCAAGCTGATGGACAACGGCACCAAGGTCGTCGACGGCTGGGACCAGGCCTACTACTCCGACTTCACCCAGGGCGGCGGCAAGGGGACGCGACCGATCGTCGTGTCGTACGACTCCTCGCCGGCCTTCACCGTCAAGGACGGCAAGACGACGACCAAGGCGCTGCTGGACACCTGCTTCCGACAGGTCGAGTACGCCGGCGTGCTCGAGGGCGCCGACCACCCCGAGGGCGCCAAGGCGCTGATCGACTTCATGCTCTCCGACAGCGTGCAGGGGGCACTGCCGGAGAGCATGTACGTCTTCCCCGTCTCCTCCGGCGTCGAGCTGCCCGCCGACTGGGCGAAGTTCGCCCAGCAGCCCACCTCGCCGCTCTCCGTCGAGCCCGAGGAGATCGACGAGAACCGGGAAGCGTGGCTGGCGACCTGGAGTGACACGATCGCGCAGTGAGCTCCACCCGTCGTGCTGTGATCCGGCGAATCGGGACCCTGGTCGCGCTCGCCGCTCTCCCGGTGGCCGTGCTGGCGGTCTTCTTCGTCCTGCCGGTCACCGGGATGGTGCAGCGCGGCCTGTTCTTCGAGGGATCCTTCGATCCGTCGGTCGTGTCCAGGATCGTGGGGCGCCCGGAGATCCAGCGGGCGCTCTGGTTCACGCTGTGGTCCTCGGGGCTGGCGACGGTGCTGAGCGTCGCGCTCGGGCTGCCGGCTGCGTACGCGCTCTATCGGCTGAGCTTTCCGATGCAGCGGTTCATCCGGGCGGGGCTGCTGGTGCCGTTCGTGCTCCCCACCGTCGTCGTCGGGGTCGCCTTCCGTGAGCTCATCGGCGAGGCCGGGCTGTTGGCCGGGCTGGGGCTCGACGGGACGCCGACCGCGATCATCCTCGGGCTGGTCTTCTTCAACGCCTCGGTGGTGATCCGGGCGGTCGGGGCGGCCTGGGAGTCGCTCGACCCGCGTCCCGGGGAGGCCGCTGCCGCGCTGGGCGCCTCGCCTTCTCGGGTCCTGTTGACGATCACCCTGCCGGCGCTGCGTCCCGCGATCGTCTCGGCGGCGTCGGTCGTCTTCCTCTTCTGCGCGACCGCGTTCGGGATCGTGCTCACCCTCGGCGGGGTGCGCTACAACAGCATCGAGACCGAGATCTACAAGCTGACCTTCACCCTGTTCGACCTTCCCGGTGCCGCGGTGCTGTCGGTTCTCCAGCTGGTGGTCGTCATCGGGCTGCTGGTCGTGGCCGGCCGACTGCGATCGGTCCCGGATCCCGCGCAGTCCCGGGTCGTCGTACGCCGGCGGCGGGTCTCGCTGCGCGACATCCCGGCCCTGTTGTCGACGTCGGTGCTGGTCCTGCTGGTCGCCGGGCCGCTGCTCGCCCTGCTGCTCGGATCGCTGCGAGACGATGACCGGTGGAGTCTCCGGAACTACACGGCCCTGCAGACTCCCGGGTTCGACCCTCCGCTGCCGGTGCCGGCCACGACCGCGCTGATGACCTCGCTGGCGGTCGCGGTGCAGGCATCGTTGGTAGCACTGACCCTCGGGCTGCTGGTGGCGTTCGCGGTGACGCGTCGGTCCCGTTCGGTGGCCGAGCGGCGGGTACGTTCCGTCCTGGACGGGCTGTTCATGGTGCCGCTCGGGGTCAGCGCCGTCACGCTGGGGCTCGGGCTCTACCTGACTCTCGGGTCGGACCCGCTCGACTTCCGCGACGAGCCGTGGCTGGTGCCGCTGGCGCAGGCGCTGGTCGCGTTGCCCCTGGTTGCGAGGACGTTGGTGCCGGTCCTGGGGTCGGTCGACGACCGTCTCCGGCAGGCCGCCGCCGGACTCGGGGCCGGGCCGTTGCGCGCGGTCATGACCGTGGACGTACCCGCCATCTGGAAGCCGCTCCTCGCCTCCTCCGGGTTCGCCTTCGCGGCGTCGCTGGGGGAGTTCGGCGCGACCTCCTTCCTCGTCCGCGAGGAGCGCCCCACCCTCCCTGTCGTCATCCTCCGGTTGCTGTCCCGCCCGGGCTCGGACAACTACGGCATGGCCCTCGCCGCCGCATGCGTCCTCGCCGCCGCCACCGCCGTCGTGATGCTCCTCGTCGAGCGTCTCCGCGTCCCTTCGATCGGAGCACTGTGAACCGTCGAGAAGTCACCCCCGTCGGCCGAGACGTCACTCGCGTCGGCCGAGACGTCACGGCTGTGCCCTCTCGGCCGACGTACGTGACGCCTCGGCCGACGGGGTTGACGCCTCGGCAGGATCGAGGTTGCGATGCTGTCGCTGCGTGAGGTGTCGGTGGCGTACGACGGGAAGGCTGCCGTCACGGACGTCAGCCTGGAGCTGGCGGACGGCGAGGTGCTGGCGCTGCTCGGGCCGTCGGGGTCGGGGAAGTCGACGCTGCTGCGGGCCGTGGCCGGACTGGAGCCGGCGACGGGGGAGATCAGCTGGGACGGGCGCCCGCTGCGCGGGGTGCCGACGCACAAGCGTGGCTTCGCGCTGATGTTCCAGGACGGGCAGCTGTTCTCGCACCTCAGCGTCGCGAACAACGTCGCCTACGCGATGCGGTTGCGCCGGATCCCGGCCGCCGACCGTACGAGGAGGGTCGCCGACCTGCTCGAGCTCGTCGGCCTGGGCGGCTACCAGGACCGACTGCCGGGCACACTGAGCGGCGGCGAGCGGCAGCGGGTCGCGCTCGCGCGTGCGCTCGCCGTCGAACCGCGGCTGCTGCTCCTCGACGAGCCGCTCTCCGCGCTCGACGCCGGGCTGCGGGAACGGCTCGCGGGCGACCTGCGACGGATCCTGCACGAGGCGGGCACCACCGCGCTGATGGTCACCCACGACCAGGAGGAGGCCTTCGCGGTCGCCGATCGGATCGCGCTCCTGCGCGACGGTCACCTGGTGCAGGCGGGGACCCTGCGGGAGGTGTGGGCGAGGCCGACGGACACCTGGGCCGCCCTGTTCCTGGGGTACGCCCGCGTGCTCGAGGGGCCGGCGGCGTACACGGTCCTGAAGGCCGCCGGGCTGGCACCGGCCGGAGCGGTCGCGCTCCGCCGCTCGGCCTTCGTCGCCGATCCGGCCGGCCCGCTCACCGGCACCGTGGTCTCGGCCAGGGCCACGCCGGAGCAGCACCGGCTCGTCGTACGTCTCGACGAGGTCGGTGAGGTCGATGCCGTCGCCGACTCGGCGCCGGCGCCGGGGGAGTCGGTCAGGCTACGGGTGGAGCCGAACCGGCTGGCCGTTCCGGAATCTGTTGTCCCCGAATCGTGCGCCCAGGAATCGTGCGCCCAGGAATCGGCAGAGCAGCCACCCGCCATTTAAACTTAGCGGCTATGTATCGTCGCGCTCAGATCTTCCTCGTCAGTAGCGCGCTGATCTTCGGCCTGATCGCAGTCGTTACCGCGCAGATCGTCGACAAGCGCATGCTCGACCCGGAGGGCTTCCTCGGACCGTCCTGGCTCCGCCTTCCCCTCCTCGTCGGAGCTGCCCTCCTCGTCGACCTCGTGCCACGTACGCTGTGGAAGTCCAAGTTCAAGTGGAAGGACATGGGCCCGATCTTCAAGGAGCGGGTCCGCACCCACTGGACCCGTGAGCGGCTGACGCTCGTGGCGTTGGGCATCGTCTGCTTCTACCTGGTCTACGTCTGCTACCGGAACCTCAAGTCGTTCCTGCCGTTCGTGGTGCCGGAGACCTATGAGTTCGACCACGAGCTGCACCTGATCGACAAGGCGGTGCTCTTCGGTGCCGACCCGGCGATCCTGCTCCACGACCTCCTCGGCACCGGCTGGGTGGCCTGGTTCCTCTCCTACATCTACATGTGGTTCCTGCCGCTGGTGCCGTTCGCGGTCGCCGCGTGGCTGGTCTGGTCGCGCAACCTGGCCTACGGCTACTGGTTCGTCGCCTCGCAGTGCATCGCCTGGATCCTCGGCACGGTCTCCTACTACTGCCTGCCGACGGTCGGGCCGGGCCTGCAGTACCCCTATCTCTACGCCGACCTGCCCGAGACACCGGCGAGCACACTCATGGAGTCGCTGGTCTTCACCCGGCAGCACGTCCTCTTCGACGTCGACGCCAACGTGGTGCAGTCGGTCGGTGGCTTCGCCTCGCTGCACTGCGGCATCACCCTGCTGGTGGCGCTGATGATCCACGCCACGATCGACAACAAGATCGCCCGCTGGGCCGGCTGGATCAACTTCGGGATCACCGTCGTGGCGACCGTCTACTTCGGCTGGCACTACCTCGCCGACGACATCGCGGGCTGCATGATCGCGCTCGTCGCCTACTACTTCGGTGGCCTCGCGGCCGGCCAGAAGTTCCAGCGCAAGGGTGTGCGACGGCTCGTCCCGGAGTCCGACGAGATCGCCGAACGAGAGGCGAAGGTCGCCCACGAGCTGACCTGATCCGGGACCCGTCTCGGCTTAAGGTGGCGGTGTGACCGCCATCGATGCAGCCTCACTGACCGCACTTCTCGACGGGCGATACGCGGGAGTCCGGGAGGACGTACGCAAGTCCCTGATCGAGCGCGCCGACTTCCTCGACGAGGTCGAGGAACTGTCCCGGCCCGAGTATCGCGAACGCGTACGGGAGGTGCTCCTCGACGTCTCCGCGACCGGTCTGACCGGGCTCGGGTTCCCGAAGGAGTACGGCGGGGGCGGTGACGTCGGCGCCTCCATCGCCGCCTTCGAGGAGATGGCCGGCGGCGACCTGTCGCTGCTGGTGAAGTCCGGGGTGCAGTTCGGGCTCTTCGGCGGGGCCATCCTCCAGCTGGGGACGGCCCGCCACCACGACCGCTACCTCGCCGACATCGTCTCCGGGCGCCTGCTCGGCTGCTTCGCGATGACCGAGCACGGCCACGGGTCCAACGTGGCCGCGGTGGCGACCGTGGCCACCTACGACCCGGATGCGCGGGAGTTCGTCATCGAGACGACCCGGGAGGACGCGTACAAGGACTACATCGGTAACGCCGCGGCCCATGGTGAGCTCGCCGTCGTCTTCGCCCAGCTCGTGGTCGGCGGCGAGGAGCGCGGGGTGCACGCGTTCGTGGTGCCGATCCGGGTCGACGGGGAGCCCGCGCCCGGGGTCAGGATCGCGGACGACGGACCCAAGATGGGGCTCAACGGCGTCGACAACGGACGGCTGTGGTTCACGGGCGTGCGGGTGCCGCGTACGTCTCTCCTGAACCGCTTCGCGGACGTCACCGAGGCCGGCGAGTACGTCTCCGAGATCGAGTCGGCCGGACGGCGCTTCTTCACCATGCTCGGCACGCTCGTGCAGGGACGCGTCTCGGTCGGCGGCGCCGCGATCCGGGCCTCGGAGGTCGCGCTGACGATCGCCGTCCGCTACGCGCTGCGGCGCCGGCAGTTCGAGGCGTCGGCGGACGCCGAGGAGTCGCTGCTCCTCGACTACGGCCAGCATCAGCGGCGCCTGCTGCCGCTGGTCGCGCGGACCTATGCGCTGCGCTTCGCGCAGGAGGTCGTACGCGACGACCTGCACGACGTCTTCTCCGGCGTGACGACCTCCGAGCACGCCCGGCGCGAGCTCGAGTCGCGAGCCGCCGGCACGAAAGCCCTGGCGACCTGGCACGCGACCCGGACGATCCAGGAGTGCCGCGAGGCATGCGGCGGGGCGGGCTACCTGGCCGCCAACCGGTTCGCGGCCCTGAAGGCCGACACCGACGTCTTCACGACCTTCGAGGGCGACAACACGGTGCTGCTGCAGCTGGTCGCCAAGGGGCTGCTCACCGGCTACTCCAGCGAGTTCGAGGAGATGGACCAGCTCGATCTCGTACGCTTCGTGGCCGGTCTCGCCGTCGAGACGGTCCTGGAGCGCACCGCCGTGCACAAGCTGCTCGAGCGGGTCCGCGACGTCGTACCGATCGCCGGGGAGCGCGAGCCGGACATCCTCGACTCCGACTACCACCTGGCGATGCTGCGCTTCCGTGAGGAGCACATGCTCGCCGGCGTCGCCCGGCGGCTCCAGTCCGGGGTCAAGGCCGGGCGCTCTCCGGGCGAGGTGTTCTCGATGGTGCAGGACCACGTCATCGGGGTCGCTCACGCGCACGTCGAGCGGCTGATCCACGAGGCGTTCCGGGAGAAGGTCCGGGTGCTCCCCGAGGGTCCCGTACGCGACCTGATGGACCTCCTCTGCGACCTCAGCGCCCTCTCGGTCATCGAGGCCGACCGCGCCTGGTTCATGGAGCACGGCCGCCTCTCATCCGAGCGCTCCAAGGCCATCACCGCCGAGGTCAACCGCCTCTGCCGCCAGCTGCGCCCGGACGCGCGGCTGCTCGTCGACGGCTTCGGTGTGCCGGAGGAGCTGCTGCGGTCGAAGGACCTGCTCGGCTGAGGCGGGGCGGCAAGGTCAAGTACGGAAAGCTGCTCAGGCCCGGCCAGTCGCCCAGCGACGCGCTGTTCGAGGAGAAGCGACGCGAGGACGAGATCCGAGAGATCACCGGCTACGGGTGCGTGCGCGTCATCTGGGTCGACCTGGACACTCCGCAGCGGACGCTGGCCCGCTTCGAGTCCCGCATGCGGGTCGCCAGCTGAACAACGACGGGTGGTTGACTTGCCACGTGGCCAGGCTGATCCTCATCAACGGAATGCCCGGGGTAGGAAAGTCGACGCTCGCCAGGCGCTTCGCGGCCGACCACCGCGGCACGCTGGTCTGCGACATCGATCTGTTGCGCACCTTCGTCAGCGGGTGGAGAGAGGACTTCATCGGTGCCGGTGCACGGATCCGGCCAGCGGCGCTGGGGCTGATCCGTGGTTACCTCAGCGAGTCCGGCGACGTCGTGCTTCCACAGCTGTTCGCCAGAGTCAGTGAGCTGCAACGTTTCGAGAGGGCGGCGCACGACGTCGGCGCCGAGTTCGTCGAGGTCATGCTCGAGACCGTCGAAAGCGACGCGCTACGCCGTTTTCACGGACGCGATGACGGCAGCGACCCCTGGCATCCGATCGTGAGAGAGATCGTGGCGGAGTCCGGTGGCGACGAGCACCTCCGTGCGTACGCTGCCAAGCTCGCCGACCTGGTGGCCCAACGCCCCGCGACGAAGGTCGTCCCGACTGTCGCGGGCGAGGTGGACGCGACGTACGACTCCTTGCGCGCCGCGCTGGCTGAATGCTGACCGAGTTACCTCGGTCAACATTCGCGCGCCCGGACCGAGTTCCTCGGTCAGCAGGCGACAAACCTCAGTGAGCGGTGTTCTTGAACCGGTCGATGGACGCGGCGATCTCCGACTCCGCAGCAGCCTTGCCGACCCAGTCGGAGCCCTTGACGGACTTGCCGGGCTCGAGGTCCTTGTAGTGCTCGAAGAAGTGCTTGATCTCGTTGAGCGTCCACTCGTCGACATCCGCGAGGTCCTGGATGTGGTCGAAGCGGGGGTCGCAGGGGACGCAGAGGACCTTCTCGTCCTGGCCCTGCTCGTCCTCCATGACGTACATCGCGACAGCCCGGGCCTCGACCAGCACACCTGGGAAGAGCGGGTAGGGGGTGAGCACCAGCGCGTCGAGCGGGTCACCATCCCCACCGAGGGTGTCCTCGATGTAGCCGTAGTCTGCGGGGTACATCATGGAGGTGAACAGCACGCGGTCGAGTCGAAGCCGGTTCGACTCGTGGTCCACCTCGTACTTGTTGCGGGATCCCTTGGGGACCTCGATCAGTACGTCGAACTCCTGCGTCACTTCTCTGCCTCCAGACAAACCCAAAAACGGAATGCCGGACAGTCTGACACCGATCTGCGTCGGATCCGGCATCGAGGAGGATATCCGTGGAGCCCGACACCCCGCCGAAGTGGCCATCAGAGGAGCCCGAGGAGAGCCGCGGAAAGCTCGTGGTCGTGCTGCCGCTGGTGCTCGCGCTGCTGGTGGGAGTCGCGGCTGCGGCGTACGCCTTGGGGTGGGTCCGCTATGCGCGCGGCAACGTCGCGCCGACGCCTCCGCCGGCCGCGCTGAGCATCGCCGCGGTCAGTCCAGCAGCGGTCGCGGGCCAGCAGACCAGAGCTCCGGGAAAGCCTGATCAGGCCGCGCTGGAGCAGGTGATGCGGGAGATGGTCGGCGACAAGCGGCTCGGCAAGCACCTCAAGGCGGCGATCGCGCCGCTCGAGGGCGCACCGCTGGTGACCCACGGCAGCGGGGCCGCGACCCCGGCGAGCGTCACGAAGGTGCTGACCAGCGTGGCGGTGCTGGAGGCGTACGGCCCGGAGCGCCGCTTCGAGACCAGCACCACGCTCCAGGGGAGCACCGTCACCCTCGTCGGCGGAGGTGACGCATCTCTCACCACCAGCGACCTCGACGAGCTCGCTGCGGAGACGGCGCGGGAGCTCGGCACCACCAAGTCGGTGACCCTCGCCTTCGACGACACCCTCTTCGGCGGCCCGACCCTGAGCCCCACCTGGCGACGCACCTATCTGGGTGAGGAGGTCGGTGGGATCACCGCGCTGCTGGTCGACCACGGCGGCTCCCAGTCGACCGGCTACAGCCGAGATCCGTCCGTGCAGGCCGCCGAGCAGTTCAAGAAGGCCCTGGTCAAGCACGGGATCAAGGTGAACGGCAAGCCCGCGCGGGGGACGAAGGCCGGCACCCAGCTCGCCGTACGTCAGGGCGACACCCTGCGCGAGATCGTCGAATACACCCTGCAGCACAGCGACAACCAGCTCGCCGAGGTGCTCGCCCGCCAGGTCGGCCTCGCCGCGGGAACCCCGACGTTCGACGGCTCCACCGCGGCGATCACGGCCACCCTGAAGGAGCTCGGCATCGACACCACCGGACTGGTCCTCCGCGACGGCTCCGGCCTCTCCCGGCAGAACCAGATCCCGCCGACGCTGCTGGTGAGCACGCTCCAGACCGCCGCCAGCCCCAACCGCCCCGAGCTCGCCCCGGCGATGACCGGCCTTCCGGTCGCAGGCTGGGTCGGCTCGCTCTCGCGGCGGTTCAACTTCGACGCCGAGCCGGGTCGCGGCCGCGTCAGGGCGAAGACCGGCACCCTCACCGGCGTCTCCGGGCTCTCCGGCATAGCGATCGACGCCCGCGGCACGCCGTTCGTCGTCGTACTCATGGCCGACGGGTTCAAGCCCGAGCAGACCCTGGACGTACGCGACGCCCTCGACGACGCGATCACGGCGGTCGCGACGTGTCGATGCTCGGCTTAGGGCCGCCTGCATAGGTCCGGTCGGCTACGGTCGTACGCATGACCCATCGTGCTGAGGACCCCGCCCCGTCCGGAGCGACCATGGTCGACTGGGACCTGGCCGTACGCCTCGGTGCGACGGTCGGTGGAGATGGCCCGATCGTCTCGCGCAGCGAGGCCCAGCACGCCGTCGAGGAGCTGCGCGCGGACGCCGCCAAGGCGACCGAGTTCGTACGCGCCTTCACCGGTCTGGACGCGCCGCGTGACACGGCGCCGGTCCTGGTGGTGGACAGAAGGGGCTGGATCCAGGCCAACGCCGACACCTTCGCCCACGTGATCTCGCCGGTCGTCGACCGGATCACCGCGAAGCGCACCCCGGGCGCCCTCACCCAGGCAGTCGGCTCCAAGATCAGCGCGGCCGAGGTCGGCGGCCTGCTCGGTTTCATGTCCTCGAAGATCCTCGGCCAGTTCGACCCGTTCTACGGGCCGTCGGGCCGGCTGCTGCTGGTCGCGCCGAACGCCGTCCACGTCGAGCGCGAGCTCGGCCTGGACCCGACCGACTTCCGGCTGTGGGTCTGCCTCCACGAGGAAACCCACCGGGTCCAGTTCACCGCCAGCTCGTGGATGCGCGACCACCTCTTCGCCCAGATCGAGGGCCTCTCCGAAGCGATGGACCCGGCCTCGCTCTTCGACGGCGGGCTGCAGCGCGTCACCGAGGCGCTCAAGGGCAACGGCAGCATCGTGGACGCGTTCGCCAAGCCCGAGCAGAAGGAGATCATCGACCGGGTCACCGGGATGATGTCGCTGCTCGAGGGCCACGCCGACGTGGTCATGGACGACGTCGGCCCCGGCGTGATCCCGAGCGTCACCACGATCCGCAAGGCCTTCAACAAGCGCCGCCAGGGCATCGGCGTCCTCGACCGCCTGCTGCGCCGCCTGCTCGGGCTGGAGGCCAAGATGGCCCAGTACCGCGACGGCGCGAAGTTCGTACGCCACGTGGTCGACCGGGTCGGCATGGACGAGTTCAACGCCGTCTTCGCCGGCCCCGAGAACCTCCCGTCGAAGGCCGAGATCGTCGAGCCGGACACCTGGGTGACCCGGGTCCTGTGAGCCTGCACCCCTCCCTCGCAGCGGTACGCCGTCCGGTCCGCGCGACGCTCGAGCGGCTCGAGCCGGGCGAGAAGGTGATGGTGGCCTGCTCCGGGGGAGCGGACTCGCTGGCGCTGGCCTCGGCCGCGGTCTTCGAGGGCCACAAGCTCGGCCTGCACATCATCGGCGCGACCGTCGACCACGGGCTGCAGGACGGCAGCCAGGCACAGGCCGCGAAGGTCGTGGGTCAGCTCGCCGAGATGGGCGTCGACGAGACCGTGACCGCGACGGTGGAGGTCAAGGCCGACGGTGAGGGTCCCGAGGCCGCGGCGCGGCAGGCCCGCTACGCGGTCCTCGACCAGCTCGCCGAGCGCCTCGGCGCGAGCGTGATCCTGCTCGGGCACACCCGCGACGACCAGGCCGAGACCGTGCTGCTGGGCCTGACCCGGGGCTCGGGCGCGCGCAGCCTCTCCGGGATGCGCGCCAGCTTCGACCGCTATCGCCGTCCGCTCCTGGCGACGACCAGGATCGACACCGAGACCGCCTGCCAGATCGAGGGCCTCGACGTCTGGCAGGACCCGCACAACCGCGACTTCGCCTACACCCGCGCGCGCATCCGCCACCGGGTCCTGCCCACGCTCGAGGAGGACCTCGGCCCGGGCGTCACCGAGGCCCTGGCGAGAACGGCCGAGCAGCTGCGCGAGGACGCCGACTTCATCGACGACATCGCCGAGGCGATGCACCGCGAGCTCGGCGGATCCCTCCCGGTCGAGACCCTCGCCGGGTATCCGTCCGCCGTCCGCACCAGAGTCCTCCGGATCGCGGCGATCGACGCCGGCAGCCCGCCGGCGGAGCTGACCCGTGAGCACGTCAAGGCCGTCGACGAGCTGGTCACCGGCTGGCGCGGCCAGCGTTGGATCGACCTTCCAGGACACCTGCGCGCGAGGCGTACGGACGGTCGGATCGTCTTCGAATCGGGACCGTTCACACCGAGCGCTTAGAGTGACGGACATGGACACCGAGTACGTCGGCGACGACCTCGTGAAGACCCTGTTCACCCACGACGAGATCCAGGCCAAGGTCGAAGAGCTGGCCCGCCGGATCGAGAAGGACTACGAGGGCGAGGAGCTGCTGATCGTCGGCGTCCTGCGCGGCGCGGTGATGATCATGGCCGACCTCGCGCGCGCCCTGAACCGCCACGTCGAGATGGACTGGATGGCCGTCTCCTCCTACGGCTCCGGCACCAAGTCGTCCGGTGTGGTGAGGATCCTGAAGGACCTCGACACCGACGTCACCGGCAAGCACGTGCTCGTCGTGGACGAGATCATCGACTCCGGCCTGACCCTGACCTGGCTGACCTCCAACCTCAGCAGCCGCGGCCCGGCGAGCATCGAGATCGCCACCCTGCTCCGCAAGCCCGAGGCGGTCAGCATGCCGGTCGACGTGAAGTACGTCGGCTGGGACATCCCCGACGAGTTCGTGGTCGGCTACGGCCTCGACTTCAACGAGAAGTACCGCAACCTGCGCGACATCTCGACCCTCGCGCCGCACATCTACAGCTGAGGCTGGAACAGAGCCGGCGAGCGCCTGCTGTTACGCCAACAGCGGAACCGTGCAGATGGGGTGGGCACGATTTGGCGTGTACCGTCGTTCTAAATGACGTGCACGCTGCCCTGCGTGCGTGTCTGACCCCGTAAACGGTTGAAAGAAGCCTGTGAAGCGCATATTCAAAGGTCCCTGGCTGTGGATCATCGTGGCAGTGCTCGGTGTGATCCTGGCGCTGCAGTACCTGGCCCCTCGCAACGGCGGTGACGAGATCACCACCAGCGAGCTGACCGAGTACATCCAGAACGACCAGGTCAAGGAGATCACGTTCGTCGACGGCGACCAGGAGATCAAGGCGACCCTGACCAAGGACGCCCGCAAGGGCAGCGCGGAGGTCACCACCTCGTGGGTCGACGGCGACCAGGAAGCGCTCATCGAGATGGTGCGCAAGACCGAGGCCGAGGGTGACAACCTCAAGGAGTTCAACTCCGAGGTGGCCAAGCCCTCCGTGCTCGGCTCGATCCTGAGCTTCCTGCTTCCGTTCGTGCTGATCATCGTCCTGTTCCTGTTCCTGATGAACTCGGTCCAGGGCGGTGGCGGTCGCGGGGTCATGCAGTTCGCCAAGTCCAAGGCGAAGCTGATCACCAAGGACATGCCCAAGACGACGTTCGCCGACGTCGCCGGTGCTGACGAGGCGGTCGAGGAGCTCCAGGAGATCAAGGAGTTCCTGCAGGAGCCCGCGAAGTTCCAGGCCGTCGGCGCCAAGATCCCCAAGGGCGTGCTGCTCTACGGCCAGCCAGGCACCGGTAAGACCCTGCTCGCGCGAGCCGTCGCGGGCGAGGCCGGCGTGCCGTTCTACTCGATCTCCGGTTCGGACTTCGTCGAGATGTTCGTCGGTGTCGGTGCGAGCCGTGTCCGCGACCTGTTCGAGCAGGCCAAGGAGAACGCTCCCGCCATCGTCTTCATCGACGAGATCGACGCCGTCGGTCGTCACCGTGGTGCCGGCATGGGCGGTGGCCACGACGAGCGCGAGCAGACGCTCAACCAGCTCCTCGTGGAGATGGACGGCTTCGACGTACGCGGCGGGGTCATCCTGATCGCGGCGACCAACCGTCCCGACGTGCTCGACCCGGCGCTGCTGCGCCCGGGCCGCTTCGACCGCCAGATCCAGGTGGACGCTCCCGACCTCGCCGGTCGCGAGAAGATCCTGCAGGTCCACGCCCGCGGCAAGCCGCTGGCCGGCGACATCGACCTCGACTCGGTCGCCCGCCGGACCCCCGGGTTCTCCGGTGCCGACCTGGCCAACGTGCTCAACGAGGCCGCGCTGCTGACCGCTCGCAGCGACCAGAAGCTGATCACCAACAAGGCGCTCGACGAGGCCATCGACCGAGTCATCGCCGGCCCGCAGAAGCGCACGCGTCTGATGAGCGAGCAGGAGAAGCTCATCACCGCCTACCACGAGGGTGGCCACGCGCTGGTCGCCGCTGCCCTTCCGGGCCCGGACGTGGTCCAGAAGATCACGATCCTGCCGCGCGGCAAGGCGCTGGGCTACAACCTGGTCATGCCCGACGACGACCAGTACTCGCAGACCCGGTCCTCGATGCTCAACAAGCTCTCCTACATGCTCGGTGGCCGTGCCGCGGAGGAGCTCATCTTCCACGACCCGACCACGGGTGCCGGCAACGACATCGAGAAGGCGACCAACCTCGCCCGCGCGATGGTCACCCAGTTCGGTATGACCGAGCGCCTCGGTGCGATCAAGCTGGGTGAGTCCAACGGGGAGCCGTTCCTGGGCCGCGACATCGGTCACCAGCGCAACTACTCCGAGGAGGTCGCCGCCGTCGTCGACGACGAGACCAAGAAGCTCCTCGCCACCGCGCACCAGGAGGCCTTCGACATCCTCGAGGAGAACCGGGACGTCCTCGACAACCTGGTGCTGCAGCTCCTCGAGAAGGAGACGCTCTCCAAGCACGAGGTCGCCGAGATCTTCGAGCCGCTGCGTCGCCGCGACCCGCGTCCGGCCTGGACCGGCTCCGACACCCGCCGCCCCTCCGACCGCCCGGCGGTCGAGATTCCGCGGTGGATCGTCGAGCGCGACAAGGAGAACCTCGCCAAGGCGATCCGAGCCGCCGGGAAGCAGTCCGGCGCCCAGGCCGGGGCCCAGTCCGCCAACGGTGTCGACCTCGCCAAGCCGACCGAGGCCGGCTCGCCCGAGGGCACCCCGCCCGCCTGATACTGAAGACATGTCCGACAACTTCGATGACGTAGCGCCCGTCCATGTCCCCGAGCGGGACGTGGCGGACGTACCGGTGTTCGACCAGAAGCGGGCCGAGGCGGCCGTGCGTGAGCTGCTCTACGCGATCGGGGAGGATCCCGATCGCGAAGGGCTGCTCGAGACTCCCGCTCGGGTCGCCCGCGCCTACCAGGAGGTGACCCGCGGGCTGCACCAGACGCCCGAGGAGGTCCTCACCACGACCTTCGATCTCGGCCACGACGAGATGGTCCTGGTCCGTGACATCGAGCTGTGGTCGATGTGCGAGCACCACCTGGTGCCGTTCACCGGTGTCGCCCACGTCGGCTACATCCCGGCCTCCTCCGGCAAGATCACCGGCCTGTCGAAGCTCGCCCGGCTGGTCGACGTCTACGCCAAGCGACCGCAGGTGCAGGAGCGGCTCACCACTCAGGTCGCCGACGCGCTGATGGAGCTCCTCGAGGCGCGCGGCGTCATCGTGGTGGTCGAGGCCGAGCACCTGTGCATGACGATGCGCGGCGTCAAGAAGGCCGGCGCCCGCACGATCACCAGCGCCGTACGCGGCACGATGCGCTCCAACGCCACCACCCGGGCCGAGGCCATGGCCCTGATCCGGGGCGGGACCCGCTAGCCCGCCGAACGACCCAGCCGGCGGCGAACCCTCCGGACGAAGCCGCGCAGGCCCGCTCGTTCCTGGTGACGAGTGAGGTCTGCGCGCAGCTCGTCGATCAGGGCTCGCTGGCGGTCCAGGCGGCCGGCCTGCCGTTCGATCCGGGTCTGCTGCTTGCGCGTGGTCGCCTCGAGGGCTGCGATCCGCTTGGCCTGGCTCTTCGCCGACGCGGTGACCTTCTTCTCGAGCTCCCGCTCGCGACGCCTCGCGGCGGTGTCGGCGTGCTCGGAAGCGGTCTTGAGCGCGTGGATCCGGTCCTCGATGCGCCGGATGGCGTCATCGCCCGATCCGCGGAGCGTGGCGACAGGTGCCGCGGGCTCCAGCGCGGCGAGCTCGGCGTCGTAGGCCGCGCTCGTCTGGCCGGGCTGCGCGACGTTCGCCAGGCCGGCGTCGTCCAGGAACGAGGTCAGCCGCTTCCAGCCGTCGGCCAGGCGGTTGTGGAAGCTGGTGAAGTCGGCCGCCTGGTACAGCTCGTCGACCGTGGTCTCGGCCCTGAACGAGTCGAGCATCGTGTAGGGCAGGCCGTGGTAGTCGCACAGCTCCAGCACGCGTGAGTCATGCGCGACGACCATGGCAGGGGTCCCGGCGAGCACCGCGGCGACGTTGCCGTGGATACGCGTGCCGAAGGCGAACCGCTGGGTGGCCAGGAACCGCATCCAGGAGCCGGCGTCGAGGAACATCCGGGTCCGGTCCTCGGCGTAGAGCCGGTGGTCGCGGTCGATACCCATCTCGGGCTGACGGTGCCGTCCCCACTGGAGCATCGCGAAGTCGTGGTGGGTCTGGCCGACGTACGTCATGTGCGGGTGCCGATCGGCGAAGGCGTCGACGTACGTCTCGAACCAGGGCGCGGTCAGCGGGCTCATCGAGACGGCGATCGGGTCCTCGTCGGCGATCGGGGTGGAGCGCTCGTCGCGGACGGTGAGGTCGGGGCCGTTGAGGTAGATCGACGGACAGCCGATGATCTCGACGTGCTCGTCGCCGTAGCCGAGCCGCCGCAGGTAGGCGGCCGTGATCTCGCCGCGTACGCCGACCTTCGAGGATCGCTCGAGCACGCTGTTCATGAATCGGCGGTGGAGAGCCGCCAGCTCGTCGCCGGGAGCGGTGTCGAGGTCGTCGAGGGAGAGCTGTGCGCCGATGCCGACGATGGTGGTCGGGATCGAGAGCTGTTCGATGAAGGCGGTCAGCCGGGTCAGCGGGCGGGTGAACTCCGGCCGGAGGGCGTTGGCCAGCGGTACCACGAAGTGGTCGTACTCGTCGTTGGTCGCCGCGACCTCCTCGGCGGTGAACGCGCGTCGCTCATGGATGAAGCCGTTCGGGACGATCTCGGTCCCGGGCACGCTGAGGAGCCGGTGTGTCGAGTCGGCGAAGAGGAGGTTGCCGACGTTCGTGCCGTAGAACCCGATGCCCCACGCACGCGGGTCGCCCGCCTCGATCACGTCGAACGGGTCCCTCGCTGAGCGGAGCAGGATCTTGGCCACGATGCCTCCCTGGGTACATGAGATGCCGGGCAGCCTGGCTGAGCGGGCCCGCTTGGTCAAGTCTGCCCTTCCGGTGTCGCCGGATAGGGTCGTGGCGTGCAGGTCATGGGAATCGTCAACGTCACGCCCGACTCGTTCAGCGACGGCGGACGGTTCTTGGCGACCGATGACGCGGTGGCCCACGGTCACGCGCTCCTGGAGCAGGGGGCCGACCTGCTCGACATCGGTGGCGAGTCGACCCGTCCTGGTGCGACCAGGCCGCTGGTGGCCGACGAGCTGGCCCGGGTGGTGCCGGTCATCGAGACGCTGGCCGAGGAGGGTGCAACGCTCTCGGTCGACACGATGCGTCCTGAGGTCGCCGAGGCGGCCGTGAAGGCCGGGGCGAAGATCATCAACGACGTCTCGGGCGGTCTGGCCGACCCGGGGATCCTCCAGGTCGCGGCCGACCACGGTGCGACGTACGTGGTGATGCACTGGCGCGCGCACGGCGCGGAGATGCAGCACCAGGACCACCTCGTCTACGCCGACGGCGTGGTCGCCACGGTCAAGGCGGAGCTGGAGCAGCGGATCGAGGCGGCGCGGGCGGCGGGGATCCAGGACGACAACATCGTGATCGACCCCGGCCTCGGCTTCTCCAAGACGGCCGACGACAACTGGCGGCTGCTGGCGGGCGTGGAGGAGTTCCACAAGCTCGGCTTCCCGGTGCTCATCGGAGCCAGCCGCAAGACCTTCCTCGGCCGCCTGCTGGCCGCCCCCGACGGCACCCTGCGTCCGGTGACCGAGCGTGAGAACGCTCACGACGCGATCACGGTCTTTCTCGCGCAACGTGGTGTCTGGGCCACGCGTGTTCATGACGTACGTGCCGCCAAGGACGCACTCGCGGCGGCAATGAAGTTGGAGACTATTCGGTGAACATCACAGAACCTGCGGACGAAATCCAGATCCTCGGCCTGGAGTGCTACGGCCATCACGGAGTCTTCGACTTCGAGCGCCGTGAGGGGCAGAAGTTCATCATCGACCTGGTCATCGGCACCGACTCCCGCAAGGCGGCGGAAACGGACGACTTGCATGACACCGTGGATTACGGAAGTCTCGCGATGGCGGTCAAAACCAATGTTGAGCGCGACCCGGTGGACCTCATCGAAACGCTTGCCCAGCGGATCGCGGACATTTGCCTTGCAGACATCCGCGCACTTTGGGTACGTGTTACGGTTCACAAACCGGGGGCGCCTATCGAAGCGACGTTCAAAGACGTCACCCTGACGATCACCCGGAGGCAGAGCACGTGACAGAGGTACCCAACCCGTACATCATCGACGCCGACACGCTCACCGGGGAGATGCGGCCGATCCGGCGGGCGGTGCTGTCTCTGGGCTCCAATCTCGGGGACCGGTTGGCAAACTTGCAGGACGCGTTGAACACCCTCGCCGAGACCCCGGACGTCTGGGTGACCACCATCTCGCCGGTCTACGAGACCGAGCCGGTCGACTCGCCCGCGGATGCCGAGCTCTACCTCAACGCCATCGTCCTCGCCGACACCACGCTCACCCCGACGCGCCTGCTCGAGCGTGCGCTCACCATCGAGGATGCGTACGGCCGCTCGCGCAGCGGCATCTTCAACGAGCCGCGCACGCTCGACATCGACGTCATCTCGGTCGGCGACAAGATCCTCGAGGAGGAGTCGCTGACGCTGCCGCACCCGCGTGCGCACCAGCGGGCCTTCGTGCTCAAGCCGTGGCTCGACCTGGAGCCGAGCGCCGATCTTCCCGGCGTGGGTCCGATCGCCGAGCTGCTGGAGCAGTCCGACCAGTCCGGCATCACCCGCCGCGACGACCTCACCCTCGAGCTCTGAGCCGGATCTGAGCACAGCACCCGAGGACCCCGACCAGGGTCCTGAGAAGGATCCCGCCGACGACGAGCGCCGGCTCCACCCGATGTCGGGCGGAGCCATCACGGCGTGGGCCGTCATCGGGATCGTCGGTGGCTGGCTGGCTCACCCCGTGCTGGAGTCCTGGCGCGGGGTGGCCCCGGTCATCACCTGGGCGCAGCCTGTGGTGCTGCTGCTGATCGCGGCGGCCCTGGGCGTGACCGCCTGGATCACCCACCGCCAGCTGCAGGTACGCGGCGAGCGCATCGAGGCTCATCAGGCGGTCAACCGGCTGGTGCTCGCCCGCGCCTGCACCCTGGTCGGCGCGCTCCTCGCCGGCGGCTATCTGGGCTACGCGGTGAGCTGGCTGGGCTACGACGCCAACACGGCGGCAGGGGAGCGGCTGGTCCGTTCGGCCCTCGCGGCCGTGGCCGGGACCGCGATCCTCGTCGCCGCTCGACTCCTCGAACACGCGTGCCGGGTCCGCAAACGCGATGAAAACTAGCCGTACCGTGGAAGCATGCCTTCCCCATCCGCAACTTCAGTCACACGCAGGCGTCAGCGCAGCACACGCCTGACGGTTGCTGTAGGCCTGCTGGCGCTGGCCGCCATCACGATCACCGCCGCGGTGGCCTCCGGGTCCTGGCTGGTTGTCGTGCTCGCAGCCGTTCTCGGGCTCGCCTGTGGCGCTGCCGCAACCAAGATCACTCACTCCGAGCTTCTCCAGACCCGCCGCGACTGGGCGCGTGACCGGGCCGAGCAGGCCCAGGCCTACCGCGTCGAGTCCGAGAAGCGGGCCGAGGAGAACGCCGAGTTCCGCGAGCACATGGATGCCAAGCTCGCCGAACGAGTCCAGGCCGTCGAGGAGCTCGAGGCCGCTCTGGCCGCCGCGCACCAGCGTGCCGCCGAGGCCGTCCGTCGCCGTGGCGAGGAGGCCCGCCGGGCCGCCCAGGCCGAGATGCGCGGCGAGCAGCTCGAGGCGATGCTCCAGGCCGTCGAAGCCGACGCCGCCGAGGCGGCCATCCGGGTCGCCGAGCTGGAGTCCGAGCTGGACGCCGTACGTGCCGAGCTCGAGGCCGAGCGTACGAGCTGGACCGGGGCTCAGTCCGCCTGACCAGCGAACGACGCACAGATGTATGGATGGTGACGAGGCGCCAACAGCGTCATGGCACTTTGCGTCGGCGCGCGTGAAAACGCGCCGCGACGCTCAAATCGATACTCGGGTGGGTAACTGTCGGCGGTCTGGCTCGTTATGATTTTTCCGAACGGGTAACGCGCCTGCCGCGTCCCTGCGATCTGTGACGACGCTGCGACGAGCGTCGTTGGAAAGGGGAAGCCGGTGACGTTGATCGCCGAACGGGCAGTCACGATCACTGAAGGCTTCGCCTACCTGCGCGACCTGATGACCACGTACGCCAGAAGGGCGCCGGTGAGGTCGGTCGCCGTGCTCGGGAATGCGCCGCTGGGGCCCAGCGACGACCGGGCGCAGGCCATCGACGACTCGGATCTGGTGATCCGGGTCAACAGCTTCGTGCTGGACGTCCCGGGTGGGCCGCGCGCCCAGGGATCGCGGGCCGACGTGGTGATCTGGAACCGGATCACCCGCCCGACCCGATTCACCTTCGACCGCTACCGCGAGCGCCTCTACCTCCTCGCCGAGCCGATGCGCTTCCACGGCCGCCTCGAGGTGTGGCCGATGTCGTGGCCGCCCGATCTGGGCTTCGTACCCATCCCGAACGGGGAGCTGCTCACCGGCACCGGGAAGGACCTCGACATCCCCTGGCGCACCGAGAAGCTGGCGCCGACCACGGGCTTCACCGCCGCGTGGCTGGCGGTCAACCTGTTCCCGGAGTCCGACATCCTGCTGTCCGGGTTCTCGTTCGTCGACAACCCCGGGCAGACGGAGTGGACCTATCAGGCCGGTGGCTCCTCGCCCGTGGCGCCGGAGCATCGGATCGAGGCGGAGGCACGCGTCATGACCGGCTGGCTCGAGGAGGAGCGCGTTTCCCTATGGCGATGAACCGACTGCGCGGCAAGGTCAACAGGTTGGCCGGCTCCGCAGCCGACCTGGACGAGGCTCGAGCCACCATCGAGGAGCTGCGCGCGATCACGGACCGGCAGCGCGTTCGCATCGGTGACCTCGAGCGCGAGCTCGCCCGGGTCAGCCCGCAGGTCGCGGCACTCGAGGCGCGTCTGGAGACCCTGCGTGACACCGTCGAGCGCGGCAACCTCATGGCCGGAGCGCCGTCGGACGGCCACGTCGACGCCTCCTCGATCTGGGCCGAGATCCAGCGTCAGCAGGAGCAGGTGCGAGCTCGGATCACCGCGGCCACGCGTTTCGAGGAGCGGTTGCGAAGGCTCGAGGACGGAGCCACTTAAGGTGAGAATGTGCCGCATCCCGCTCTGAGCATCGTCATCCCGTTCCACAACGTGGAGCCCTTCCTGCAGACGTGCCTGGAGTCGCTTCGCGCCCAGACCTTCTCGGACTTCGAGGTGGTCATGGTCGACGACGCGTCCACCGACGGGTCCGCAACGGTCGCCGACCGGTTCGCGTCCAGCGACGCGCGATTCCGGGTGGTCTCCTCGGAGAAGGTCGGTGTCGGGGTGGCCCGAAACATCGGGATCGAGGCGAGCAGGGGTGACCTGCTCGCGTTCGTCGACGCCGACGACTACGTCCCCGAGTACGCGTACCAGCTCATGACGGACACGTTGGCGCGCTCGGGGTCCGACTTCGTGGCCGGCAACGCCCGCCGGTTCGACTCCGTGTCGGTCTGGCAGTCGTGGTCCCACCGGCGCCCGTTCGTCACCACCCGCATCGCCACGCACTGCAGCCGGACCCACATCCTGGGCATCGATCGCTACATCTGGAACAAGGTCTACCGGCGCGACTTCTGGGACTCCGCCGGCCTCGGCTACCCGGACATGCTCTACGAGGACTACCCGGTCGCCCTTGCCGCGCACATCCGCGCCCGCCAGGTCGACATTCTCGCCGAGCCGATCTACTACTGGCGGCACCGTGACGGTGGCGAGGCCTCGATCACGCAGAGCCACTGGAATCTCGACAACCTCAGCGACCGCGTACGTTCGGCCGAGATGCTCTTCGACATGGTCGAGGAGCAGGCTCCCTACCTGTCCGACCTGGTCAAGTCCCACCTCGCGGCGACGGACGTCCAGGTGCTCGCCCGGTCGATCGAGGACCACCCTGCCGACGAGGCCGGGCGCATCTTCGACCTGGCGGAGCGCTACCTGGCGCGCGTCGACGACGCGATCCTCAACCGTCAGGGACCGTTCGAGCGACTCGTGTTCGACCTGCTGAAGCGCCGGCAGCGTGACGCGCTCACGACACTGACCCGCTATCGGGCCGAGTACGGGACCCAGGCGCCGCTGGCCCGCCGACGGGACGGCTGGTACGCCAAGCTCCCGTCCTTCGAGGACACCGCGGTAGGCGTCCCCGACTCGGTGTTCCGCCTGGCACCGGCGTACATGAAGGCCAAGGCGGTGGCGACCGAGGCCTGGTGGGACGGATCCCGGGTAGCGGTCCGGGTCAACATCGGCATCAACACCCTCGCGCTCGCGCCCCGGACCCGCTTCAAGGTGTGGCTGGAGAGCCCCGCCGGCCGCCGGGTGCCGGTGGATCACGTCGCTCGGCCGCGGGCGATCCCGTTCGGCCAGGTGGACAGGTCCACGCTCGAGCTGAGCATCGACCCGTCGCAGCTGGCGGGCGATCGCCAGTGGCGCCTCATGATCGGCATCCGCAACCGCGACGTCCGCGACGTGATCCAGGTGACGACCTCGGGAGACGGACGCGAGCGGTGGCAGGGCTGGCGCCGCATCGGCAACCGCTGGTGCCGCCCAGGTCGTCTCCCGGGCGGCTTCGGGGTCACCGTTCGCGACCTTCCGGACGCCTGGGTGGATCACACCACCGACCTCGGCGACGAGATCGAGATCCGGGGCGCGTTCCGGGGCGCTGCTCCCGAGCATGCGGAGCTGACCCTCACCGACCGCAGCGGTTCGGTGGTGACCCATCCGTTGACGATCGGCGAGCGGGGCGAGCGAGGCATCACCCCGTGGCGGCTGACGGTGCCGGTCGAGGCTGTCCTGGAGAAGTCGGGACTGGACATGCCCATGGAGGAGATCGTGCCGACCCGGGTGAAGCTGTCCCGGAAGGGACGTACGTCTCCACTGCCTGTGCACCCGGACTTCCTCGGGTCGCGGTCGCTGATGAAGGGGCGCGCGGTGAACGCCACCCGCGACCCGAACGGTTCCTTCGTCATCACCGCGACGCCCGACCGTCCCGTCGTTCACGACGCCTGGTGGCAGGGTGAGGACCTGATCCTGCGTGGTCCGGACGGTCCCCGGCTGGAGTCCACGGGCGCGGTGCTTCGGACCTGGCCGACGCCGGAGAAGCCCCTCGACGTCGCCCTGGACGTGACCGACCGTGACGGGGTCTTCCTGATCACTGTGCCTGTGGGCGCGCTGCGCAGCACCGTGGTCGAGCACGGGGCCTGTGAGACGTCGCAGTGGTCGTTGCTGGACGGCCGCGAGCACAAGCCGATCGTCGTGGCCCGTGAGCTCTCCGAACGGGTGCCTCAGCCGACCGCCGCCGAGGCGGCGAAGCTCGAGTTCGGCTGGTCCGACGAGATCCACCTGCGGCTCGCGCCGGTCCCGCCCGCCGACGTGTGACCGGCTGAAGCCGCTAGCGCCTGGCCACGCGTCGGATCGCGCGGAGGACCCTTCTGAGCAGGCGGGCCGCGCGCCGGGCCCCGGGCACGCGGCCGAAGCCGGAGCGCGCCTTCCCGGGGACGGACGATGCGCGCTTGGCGACCCGGTTGACGGTCGGGGCCTGGCGCGCGCTCAGCTGGCCCTCCAGCTCCTTGATGCGATCGTTCAGTGCCGCGACGTCGCGTCGGGCCGCCGTGCGTACCTCGTGGGTCATCGTCTGGCGCTGACGCATCTGCTGCTTGAACCAGGTCACCTGGCCGCGCAGCGCCTCGTTCTCGTCCGCCAGCTTCCGGAGCTCGCTCGGATCGGCCTCCTGCGGCGCCTGCCGTCCCGCGACCACGGGTGTCATGCCGGTCGCGGAGAGCGCGGACTCTCGCCGACGGCGTACCTGGTGGACGTCCGCCGGAGTGACCGCGACATCGATGGTGGCCGCGAGCAGGATGGTGAGCTCCTCCCTGCCGCGACCGGCGGGCCAGGGGTGGCGCCACCCCGTCGCGCAGAGGTACGCCGCGAGCTCGTCCAGCAGCCCGAGGAGGATCTCGTCGGCGGACTCGCCGAGCTTCACCGTCGACTCGTGGACCGGGACGACGTGGCCGGCGTCGAGGCCGATCTCGTCGACCTGAAGACCGCACCAGCGCTCGGGCGCGGCGGCGATCGCGTCGCGCAGCCGGCGTACGTGCTGGCGAAGGCCAGACGCGTCGCGGCGTGCCGAGTCGTGCATGGCCTCGATCAGCCAGGACCGCTCGGCGGCGGTCCAGGACGTCTCCTCACCGGTCCGATCGACACCGACGACCGACGAGATCGGGGCGAGGCCGCGGGTGACCAGCCAACCGCCGGCGGCTCCCGCGGCACCCACCGTGTCCAGCGCCTGGCCCAGTGCCGGCTG
This sequence comes from Nocardioides sp. NPDC000445, assembly GCF_040300245.1. Lineage (NCBI taxonomy): Bacteria > Bacillati > Actinomycetota > Actinomycetes > Propionibacteriales > Nocardioidaceae > Nocardioides > Nocardioides sp. NPDC000445. The sequence goes on along the minus strand of NZ_JBEPDH010000003.1, from coordinate 160,548 downwards.
GACCTCGCGCAGCGTGGGGGTCTCGGAGGGGCGGCCGTGAGCGACCGCGAGCGCCACCGAACAGGCTTCGGGAGCCGCGGCCAGGGTCGGCGCGGCGACGTCTGGCCACAGCGTGTGACCGCGACCGCGGAACCGTGCGCTCGCGTCCGCGAGGCTTCGCGGGTTCGCACGGTCATGGACGGGGAAGGACCAGTCAGCGTTCTCGTTGGATGCCTCCGGGTTGACGGCCCTGAGCTGTGCAAGCGGGGATCCCGGGTTGGGGACGACCAGCGCCAGCCGCGAGTCGCCTGTCGCGAGCACAGTGAGGTGCTCGGCGATCGCGTGCCAGTCCGCCGGGTCGGCGTCGATCGATGCGACCCGTCCGAACCCGTCCAGCGCGAGCACGGCGTCGGCGGGCTGATCGGGGGTCCAGGCACGCAGGTCGCCGCAGACGACGTCGACAGCCCGGTGGGCGTACCGCTCGGAGACGAGCTCCGCGTCGGTGTGGGTGCGGAGGACGACGGTCGTGGTCGCGGCGACGTCGACGACCGCGTCGAGCAGGTCGAGGTCGTGCGGGCCGACGACGAGCAGGTGGGAGGCGCCGGTCGCCGTCGCAACGGCGAACCGGGTCAGGACCGGTCCGCGCGGGAGCGCCCGGGCGCCGGCCATGTCGGACCAGTCGTACATGTCTCCCGAGACGACGCGGTAGGCGGCGACCGTCGAAGCCGTGTCGATGTCGTTCATCCTGTGATCTCCCATCCGAAGAGCGCGCGCAGCTCAGCGGGCGACGCCATGGCATCCAGCCCGAGCTCGCGCACGGTCGTGGCGCGTACTTCCTCTGCGTCGGTCTCCACCCCGTGGAACTCGGGGAACAACCGTTTGGCCTGCTCGTTTCCGTCTCTCACGCTGGCGTCCCTGACGTCGGCGAAGGTCATCGGGTCGCCGTAGACAGCGACCTCGGAGCCGACCGAGGCGCCGTAGAAGATCGCCGTGGTCAGACGGTTCGAGGCGACCCGGCGGTGGCGGATCTGCTCCGCGTACTGCTTGTGGAGGAAGCGGATGTCGGTGCCCTGACGCAGCGTGCCTCGCTTGCCGTGACAGATGACCCGGAAGCCGGCGTCCTCATAGCGGCGACGGATCTCCGGCATGTCGTACTCGATCCAATAGAGGCAGACGGTCACCGGACCTTCCTCGGTGTCCCGGATCTCCGCGATCAACCGGTCGTGATCGCCGCTGACCTCACCGTGGTCCCAGGTGTGGAACGGGTAGAAGATCGTTCCCTCGCGCTCGTCGGCCGGGGGTATGGGCTCGACGTCCTTCTTGAGGTCGAGCAGGTAGTTCCACGGAGCGCCGATCACGGCATAGTCGCGCCAGCCGACGGCCTGGCCGCGGCGCAGGTTCGCGTGGGACCAGACGAACTTGGGGAAGCCGTACGGCGGCTCGTGGCCCGGGCCGAACCCGTGAAGGAGGTTCCAGCCGTGCTGGAGCACGCCCCAGATCGGGCGCGGCTGCTCGAACGGGAGTCCGCAGTACTCCGAGAGGATGTGGGCGTGTCCGTACCAGTGATTGCTCGTGTCCACGTCGTCAGTCTCCTTCGACCTTGACCGCGGCGACCAGCACCGAGGACCCGAACGGCAGATCGAGTCTGGGCAGCAGCCGCTGGTCGATGCGGGTGGCGCCGAGCAGGACCTTCTCGATCGCGGGCGAGACCTCGGGGAGCGGTGCGACGCCGCCGTCGGGGAGCTGCTGGGCGCTGGCCGGGCCGCGCTCCTTGACCCGGGTGACCAGGCGTTGAGCGGCGAACATCGGAAACGTGCCCGTGAAGCCGTACGTCGCTCGCACCGGCGAGAGCCCGGCCGCCCTGACCGCCGCCACCGCCCGCCGCAGGGTGTAGCGCCGATAGTGATGGTTGTGGTCGTCGTGGCGGGTCCAGGCCCAGTTGTACGCCGGGACCGACATCAGGAAGCGGCCACCGGGGGCGAGGACGCGCTCGATCTCGGCGAGGGCGGCGGCTTCGGGGTCGCAGTGCTCGATGACGTCGAAGGCGGCGACCACGTCGAAGGAGCCGTCGGCGAACGGGAGCCGGATCGCGGAGCCGCACACGCCGCCGTCGGCGAGGCCACGTGGGTCGACGTCCAGCGAGACGTGATGCTCGGCGGTGCCCTCGAGCCAGGTGACGCTGGGCCCGTCGGCGCTGCCGACGTCGAGGAGGCGGCGGGGGGTCCCGACGTACGGCTTCATGACGGTCTCGAGGATCTGGGTGCGCGCTCGGTACCACCAGTAGTCGCTCTGGGCGATCGAGGGAGAGCCTCCCGTCGTGGTGCCCAGCAGTATGTCCGTTTCGGTCATCGGATCGAGATCTCGCTCACGTGCGTCGACTGATGTTTGTGGATGGGGGCGGAGGTACCAGCAGCGTAGGCCAGTGCGATCTCATCGGCGATGCGACGCACGCCGACGGAGAACGGCGTTTGGGTCCGTTTGTCGAGCTCCGGCCAGACGACGCTGCGGACCCGCAGGTCGCGTGCCTGGCCGGGCGTGCCGGCACCCGGGATGCGCAGTCTCGACCGCCGCCGGAAGACCCGGTTGGTCTCGCCGATGACGGCCGAGAGGGTCGCTCCGGTGCCGGTGGCCAGGATCTTGACGACGGCGTTCGACCCGGCACCGCGGACGTGCTCGTGGAGCCCGTCGAGGGCGTCGACGACCATCTCGGCGCAGTCGCCGACGTAGAGATAGTCCCGGATGGTGTCGAAGGAGACCCAGACCGGCAGCGGCGTGCCGCGCAGCTGGGCCAGACACAGCTGAGAGACGAGGCCCTGGGGCTTGGAGAGCTTCTGGCCGGGCCCGTAGAGGTTGGTGATTCGCCCGAGAAGCGCCACCGATCCGGTCTCGGCGCAGAATGCGGTCAGGGCTTCCTCCATGGCCAGCTTGGCCCTGCCGTACGCCACCAGTGGACGAGGCTCGGAGAGCTCGGTGAACGGGGGATCGGCCGAACCGGCGTAGACGCCACCGACGGAGGAGGCGAAGAAGAACGCGAGCCGGGTGGTCGGGCGCAGGGCTGCACGCAGGTCATCGAGTACGTCGCGGAAGAGCGACACCTCGGTCTCGAGCTCGTCTGCCGGGGTGGACACCACGCCCGCGCCGGCGCACCAGGCGATGTTGACGCGGCCGTCCGGCGAGGAGTCGACGAAGGCGGCGAGCTCGGACCTCAGGACGGCGCGGGCGGCGACCGGGTCGTGCCAGGGCACGCTCGTCGTCCGCACGGACGCACCGGAGCGCTCGAGCGTGCTGCGTACGTGGCGGCCGAGCAGACCGCCGCTGCCGACGACGAGCGTGGGCGGGCGGGACGGGCGCTGAGCGCCGGTCACTCGGGATGACCCGGCTGGGGTGACTCGCGAAGCGGGCCGTTCGCGGGGTCGCTGACGATGACGTAGAGCGGCTTGCCCATCGCCATGTTGACGGAGACGCCGAGGTATTCGGCGATCACTCCCAGGGTGAGCATGATGGCGCCGGAGCAGACCAGCACGGCCGCCATCAACGAGGTCCAGCCCTGCACCGGGACCCCGCCGGCGAGACGGGCGACGACCAGCACGACCGCGAGGACGACGCCGGAGGCGGCGAGCAGGGCTCCGCAGATGCTGACCGCCCGCAGCAGGCGGGTGCCGCCGGTGAGCACCATCCGCCAGAAGTGCGACATCAAGGAGCGGTAGTTGTAGCCGGAGGGCCGCTCACCCTCCTCGCGCAGCTCCACCGGGCACGTGGCCACGTCCGAGATCACCCAGCTCAGCGCGACGTCGAGGTAGACGCCGTTGGCGGCGTAGGCGGAGACGCTCCGGCCGTACTCGCCCAGGATCAGCCGGAAGCTGTTGAACTGCCGGGCGCTGCCACCGGGCATGAGGCGGTCGATGACCACCTTCGAGCCGCGCGAGGTCAGGTTGCGCAGCGGGCCGTGGGGCGCCGCGTTGGTCGGGCGGGCATAGACGAGGGCGGCGCGCTCCCTGAGGGCCGTGTCGAGCATCGGCCCGATGTAGGCCGGGTCGTGCTGGCCGTCCTCGTCCATCGTGACGATCCAGTCGGATCCGGACGAGGCCAGGCCGGCGAGGGTCGCGGCGTGCTGGCCGAAGTTGCGGCTCAGCCAGATCGGGCGAACGATGTCGTACTTCTCCGCGAGCTGTCGCATGGCGAGGTCAGAGGTGTCCGGGCCATGGTCGTGGACCAGGAGGATCTCGGTGACACGTCCCTGGTGCCCGTTCGGGGTGACGAACGGTTCGGCGAGGTCGACGACCTCGCTCACCACGTCCGGAAGCGTCTCGGCACCGCGGTAGACCGGGATGACGACGGAGACGGTGTGGGTGGGGGACATTGCAAGGAAAATAGCGCATTCGGAGGGGGTTCGGTGTACTCCGTGTAGGCGTTTTGTTGGCATGATCTCCCGGGTGACTGCAGACCAGGCAACCGTGGGCGCCGCGCCCGACGCGAAGCCTTCCTCGGACCGCATGTTCTCGATCTCCGGCGGGTCCTGGTCGGGACTCCTCCCAGGCGCGCTGGCCGTGGGCGTGACGCTCGTTCTCGCGGTGCGTGTCGCCGGGGTCGGACTCGGTGACGCGCTGCTCTTCACCGGCTACGTCCTGGCGTTCCTCACCTTCCCGGGGACCGTGGTGTGGCGTACGGTCGCGAAACCGGGACCGACGATCGGCAACGACCTGGTGCTCGGCACCATCCTCGGGCTCGTCCTCGAGCTGCCGCTCTATCTTCTGCTGCGGCTGTTCGATCTCACCCAGTTGATCTACGCCTACCCCGTCGCGGTGCTCGTGGGTGCGGCGGTCGTCGTCTGGCGTCGCCGGCGGATCGCGCCCTTGGTGATCGGTCGGGCGAGCCTGTGGTCGTGGGCGGGCGCGGCGGTGGTGTGCGTACAGCTCCTGCTGGTCGCGAAGCGGGTGTGGTCTCACCGGCCGATCGACGCGTTGCGATCGCCCTACGTCGACGAGCCGTTCCACCTCGCGATCGCCGGCGACCTGCTGCACCACTTTCCGGCCCAGATGCCGTGGGTGGACGGCACCCCGCTCTTCTACCACTGGCTGGTCTACGTCCACCTCGCCTCGGCGGCGACGGTCACCCACCTCGAGCTCGTCGTGCTCCTGCGCAGCCTGTCGATGGTGCTGCTGGTCGTGCTCGCGGTCGCCGGAGCGTACGCAGCGGCCACCCGTCTCACCGGACGGGCATGGCCCGGCTTCGTCGCCGCTCTCGTCCTCATCACGGGAGCGACCCCCGACTTCTTCGGCTGGACGAGCCTGGTCAGTCCCGCGCAGCTGGCCTTCGACTCCGTCGTCCGTATGTTCAACAGCCCGACGCACGCCCTCGTGATGCCGCTCCAGATGGTCCTGATGGTGCTGGTCGTCGAGGTGATCCGGGGCGAGCAGCGGCGATGGCCGGTGTGGCCGCTGATGATCCTCGTCATGGTCGCTGTGGCCGGGGCGAAGTCGTCTGCCCTGCCGACGATCATCGCGGGCCTGCTCCTGGCACTCGTGATCTCGGCCGTGCTGCGCCGCAAGCAGACGGTTCTCACCCTGGGCGCCCTGCTCGGCTCGGCCGTCGTCGTCTTCCTGGTCGCGCAGCAGGTGTTCTACGGAGGCGGCACCCGGGCGACGACGATCGATCTCAACGGAAGCACCATTCAGCGACTGGGCATCCTGATGCTGCCGGAGGGGGAGACCCTCCCCGGATCCGCGCCGGTGTCGATCTGGATCTCCTTCACCGTCGGCTTCGTCCTCGTCACGGTGCCGCTGATCGTCGGCCTGCTGCGTGGCGGCTGGCGACGGCCCGAGTTCGTGTTCCTGGTCGGTCCCTGGGCCGCTGCAGCCGGCGCGTTCATGGTCCTGAGCCATCCGGCGCTGAGCCAGGCCTACTTCCTCCTGGGAGCCAGCGGGTTCTTCGCCGTCGCGACGGCTGTCGCGCTGTCGGACATCAACCCCGGCCGCCTGTCGCGGCGCGACGGCGTCCGGATCGTCGGCTGCGCCGCGCTCGGCTGGCTCGCGCTCGTGGCGGCGAGACTGTTGGTGGGCGACGAGATGCCGGCGAACGGCTCGGTCTTCACCTCGACGTTGCTGACCCAGCTCGTCGTCGGGCTGCTGGTGCTCGCCGTCGCCGTCGTCATCGTGCTCGTCTACGCCCGGCGCTCGGCGATCGCGGCGCTCCCGGCCGTCGCGGCGTTGATGCTCGGCGTCGTGGTCGCCGGCGCTCCGCAGACCGTCGCTCTCGCGGTCGCCGGCCCCTCGATTCCCCGAGGTGCTCCCACGGACATCATCGGCCCGGGCGGAATCGCCGCCGCCCGGTTCGTCCGCGCGCACTCACAGCCGGACGAGCTGATCGCGACCAACGCCCACTGCATCGGGCTGCCCGTGCCCGACTGCGACCGCAGGAACTTCTGGATCGCGGCGTACGCCGAACGTCGGGTGCTGGTGGAAGGGTGGGCCTACATCGACCCGCTGGTCGTCGGGCTGCCGTCCACGGACCTCAACAACTCGGCCTACCTGCCGTTCTGGGACCCCGAGCTGCTCGAGGCCAACGACGCGGCCATCACGCGTCCGTCACCGGAGACGATCAGCACGTTGCGTGACGAGTTCGGCGTCGACTGGCTTGTCGTCGACCGCCGCTATCGCGCTGACCTCCCCGGCATCCGCCGGGAGCTCGGTCAGCCGCGCTTCAAGCGCGGGCTGTACTCCGTGTTCGATCTGCGCTGACCGATCACGCCTCGGTCAGCGGCGCAGGAGGCGACGGAGCCGGCCCCGCTGTGAGGCCTCCGCCTCCCGTCGACGGGCGCGGGCGTCCTCGACCTCCTGCTGGATCTCCTCCGGCATCGTGTGCAGGCCCTGCATGACCAGCTTCACGACCGCCATCACCTCGTCGCCGGGGATCTCGGAGTAGTCGCCGATGTTGTAGTCGGGGAAGCTGCTCTGCTCGATCATGTCGGTGAACGAGAAGCCGCCGAGCTTGCCGATGAGGAGGTTGTCGTCGCGGTAGTCCTCGAGCAGCTCCTGCCGGAACTCGGAGGTCATGTAGACCGCGCTGGTGTTGTTCCAGCCGAGCTGGGTGGCCTTGGTGACGAACTCGCCACGAAGGATCTGGATCCACTTCAGACGGGTGGCCTTCCAGGAGTCGGCGCCTCGGAGCCGGCCGCGCATCGGTGCGGCGGCCACGATCGGAGCCAGGTGGCGCGCGGTCTCGACCGTACGCCAGCCGGATCCGACGTTGGTCGACCCCGCTCCCTCGCCCTGGATCGGGAGCTCGCACGTGCTGAGGAAGTCCGCGACCGCGTTGCCGTGGCGCAGCTCCTTGCGGATGAAGGGGCGAAGCCGCAGGTCGACGTCGGGGATGGCAGTGGTGATGGTGTCCGCGAACTCTCCGTAGCGCAGGAAGCTCATGTCGAGCGGCGACCACTCGCGGAACTCCTCGAAGGGGAGATCGACGAGCTCGGCGTGCTCCGGCCGCATCACCATCAGCCGCTCGACGTAGAAGGCGTTGTAGAACGTGGCCTGGTCGCGTACGTAATGGACCCAACGGACCTTCGCGCCCGCCTGGCGCGCGTACTCGCCGATCGCGCTGATGTGCTCGGGCTTGAGCAGCGAGAAGGACTCACACGAGATCACGGTGGTCTCCGCGCTGCCCGAGGCGATCGACTCGACGAGCTGCTCCCAGGTGCCGAGGGCGGGCGTGAAGAGCACCTCGCCCAGGAGCTGGGAGTAGAGGTTCTGGTGCTGGACGCTGTGCGTGCCTCGGCCGATCGTGGGATAGGCGATCTGCGGAGGGAGCTTTCCCTCGCGGCTGGCGCGGGCGAGGAAGGTCTGGATCGCCGTGCTCCCGGTCTTGAAAGTGCCGGAATGGACGATCAGAGTCTTCTGCATGCAACGCTCCAAGTGTCGCTGCTGGAATGGGGTGCGGCGCGACGTCCCGCGTGGCACGGATCTTACCGGGCGGGGCTTATTGGCCGAGCTTCTTCTGCTCGATCTGAGCGTTGATCGCGACCAGCTCGGGACGGTCCTCCAGGAGGGCGACGAGACCACGGGTGTCGAGACGGTGGGCGTCGTGGTCCTCGATGAGGATCTGCAGGAGCCGCAGGTCCTCGGGGGTGTCGAGAGTGATCCGGTACGCCGAGGCGTCCCGCTCCCACGGCAGGTTGAGCTTGGGCCGGGTGTCGTCGGTGTAGAGCCACGGGGTGACGTGCTCGCGGTGGGGCGTCTCGGTCGCGAGCCGGTCGGCCTCCAGCAGCGCCGCCGCGGAGAAGACCTCGAAGTCGAGCCCTCGCGGGTAGGTGCGCTCCAGGGCGTTGCTGGCATAGAGCGCGGGATCGGCGGCGGCGACCCAGGCGTCGATGCCGCGGCGTACGACCTCGCCGTCGATCAGGGGGCAGTCGCTGGTCACCCGGACGACGACGTCGGGCTCGAACTCGCGCACCGCCAGCGCGAAGCGCGACAGCACGTCGGGCTCGCTGCCGCGGACGACGCCGGCGCCGAGCTTGTCGGCCAGGACGGCGACCGGGTCGTCGTCGACATTGGTGGTCGTCGCGACGATCACCGGGAGCCCGGCCGCGGTGAGCCGGGTGAGGTGGTGCTCGAGCATGGTGATGCCCGCCGCCTCCCGAAGCACCTTGCCGGGGAGGCGGGTGCTGGTCATGCGTGCCTGGGTGATGACCGCGGTCTTCACAGGGTTCCGATCAGCGTCTCGACGACCTGGTCGACCTGGTCGTCGGTCAGGTCGGGGTACAGCGGCAGGGAGAGCTCCTCGGCGTAGAACGCCTCCGCGTTGGGGCACATCCCGCGCCGGTAGCCCAGGTCCGCATAGACCGGGTGCCAGTAGACCGGGATGTAGTTGACCTGTACGCCGATGCCGGCCGCCCGCATCTTCTCGAACACCTCGCGCCGACGGTCCTCGAGGATGCGCACCGGATAGAGGTGCCAGGCCGGGTCGACGCCCTCGCGCTGGACCGGCAGGCGCAGCCCGTCGACGTCGGCGAGCGCGGCGTTGTAGCGCGCGGTGATCTCCGCGCGGCGCTGCTTGAACCCGGCAAGCCTGTTGAGCTGGGAGAGCCCGAAGGCGCACTGCAGGTCGGTGAGCCGGTAGTTGAGCCCGAACTCGTGGACCTCCTGGTGCCACGGCCCCTCGTCCTTGATCCGGAACCGGTCGGCGTCACGCATCAGCCCCACGAAGTGGAACTCGTGGGCCCGCTGCGCGATGGCGGCGTCCTTGGCGACGACAGCGCCACCCTCCGCGGTGGTGAGGTTCTTGGTCGGGAAGAACGAGAGCGTGGTCAGGTCGGCCAGGTCGCCGACCGGGCGGCCGCCCGAGAACCCGCCGATCGAGTGCGCCGCGTCGTCGAGGGTCAGCGCGCCGACCCGGTCGGCGATCGGCTGCAGCGCGGCGTAGTCGGCCGGATGGCCCGCGTAGTCGACGGCGGCGATCACCTTGGTGCGGTCGGTGACGAGGGCGTCGACGGCGGCCGGGTCGAGGAGGGCGGTGTCCTCCTCGATGTCGGCGAAAACGACCTTCGCGCCGAGCAGCGAGGCCCCCGACGCGGTCGCGACGAACGTCATCGGCGTGGTGACGACCTCGTCACCGGCACCCACCCCGGCAGCGGCATAGGCGATGTGGAGGGCAGCGGTGCCGGAGGTGCACGAGACCGCCCGGTGCCCACCGACCAGGTCGGAGAGCGCCTGCTCGAACGCGGCGACGGTGGGCCCGGTGGTGAGCCAGTCGCCGCGCAGGATCGCCGTGACTGCCTCGATGTCCTCCTCGGAGACCGACTGGCGGCCGTAAGGCAGCATGCTCAGATCCCCGACTCCAGAACCCTGCGGAGGTCCTCGGCGTCGTACCAGATGTCGTTCTTGTCCGAGGCGCAGTGGAAGCCGTCGGGGACCGGTACGGCGTCCATGATCGGCTTGTAGCCCCACTGCGGGTTCTCGGGCTCGATCACGTAGTACTTCCCGTCGCGGATGCTCACCGCGCGGCGGCCCTCCTCCGGGCTGATCATCTCCTCGTGGAGCTTCTCGCCGGGGCGGAGCCCGATGTCGACAAGCTTCGCTCCCGGCGCGACCGCCTCCGCCAGGTCGACGACCTTGTGGGAGGGGATGTGGGGGACGAGCAGCTCGCCGCCCTGCATGATCTCGAAGGTGTCGAGCACCATCTGCACGGCCTGCGGCAGCGTGATCAGGAACCGGGTGCACCGCATGTCGGTGATGCCGAGCGCCTCACCGCGCTCGGCCATCGCCTTCCACTTCGGGATGATCGAACCGCGCGAGCCGGTCACGTTGCCGTAGCGCACCACGGAGAACCGGGTCTCGTAGGAGGAGGCGTAGTTGTTGCCGAGGATGAAGATCTTGTCGGCCGTCAGCTTGGTCGCGCCGTAGAGGTTGATCGGCGAGGAGGCCTTGTCCGTCGAGAGGGCGACGACCTTCTTGACGCCCGCGTCGATCGAGGCCTCGACGACGTTCTGCGAGCCCAGGACGTTGGTCTTGATGAACTCGAAGGGGTTGTACTCCCCGGTGTCGACCTGCTTGAGCGCAGCGGCGTGGACGACGTAGTCGACGCCGTGGAGCGCCCGGTGCAGGCGGTCGCGGTCGCGGATGTCTCCGATGAACCAGCGGAGCCTCGGGTCGTTGCCGAACAGCTGGCGGCACTCGTACTGCTTCAGCTCATCGCGCGAGAAGACGATCACGCGGCGCGGGTTGAAGGTGTCCAGGAGGTGGCGGATGAACGCCTTCCCGAACGAGCCGGTCCCGCCGGTGACCAGGATGCTGGCGCCATCGAGAGGATGGTTGATCGGGGCGTCGGACTCTTGAACGTCCGAATTGGGCACGGTCACAGGGATGCTCTCTACTCTGGGCCTCACTGGTGCGCCAACGACACGGCGCGCAAAAGGTGACACATGCCGTGCCGTCCGTCGAAACGGACGAATCCGAGAGGTTGCGCATACATGTCCGTGGGATCGGTCGAGGCCGAAGGTCTGTGCGTGGCCATGGTGTGCGATGCCGGTCCCGATGTCGGGATCGGGCACGTCATGCGCTGCCTCGCTCTCGGGGAGGAGCTCGTCGCCCGAGGCGTACGTGTCGTGATGGTCGCGGAGCTGGACCGGGTGCCATGGGCAGCGGAGCAGGTGCGGCGCCGGGGGATCGAGATCGCGTCGCCGGGACCGGGCGACGTCCGCGACGTTCTCACCCGGCTCGAGCCGTCGTCGGTGGTCGTGGACTCCTATCTCCTCCCGACCGCGGTCTACACCGACATCCGGGATCGCTGGCCGCTGCTCGCGCTCACCGACGGTGATCCGCGCGGACGGGTGGCCGACCTCTACCTGGACCAGAACCTCGGCGCGGAGGCCTCCAGCTGGGCGCTCCCCGAGGGGTCCAGGCATCTCGGTGGGCTCGGCTACGCCCAGCAGCGACGTGAGATCGTCCGGCAGCGTCCGAGCGCGCCCAAGGCCGCCGACGACGAGCACGCGCCGCCGCGAGTGCTGGCCTTCTTCGGCGGGACGGACGCCTTCGGGGTCGCGCCGCGCGTCGTGCGCCTGGTCGCGCGAGCGGGGATCCCCGTGGAGCTGACCGCCATCGCCGCCACCCCGGAGCTGGCCTCCGAGATCACCGACATCGAGCTCGCGCCGGGCCAGGCCGTGCACGTGATCGGGCCGACCGACACCCTGGCCGAGCTCGTCGCCGACGCTGACGTGGTGCTCAGCGCCGCCGGCACCTCGGCCTGGGAGCTCTTCTGCCTCGGCGCGGCGGTTGGGTTCGTCTGCGTCGCCGACAACCAGAAGGACGCGTACGTCCGGATGGACCAGGACCGGCTGGCCGTCGGGATCGCCACCCTGGCCGAGCTCGACGGCGACTCCGCGAACGCCGTGGCCCGGATGCGTGACCTGCTGGGCGACGTACGTCTGCGGGAGAGGCTTCGCGCCGCCTGCTGGGCCATGGTCGACGGCCGAGGGGCGGAGCGCGTCGCCGACGCGTTCCTCGCCCTCGACCGCGATCGGGTCCAGACCGCGTTCGGCTCTAGACGAGGTCCCAGCTGAGCGGTGTTCCAGCCGGGGCGTCCTGGGTGAAGGTGCGGCCGAAGACGATGTCGACGTCACCCGGCGGCAGCCCGTCGGCGGGGCGGACGGAGCGTACGTTGTCCGGCCCGACCTTCTCCCCGGCGCGCACGTCGCGGGTGACGAAGAGCGAGCGCCGGAATCGCAGGCCCTCGCGCTCGGCCGACTTCGGCCCGATCCGGGCCTCGCCGAGCGCCTGCCAGGCGATCTTGGTCTCGCGGACGAGCGAGGCGAACTCGTCCGGCTCGAGGGAGAAGTCGGAGTCGACGGCACCGTCCGCGCGCGAGAGCGTGATGTGCTTCTCGATCACGCAGGCGCCGAGGGCGACGGCGGCGACCGAGGCGCCGATGCCCAGAGTGTGGTCGGAGAGGCCGACGGCGACGTCGAGCCCGTCACGAAGCACCGGGATCCCGCGGAGGTTGGAGGCCTCCGGAGGAGCCGGGTAGGACGCGGTGCACGCCAGCACGACGAGGTCGTCGTTGCCGGTCGCCCGTGCCGTACGCACCGCCGCATCGATCTCGGCGAGCGTCGCGGTGCCGGTGGAGATGATCATCGGCAGCCCGGCCTCGGCGATCGCGCGGACCAGCGGCAGGTCGGTGATCTCGGAGGAGGCCGACTTCAGCATCGGGACGCCGAGCCCGACCAGGAAGTCGACCGCGGTCGGGTCGAACGCGGCGCTGAACGGCACCATCCCGAGCTCGCCGGCCAGCGAGAAGATCGGCTCGTGCCACTCCCACGGAGTGTGCGCCTCCTCGTAGAGCTCGTGCAGTCGGCGGTTGGGCCACAGCGGGTGGTCGGCCGAGAGCCGGAAGGCGGGGGTGTCGACGTCCAGGGTGATCGTGTCGGCGGTGTAGGTCTGGATCTTGAGCGCGTGCGCGCCGGCCTCGCCCGCGGCGCGCACGATGTCGAGCGCCCGCTCCAGGTCGCCACCGTGGTTGCCGGACATCTCCGCGATCACGAACGGCTCGTGGCCGGGGCCGATCGCGCGGTCCCCGACGGTGATCTCGTGCTGGGTCATCACTGCTCCTTGCCGGAACGTCGGGTCGGTCGGTCGTCGCGGTGCAGGCTGACCGGGATGGCAGTCACCACGCCGTCGTCGGTGGTCTGCTCGTAGGGCTCGCCCTCGGTGAACCCGAGCCGGCGGTTCATGGCGCGTACGGATTCGTTGTGGGGGAGCACCTCGCCCTCGAGGAGGTCGATGTCGAGCCCGTCGGGCTCAGGGGCGAAGGCGTACGCCACGGCCTCGCGCATCACCTTGGTCCACGCCAGCAGCGCGGTGCCGTCGGCGGTGGTGCCGTCGTGGTCGAGATAGAAGCCCCAGGAGGCCGACCTGGCGGCGGGATCGTGGTCGAAGAAGGTCACCACGCCGAGGGGGCGGTCGGCGTACTCGAACATCAGCACCCGCCGGGTCGGATCCTCGGCGACCCGGGACCACCAGGCGGCGTGCTCCTCGGCGGTGATCAGATGCTGGTTGATGCTCACCGACCGGTTCGCCTCCTGGTTGCGCCATGCCAGCATGCTCGGCAGGTCGGCGTCGGTCGCCGGTCGTAACATCGGTCTCCTCGGACGTCATGGGATGCGCCCTCACGTTATATGGTCCGAGGCCATGGAGACTCTTGACCGACCGGCGGTCCGCAAGCTCATGGGCGAGGTGCTGGCCGTGCAGGGAAAGACCCTGCCCGCTGACGACACCGCGAAGCTGGCCGACATCGGCTTCCGCTCCCTCGACTTCTCCGAGCTCGCGCTCCGGGTCGAGGACGAGATCGGCGACGAGCTCAACTTCGAGGCGGCCGGACTTCGCTCGATCGAGACGATCGGTGACGTGCTGGACCTGCTCGTGGAGATCCAGGGTCAGTGATCGCCGACAACCTCGTCGTCGATGCCCGGACGGGGAAGCGAGCGACCTGGGGTGAGCTCGCCCAGCAGCAGGCCGCGCCACGGTCGGTGCCTACGGCCCGCGCGGTGGAGCACAGCGTCGATGCGCTGCCGGCGGTCGCCGGTCTGAAGGACGGCGGCGAGCTGCTCGTCGTCGCCGCCGGACGGCTCGACGAGGCCCTCGCCTCGGAGCTGCGCGGGGCCGGGTTCGACCTCGTCGCCGGCGACGGCGTGCAGGACGCGACCGATCCCCGTGCCGCCGAGGACGGCCGGGTCTGGCTGCTCACCTCCGGGTCGACCGGTCGGCCCAAGCGGGTCGGTCACACCCTGGAGTCGCTCTCGACGGTGACCGGCGATCTGGCGCCGCGCACCTGGCTGTGCCCCTACTCGCCCGGCACCTACGCATGGTGGCAGGTGGTCACCCTCGGCCTGGGCGTGCCCGGTCAGGACCTGGTGCTCGTCGACCCGGCCGACCTGGACGACTGGGTGGCGCCCGCGCTCGAGCACGGCGTCACGGCAGTCTCCGGGACCCCGACGTTCTGGCGGCGTACCTTGATGCGCCACGGCGCCGAGCTGCGGAAGCTGCCGCTCGAGCAGGTCACGCTCGGTGGTGAACCGGTCGACCAGGCGGTGCTGACGCAGCTCGGCGAGGCCTTCCCGGACGCGCGCGTCTCCTGGATCTACGCCTCCTCCGAGGTGGGCGCCTCGATCGTCGTCCACGACGGCCGGGCCGGGTTCCCGGTGGAGTGGCTGGACCGCGACGTCCCCGGCCGCCCGCGGCTGTCGGTGGTCGACGGCGAGCTGGTGATCACCTCGCCGCACCACGGCACCGACGCCTCGGGCGCGGAGCTGGCCGGGGCCGTCCGCACCGGTGATGCCGCCCGCATCGAGGACGGCCGGGTGCTGGTCACCGGTCGCCTGGACCGCGACGAGCTCAACGTCGGCGGCTCCAAGGTGTCGGCCGGTGCCGTACGCGACCTGCTGCAGTCCCACCCCGCGATCGCCTGGGCGGCCGTACGCGGCCGGAAGGCACCGCTGGTCGGCACCATGGTCGTCGCCGACGTGGTCGCCGACCAGGACTCGGGCGTGACCGCCGACGACCTGACCCGTTGGGCCGCCGAGCGGCTGCCCGAGTACGCCGTGCCGCGGCGCATCAAGATGCTTGCCGAGATCCCGGCCAAGGAGACCCTGAAGAGCGATGTCTGATTCTCTACCTGTTCCGCCCGCCTCCGTGGTTCTGGTCTCCGGTGCCTCGCGCGGCCTCGGCCTCGCGATCGTCGCCGACCTGCTCGATCGCGGCGTGAAGGTCGCGGCCTTCGCACGCACGGTGACGCCCGAGCTCGAGGCGCTCGCCGCGAAACACCCCGACGCCACCCACTTCGGCTCGGTCGACGTGACCGACGAGAAGGCCGCCCAGACGTTCGTCAAGGAGGTCGAGGCCAGGCTCGGCGTCATCGACGGCCTGGTCAACAACGCCGCGATCGGGCAGGACTCGCTGCACGTGCACACCTCGTCGGACCGGATCGCGCAGATCATCGAGACCAACCTGACCGCGCCCCTGGTGCTGACCCGGTTCGTGCTGCGGCGCCTGATCGGCAAGGGTTTGAAGGGCCGGGTCGTCAACGTGACCTCGATCTGTGGGCAGCGCGGCTACCAGGGCCTGGTGGCCTACTCGGCCACCAAGGGAGGACTCGACGCGGCGACCCGCTCGCTGGCCCGTGAGCTCGGTGGCCGGGTGCTGGTCAACTCGGTCGCTCCCGGGTTCTTCGCCTCCGAGATGTCCGCGGTGCTCGGTGCGAACCAGCTCGAGTCGATCGCACGGCGTACGCCCTCGGGTGCGATGACCACACCCGAGGATGTCGTGCCGACCGTGCGGATGCTGCTGCTCGAGCAGACCAACATCAACGGTCAGGCGATCGTCATCGACGGAGGCGGCTCGATCTGATGTCCCGGCTCCGCGTCGGCAGCGATGCCGAGCTCGCCGGCTATCGCGCCCGCAGCCACCTCCACGACGGGCGGGTGGTCGCCTGGGCGGGCTCCTACGACGTCCCGGTGGCGGTCGACGCCGAGGTGGAGCGTACGGTCCCGGCGGCCCTCGCGAAGCGGTTCGGCACCGACGGGTTCTGGGAGCGATGGACCCGGGCGGAGTGCGTCGTGAAGCTCACCGGCCGCGGCGTCGCCGATATCGTGGACCTGATGGCAGCCGACCCTGACCGGGGCGACAGACCCGGTGCGGCGGTGTCCCTGAGCACCGTACGTCTGCCGGGCGACATCGTGGTGTCGATCGGCACACTCCGCCGCGAAGGTTCCCCGAGGGGTATCGGCCGGAGTGCGGGAGACAGTTCGTTCGCCTGTAACCTCTGAGTTCGATCAGATTCGCGGGCGCGTCATCCGGGACGCCCTCGGACCGAGAGGGAATGTGCATGGGTCAGGGAATCGTCGACGTCTTGCGTCGCGCCGAACGAAGGATGCCTCAGGGTGTCCGTCGACTGGCTCGTGACGCCGGGCATCGCGTTCTCGGCCACGAGCGCGGCCCGCTCGTCTCGGTCGTGGTCACGGTGACCGACCAGGACAAGCAGTATCTGGCCGAGTCGCTGCTCTCCGTGCGCGAGCAGACCCACACGACCCTCGAGATCCTCATCGCGCCCTACGGCGAGGCCAGCGTGGTGAGCGACCAGATCCTCGCCGACCTCCCCGACGACTACCGCCTGCGGCTGCTGGACAGCTCCGCGACCCAGGCAGAGGCCCGCGACCGCGGTGGTCGTGCGGCACGCGGAGCCTACGTGTGCTTCCTGCTCGCCGCCGACCTCCTCACCCAGAACGCGATGCGTACGCTGGTGACCTCCCTGGAGGAGAGCGGCTCCGATCTCGCGGTCGGTCGCATCGAGAGCCGCCAGCGGCTCTCCCCGCCGGTGGTGCCGGCCTACGACCTCGTGCATGCCGAGAACCGCTCCAGCCTCACCCTCGACGAGTTCCCGGTGGCGCTGAGCGATGTCGGGGTGAGCAACCGGCTCTTCCGCACCTCGTTCTGGCGCCGGAACGGCTTCAGCTTCGGCGGCCGCGGCGGCGCCGACGCGGTCGGTTTCGACGGCTACCTGAAGGCCAACCGCTTCGACGTGGTCACGGCGCCGGTGTGCGTCGACATGGACCGCGCCGATGGCACCCCGGTCGAGCAGCTCCACGACCAGACCCTCGGGATGGAGGAGTGGATCGCGCAGACCCGCTCCACCTGGATCGCGATCGGCGAGCTGGCCTCCGACCTGCGCGACCACTGGGCGCTCGGCGGGCTCGCCGGCCGCGCCAACACCATCCTTGGCGACGTCGAGCGGATGAGCGCCGAGCAGTGGACCGCCCTGCGCGACCTCGTCGTCGAGATCGAGCGCGACGTCTCCCCGGAGGTGTGGCTCAAGCTCCCGGTCGAGGTGCGGGCCCGTCTGACCTACCTCATCGCCGACCGGCGCGAGGAGCTGACCGCGTTCGTCGCGTCGCGCTGGTTCGAGCGCGGCAACCTGCGCACCCGGGTCGTCGGCGGCCAGGTGCGCGGGATCTTTCCCGACACGGACCTGCCCGAGGCCGTGACCACGCTCAACGAGCACGAGACGCCGGCGCGGGTGCTGGTGCGGGACGTACGCCCTCTCGACTCCGACCGGGTCGCGGTCGACCTGGTGGCGTGGATCGAGCTCGTCGACCTCGCCGAGACGACCCCGTTCTTCACCGCCCGTCTGGTGCCGGACTTCGTCAGCACCGCCGACGAGGACGGCGTCGCGAGCGATCCTGGCACGGCGCTGCCCGACCCGATCGACCTGACCGTCACGCCGCGGCGCGACCCGCAGGCCAACATGACCATCGGTCACAAGTACCAGGACTACCGCCCCGGCGGGTGCCGCACGGAGATCGACCTGACCCGGCTCACCGCCGGGCGCTGGCACCTCGAGGTCACTGTCGGCGTCGACGGCGTCGTCCGCACCACCAGCGAGGTCCAGATCGACACCCGCGGCCCGGCGGGCAACCTGGCGACGCGCTACCGACCGCGGGTCCACACCTCCGCCGGCCTGTCGGTGGCCTGCGACCGCTACCTCGATCAGCTCAGCTTCCGCGCCGTCCCGACGACGGCGACCTCCCTGGAGAAGGCGGAGGTCGACGGCCGCACCGTCACCCTGACCCTCGCCGGCGAGCTGCCGCAGGCCGTGCGGGCGATCGGTGGCGGCGTACGCATCGAGGCGCCCGTCAAGGACGGCAAGGTCACCCTCAGCCTCCCCGCCCACGGTGCCGTCGAGCCCGGGGCGCCCGCCGCCTGGCGGCTGGACACCCTCCAGGACGGGACCTCGGGCCGGATCGTCTGGACCGACCCGATCGGCTCGCCGTGGACCGGCGAGCGCGGAGGCAGCGTGCTGGCCTCGCGAGACGGCCGTGGCTACGCCCAGATCATCGAGGTCGCCGACACCGTCGCGATCGACCGCGTCGAGCTCGGCGACGGCCGGATCACGGTGCGGGGCGAGTGGCTCAGCTCGATCCCGAAGCACGCCCGGCTGACCCTCTCCGGCTCGCGCCACAGCGAGACCGTCAAGATCGACACCGCTGCCGCCGAGTTCGAGGTCGTCTTCACGCTGCGCTGGGACGAGTGGGGCCTGGGCGAGTCCGTCCTGCCCAGCGGCATCTACCAGTTCCAGCTCACCTGCGGAGCCAAGCGCAGCGGCAACGTACGTCACACCACCGCGTTCCTCGAGCACCAGGCCGAGTTCCAGACCAGTGACGAGGTCCGGCTGCGTCCGGTCAACGGCAACGGCCCGGGAGTCACCCTGCAGCCGCCGATCCCCGTCGACCACGCCGGCAGCTACGCCCACAACCTCGCCCGCGAGCGCGTGCTGGCGGCCGAGGAGCCGCTCGACGAGTCCGCGGTCTATCTCTCGACCTACGCCGGCTCGACCGCCACCGACTCCCAGCTCGCGATCCACGAGCACCTGCGTCGCACCCGGCCCGACCTCACCCTCTACTGGGGCGTCGCCGACCACGCCTCCCGGGTGCCCGAGGGCGGCATCCCGGTCGTGCTGCAGAGCCCGGAGTGGTACCGGGTCATCGGCACCGCGAAGTACCTCGTGCAGAACATCGACTTCGACCGCTGGTGGCGCAAGCGGGAGGGTCAGCGGTTCCTGCAGACCTTCCACGGCTACCCCGCCAAGTCGATGGGCCTGCGGATGTGGCGCGCGAAGATGTTCTCGCCGCTGCGCTGCGACGCCGAGCTCGACCGTACGACCGCCGGGTGGGACCTGATCCTGACCCCGACGCCGGAGATGGACCGCTACTACCGCGAGGAGTACGCCTACGACGGCCCGATCCACAGCGAGGGCTACCCGCGCGACGACGCGCTGGTGCTCCCGTCGGCGGCGGAGGACCGCGAGCGTACCCGCAACCTGCTCGGCATCGGCTCCCACCAGAAGGTGGTCCTCTACGCGCCGACCTGGCGGGACCACCTGGCCCTCAACTACCGCTCGGCGAAGATGGTCGAGCACCTCGACGTGGTCGCGGCCAGCGAGGCCCTCGGTGACGAGTACGTCATCCTGCTGCGCGGTCACCGGTTCAACTCCAAGGGCAGCGAGCGCAGCGAGCGCACCGCCCGGATCATCGACGTCACCGACTACCCGGAGATCAACGACCTGATCCTGGCCTCCGACGCGGCGGTGCTCGACTACTCCAGCCTGCGCTTCGACTTCGCCCTCACCGGGCGGCCGATGGTGTTCCTGGTGCCCGACCTGTCCGACTACACCGGCGGCATCCGCGGCTTCCTCTACGACTACGCCGACACCGCCCCCGGGCCGATGCTCGACACCGCCGAGGAGGTCGTCGCGGCCCTGTCCGACCTGGACCGGCTCGAGGCCGACTACCGCGACCGGATCGCCGCGTTCAACGCCAAGTACCAGTACACCCAGGACGGCAAGGCGACCGAGCGGGTCGTGGAGACCTTCTTCGACAAGCCCAGCTTCGACAAGCCCTGACGGTCACCAAAGCAGCGATGGCGCGTCCCCTTGCGGGGGCGCGCCATCGCTGCTTGCTACGGCCTCAGGCCAGGATCACGGCAGCCGGGCGAGAGCCGGCTTGGCCACCGAGGTCTTGCCGGGGATCGCGTTCCAACGCTCCGGCAGGACCACGCGGTGCGGGCCGACCTCGAGGAGGACCACGTTGCGGTAGGTCATCCCGTACGTCTCGACATAGGGCGCCAGCGAGGTGAGCAGGTCCTTCGCGCGCCACTGAGCAGCGTCGAGGACGAGCACGTCGATGTCGAAGGCGTCGAAGTCGAAGGCGTGCCGCTGGTGGCCGTCCCGACGCAGCTCTGCGGCCTCGGTGGTGCGCTCGGCCTGCTTGTTGGCGGCGGCGTGGATCTGCTGGAAGCCGCTGACCGCGCGGGTGCCGACGACGTCGGCGGCAGCCAGCAGGTTGCCTTCCAGGTCGGTGTCGGCGAGCCCGGCGATGTCCTCGGTCAGCACAGCGGAGACCGGGAGGATGACGAGCTTGTCGACGTCGGGGAGCAGGTCGGCGACCACGAGCCGCTCGACCTGGCCGATCGGGAGCGTGCTGCCGTCGGGCTGCTTGATGCCGTCGAAGCCGGAGACGTCCAGCGCGCTGAGCGTGATCCCCGGCCGGGCGAGCTCATCGAGCCGCAGGTCGGTGCCACCGGTCTGGACCCACAGATGGACCGGACGGGACGAGTAGGCGGCGATGGACTTGATCAGCCGGCGCAGCTTCGGGCGCTGCTTCGGACGGGCCGAGACGGCGACGTGGATCGCGTCGGCCGGGACCTGCTCCGGGGTGCTGACCGGGTTGCTGCGTACGTCGTCAGCGATCGAGCTGACCAGATCGCCCACCTTGCGGGCGCCGGCCCGGCGCTGACGGGCGATCTCGACGTCGGCGGCGTTCATCTCGCGCCACTGCGTGTAGACCTCCTCGACGCTGGCGCCGGAGAAGATCTTGGTGAGGATCGTCTCGAGCCGGTCGTTCATGCTCTCCCGGATGCCGTCGAACTCGGCGGGGGTGAGCGGGTTGAGGCCGGCGAAGCGCGGGTCGGAGAGGTTCTTCGGGCGGAAGTCGATGTCGATGCCGATGCTGCGACCGGGCAGGTAGCAGTGCAGGCGGCTGGTGACCAGCTTGCGGTGGTCGCGACGGTAGCCCTCGAGCATCGTGATCGCGTCGTCGATGTTCTGCACGAACGGCCGGAAGCGGACCTCGTCGAGGCCGCCCTGGGCGTAGGTCGGGGCGCCCTCGGGGATGCTGCCGTCGAAGACGTCGACGTAGCCGACGGGCGCGTCGGGACCGGGCAGCTCGTCCGCGTCGGGGAAGACGGTCGAGACCGTGGTGGTGAGGCAGCCCGAGAAGAAGGCGGGCACGCCGACGGAGAGCAGGATGTCGACGGTCGTCCAGTCGCGGCAGCCGATCGGGGCGTACTTCTTGAGGTACTCGATCGTCTCGTCGGTCATCATGGCGCGGGTGCTGCAGTGGAACGAGACGAAGATCGGGCGCAGGTTCTTGTGGAACGGCATCCCGTAGCGCATCTCGAAGATCGGGTGCATGTACCACCCGAAGCCGAGCATCCAGGTGTCCTTCGGGACGGGCTGGTACATCGAGGCGTCGCGCTGGAGGGTCATCAGCTGGACCTTGGCGGACAGGCCCTCGCGGACGCGCTCGGGGCGGACCCGCTCGCGCAGCCGGTTGGCCAAGTCGTCGAGCTCGGACTCGCCGGTGAACTCCAGGTCCTTGTGGCGCACCACGTGACCGAGCGAGGCGACCGTCTGGACGTGGTCGCCGATGTTGGCCGAGGCACGGGAACGGCCGGGGTGGCCGTAGTCGACGACGGCGTAGGAGACGGTGCCCTCCGGCGCGGCCGGGGCGTCGGGCTCGTCGTTGTCGGCCGCCACCCACGGGCGCAGCCAGTCACGGCTCTCGACGACCCACTTGGTGTCGCCGTTGGTGCCGTCGCCGACGGCCTCGTCGAGGCGGGCGTAGAGGCTGCGGGCCAGCTCCTGGTCGCCGAAGCCGAAGACGCGGCTGGTCATCGCGAGCCACGCGCGACCCGAGACGTACGACGCACCGGACTCGGCGAGCTCGCGCAGGGTCGCGCGGGTCGCGTCGGGGTCGACGTGGAGGCCGGACATGACGTACTCGTCGGCGGCCTTGGCGGCCCACTCGTCGACCGGGATGCCCTGGAAGAGGGCCCAGGCGCGCTCGTAGAAGCCGCCGCCGGCGGCGTTGACCGCACCGTCGAGATCAGCGGCGACGACGAGCGGCTCGACCTCGATGGAGATCGGCGCCGGCTTGCCCGCCATGTCCGCAGCCTGTGGCGCACCCTCCGCGATGGACGGGACGCGAGCGGTCAGGCTCTGACGCAGGCGCTCGGGAAGCAGCTGGCGAGCGAGTCGTCGAGCTGGGCTGGCCATGGGACTCCTTCATTGATGGTTCGACGCAGTGTCGTCGGGCGGAGCCGCGATGTTCGCGGTCCGTTCACACGTTTCCCCCTATGATCCAGGCCGGATATCCTGCCCGAAGAATCGGCAATCCCCAAAGACGCCGACTAATCTCTGCGCATGCCGATCCCCAACCCCCACGAGCAGGTCGCGTTCCCCGAGGGCCGCTACCTCACGATGTGCAACGAGATCGCGACCAAGTTCGGCGGTCAGACGCGGGCGATGATCATGCGCAACCGCCTGATCACGCAGCACACCGGGATCCCGACCACGCTGCTGACCACCGAGTCGAAGCCCGTCTACGACGAGGTGCGCGAGGTGCTGCGCGACTCGGGCCAGCTGGTCGAAGGCATGGACCTCCTCAACCTCTACGAGTGGTACCGGCTGAACACCCCGACCGACGCGCCGGACGAGTCCGTGGCCGCGCTCGGTGGCCGACTGGGCGAGGTCGCCGGCACGACCACCTCGGACGTACTCCACCCCGACGGCACCGTCTACTACACCGCCCACTCGCAGTCGGGGAAGGACCTGGCGCGTGACTACCGTCGCGCCGACGGGTCGATCTACCTGCGGGCGCCGGGTCCGGGTGCCCCGGCCGCGTCCCGGGTGCCCTACATCCTCACCGACGCCGAGGGGCGTCCGATCCGCTCGTGGGAGACCATCGGCGGCTGGCTGTGGCACTGGCTCGAGCTGCTCGCCGGCGACGCCGAGCGGGTCTTCTTCGTGACCGACTCCCGGTTCGCGCTGCGCGACGTCATGCCCCGCCAGGACGACCGCTTCTACTTCCTCCACCTCATGCACAACAACCATGTCGTGAAGGAGCGTCGCTGGAACTCCCAGCTCTCGGGCAAGTACGCCCCGTTGCTCGACAACATCCACGAGTACGACGCGCTGGTGAACCTGACCCACCGTCAGTCCGAGCACATCGCGATGCGCTACGGCTCGACCTCGCACCGGTTCGTGGTGCCCAACCCGGTCGAGCTGCCGGAGCTGCCCGAGACGATGCCCCAGCGGGAGCCGGCGACGTTCGTCACCGTCGCCCGCCTCGAGCCGCAGAAGCGCCTCGAGCACGCCATCAGGGCCTTCGCGAAGGTGATCGAGAAGCGGCCGGAGGCCAAGTTCCAGATCTACGGTGACGGCAAGCTCTACAAGCCGCTCGCCGACCTGATCGAGACGCTCGACGTCGGCAAGAACGTCCAGCTCATGGGGCACGACCCGCGAGCCAAGGAAGCGCTGCTGCACGCCACCGGGTTCATCATGACCAGCGTCAACGAGGGCTACCCCCTCGCCACCCTCGAGTCGCTCTCCTTCGGTTGCCCGGTGATCAGCTACGACATCAACTACGGTCCGCGTGAGCAGATCACCGACGGTGTCGACGGTTACATCGTGGAGGCCGAGGACATGGACGCGGTCGCCGAGCGCTGCATCCAGATGATCGACGCCCCCGAGAAGGTGGCCGAGATGTCCCGCAAGGCCCTGGAGAAGGCGAGCAAGCACGACTGGCGCGCCTTCCTCGACGACTGGCGCGTCGCCTTCGAGGGCGCCGTCGCCCAGCGGCCGGGCCGGATCGAGAAGGCACGCGCCCGGCTCGACGTCCACGCCCTCGGCTGGGCGCGGCCGATGCCCGAGGGCGTCGCGACCCGGCTGCCGGGTCCGGCCAGCCGGCTGGGTCGCACCCAGGCCAGCTCCGCCGCCTTCCGTGACTCTCGTACGCTCCGCTTCGACGCCATGCTCACCGTGATGGGCGAGTGGCCGAAGGGCGTGATGGCGGACCGCATCGTCACCCTCGACGCCGTCTGCAACGAGACCGGCGAGGTGGCCGCGCTGCCGCTCGAGGTCTCGCCCGAGGGCCGAGGCGAGTTCCGGCTCGCCTCCAGGTTCGACCTCGCGGAGGTCTTCGAGGAGTTCTCCGACAAGGCCCGCAACCTCGACCTACGGCTCCGGTTCACGGTCCACAACTGGAACTGGGAGACCAAGCTCGGCCGGCCCCGCGAGGTGCGCCCGAACTTCGAGGTGTCGTTCGGTCCGAACGACGTCCTTCACCTGCAGCGACGCTGACCCGCGGGCGTCAGGCTCCGGCCGTGCGTACGACGTGCAGTTTCGTACGCCGCTCCAGCCGGAAGCCGGGACGGTCCTGGAAGTACTCGTCGACCGCGTCGCGGCACCCGCTGTAGTGGAAGTAGTCGTCGAGCACGATCCGTCCCCCCACGACCAGGTGGGGGGCGATCCGCTCCAAGCACGTCATCGTCGACTCGTACCAGTCACCGTCGAGGTGGGCGAAGGCGACCGGCTCGTCGACCTTCAGCGTGTCCTGGAAGAGGCCCTGTACCAGTTCCACGTTGTGCT
This sequence comes from Nocardioides sp. NPDC000445, assembly GCF_040300245.1. Taxonomy (NCBI): domain Bacteria; kingdom Bacillati; phylum Actinomycetota; class Actinomycetes; order Propionibacteriales; family Nocardioidaceae; genus Nocardioides; species Nocardioides sp. NPDC000445. Next base: position 135,825 of record NZ_JBEPDH010000003.1, on the reverse strand, counting down.
CGGCCGGCGAGATCCCGTGCCGGGTGAATGAGTCGCTCACCTCGTCGTAGAGGTTGTCGCGATAGCCGTAGTAGGTCTCTCCGCCGATGCCCTTCGACGTGCCGCTGACGATCTTCTGGTAGCGCTTGTGCACGTCGTCACCGTCGCGCTCGGACGGCTCCGGGATCATCCCGAAGACGTCGTAGACCCGCATCGGCCGCTTCGGGTCCTTCGCCGCGGCCATCACGATCGCGGAGCCACCGAGCGCCGCGCCGGTCTCGATGATCAGGCCGGGCCGGTCCTGGATGTCGGCGTCCAGCACCTGGCGGGCGAGCACCTGCAGGTTCTCGGGCTTGAGGTACGTCAGGTGCTCGGCACGGACACCGTCGAGGACGGTGCGGACCTCGGCCGGAAGCGCGAGATCGACCAGCGGGTCGCGCAGGGACTCCCGGGTGCGTACGGTCTCCATCCTCAGCCTCTCGACCTCGGCCTGGAGCTCGGCCATGGTCGGGGCGGGCTTCGTTCCGGTCTTCGTCTCGGCCTTCGTCTCGGCCTCGGGCTGCTTCGATGCTGGTGGCGTCCCGTCGGCGGGCTTGCTCGCGACCACGACGTAGTTCTTCGGCATCCCGCGCTCGAAGCGGCGACCGGAGACCTCCAGCCGCGCGTAGAGGCGGCTGAGCCGGACGGCGAGCTTCCGGTTGAGGAGCACGATCGGGGCGACGTAGGCGAGCTTCCAGCGCAGACCGCGCCCGCGGAGCTCACCGACGTTCGCGGGGAGGTTCTTCGCCATCATCTGGTAGCTGTAGGCGACCGTCCCGAAGTAGCCCTCGAGCCAGTTCATCCTGGCGATCTCGAAGCCGGCCTCCTCGAACATCTTCCGCAGCGAGAACTGGGTGTAGCGGAAGAAGTCGTAGGGCTTCTGGTGCTCGGCGAAGAAGAGGGGCGCGGAGAGGAAGATCCGGCCGCCCGGCTTGAGCACGCGGAAGAGCTCGGCGATGGCCTTCTCCGGCTCGGGCACGTGCTCGAGGACCTGGTTGCAGATCACCCGGTCGAAGCTGCCGTCGTCGACCGGGATGTCGGTGATGTCGCAGACGTAGTCCAGCGGTGCGTACGCCGAGCTCAGCTGAGCGAAGTCAGCGGCCTCGTACTGGGCGTGCTTGAACAGCTTCCGGTAGGGCGAGCGGCCCGCCCCGGCGTCCAGGACACGCATGCCACGCTTGGTGCCTTTGGCGAAGCGTGCCATCTCCTGACGGAGACGAACGCGGGAGGGATTGATGTGTCGGGGCTGAACCGCAGCGCCGCGATTCTGCCGGCCTCGAGTCAGCATGGAGAGACATTAGCGCTGTTGAAGCGGAGTCTCCCGTAAACCACGCAAGACGGCGTCGCGGACCGGGTCGTGGAGCCGGCGCTCGATGAGGTAGTGGAGCGCGATGGCCAGCACGAGGGCGGTCGAGACGGCAGCGGCCAGGACGACGTACTCGTCGTAGCGGCCGTGGAACTCGTCGATGATCCAGAACGCGAACTGCGCGTGGATCAGGTAGAGCGGGTAGGTCAGCGCCCCGAGCGTCGTCAGGAAGCGCGCCTCGACCCGGCCCAGCGGGCCGGCCGAGACCAGCCAGACGAGCGCCGCGAACCCCACGATCGCCCACCCGGTGATCACCGGCGAGACGGTGGCGCCGACCAGCTCCGTGGCCCGGTCGGCGTACTCCGTCGCCTGGCGGATGCCCAGGATCACGTTGTAGGCCACCGCGAGCCAGGCGATGAACGAGTTGCCGAACCGGTAGATGAGGAACAGCGCCATGCCCATCGCGAAGAACGGGGCGTACTCGGCGAAGAGCAGCGAGTTGAGCATGCCGGAGTCGGTCGCGCGGGCGATCTGGGCCAGCAGCGGCCACAGGAACACGACCGCGATCACCCGCTGCTTGGTGATCCCGACGAGCAGGAAGACGCCGATCAACAGGTAGAACTTGAGCTCGATCCAGAGCGTCCAGAAGGCACCCTGGGCACTGAGTACGTCCCAGGCGTCCTGCGTCATCGTCATGTTGATCAGACCGCCGACGAACCCCTGGTCGCGGCCGCCCTTCCAGTACGCCTGGAGGATCAGCGTGATGATGACGGCGACCCAGTAGGCGGGGAACAGCCGGGCGACGCGGGAGGATACGAAACGGGGCAGGTCACGACCCCACGCGGTCATCAGGATCACGAAGCCGCTGATGATGAAGAAGAGCTCCACGCCGAGGTAGCCGTAGCGAGTGACGTGGTTGAGGGTCGGGAAGACCTCGCGGGGGTCGACACCCCAGTAAGGGGTCGCGATGCCGGTCAGGTGGTAGCCGACGACGACGGCTGCCGCGATGAAGCGGAGCGCGTCGAGCGCGCCGAGCCGGGAGCGGCGTACGGCCTTCTTCTTGGGCTCGGGGGCGGGGTCGGAGGCGGGGGCGGTGTCCTCGGGGACGGTCGGGGCGCTGGTCATCGGGTCAGTTCCCCGCCGCAGCGTCCAGGGCCTCCTGGATCGGGTCGATGCGGCGCAGGTCGATGACGTGGCCGGTGCTCGAGGCGATCAGGGTGTCGAGCGACGCCCGCGCGACCGCCTTCGACTCCAGCAGCGTGTGGGACGGCTCCTGGCCGAACGCCTTCGTGCGCATCGGGGTGCCGGTGCGCTCGGGGTTGATCGCGTTGACGCGTACGCCCTGGTCGGCCCACTCGTCGGCGAGGGCCTGGGTCAGGTTGACCGTGGCCGCCTTCGCGGAGGAGTAGAGCGCGTAGCCGCGGCGACCGCGGGTGTAGGAGCTCGAGGTGAAGAAGAGCAGCGAGCCCTTCGCCCGGGCGAGGTAGGGGAAGAACTCCTGGGCGATCAGGACCGGCGCGATGTAGTTGATCTCGGTCGCGCTGTAGATCGTCTCCTCCGAGACCGTGGCGAGCTCGCCGCGCGGCAGCACACCAGCGGTGTTGACCACGAAGTCGATCGAGCCGAAACGCTTGCCGGCGTCGGCCGCCGCGGCGACGATGTCGGCCCGCTTGGCGACGTCGGTGTTGGTGGCCGAGCGGCTGTAGGAGGCGACGTTGGCGCCGTAGGACTCGGCCAGCTCCGCGATGTCGGCGCCGATGCCGTAGCTGCCGCCGAAGACCACCATGTTCTTGCCCTCGAGTGCGGCCCGGTAGTCGGCCTCCGCCTTCTGCGGGAACTGCTGGTGAGCGGTGAGCTGGAAGAGCTTGTCGGCGATGTAGACGTCGATCGGCTCGGTGACCTTCATGTTCTGCTCGTGACCGTCGACCACCCAGATCTTGGTGTCGGGCAGGTACTTCAGCACGACGCTGCAGTCGTCGGTCGCCTTGAACTTCGGGTCCTGGTCGGCGATCTCGTAGGCCCGCTTCAGCGTCGAGGCGAGGAAGGCCTGCGGGGTCTGGCCGCGGCGCAGCCGCGAGCGGTCCGGGATCTGCGAGATGGTGTTGTCGTCGTTGAGCTCGATGATCGTGTCCGCGGACGGGATGGCCACGTCGACGGCCTGGTAGGTCACCAGCGCCTTGAAGCAGTCGGTGATCACGTCCTCGCTGAGCAGCGGGCGCACGGCGTCGTGGAGGAGTACGTTGCAGTCTTCGCCCTCGGGGAGGGCGGCCAGGGCGAGCTTGGTCGTCTCGTTGCGGGTGTCGGCGCCCTCGAGGATCTTGGAGACCTTCGGGTAGCGGCCGTCGCGGGTCATCGCGTGCACGGCGTCGAGGTGGCCGGGGGCCATCAGGATGATGATCTCGTCGATCTGAGGGTGGCGGTCGAGCACGCCGAGGGTGTGCTCCATGATCGGCATCCCAGCGATCTTGATGAGCTGCTTCGGGATGTCGAGACCCACGCGGGAGCCCACACCGCCGGCAAGCAGCACGGCAACGTTACGAAGCACTGAACACAAACCCTTAGGTAGATGACGAGGAGGGGTGGATTCTTCCATGTCGCGCGCTGCGGACTCCAATGCTGGGGGTGAGGCGATACCGAGCCGTTGGTTCGGCGTGGGGTCCATGGCCGCCGGGGCTCGTGTGATCGCAGTCACGTCATCGTGATGTTTCGGAAGAGTGACCGGCGGCGTACCTTTGTTTCGTCTCGGTCACCGTGGCCGAGCTCGCAGGCACAACGTCTGGTACCCATCCCGGCTCCGCTCACAAGGGGGAGTGGTCGGAGGGACTGGAACGAAAGGTCTACCACCATGAACCCACTCAGGGTGGGCGTCGTCGGCGCGGGTCGCGTCGGGGCCGTCCTTGCAGCAGCACTGCGTTCCGCGGGCCACTCGATCGTCGCCGTCGCAGGGGAGTCGGACGCCTCTCGCGGGCGGATCGCCGACCTTCTCCCGGGTGTTCCGGTCGAGAAGCCGACCGCTGTCGCTCGCGCGTGCGACCTCCTTCTTCTCACCGTCCCCGACGACATGCTCGGCAACGTCGTCAAGACGATGACGGACGCCGGCGCCATCCGGCCCGGGATGTACGTCGCCCACACCTCCGGCCGCCACGGCCTGGCGATCCTCGAGCCGGCCGCCGCGATCGGCGCTCACGTGATGGCCGTCCACCCGGCGATGACCTTCTCCGGCACCTCGGTCGACCTCGCCCGGCTCACCGGCTGTGTCTTCGGTCTGACCGCCGCCACCCCCGCCGACCGGGCCTTCGCCGAGGCACTGGTCCAGGACCTCGGCGGCAAGCCGATGTGGGTGCCCGAAGAGATGCGGACGCTCTACCACGCCGGTCTCGCCCACGGCGCGAACCACCTGGTCACCCTGGTCACCGAGGCGATGGAGATCCTCGCCGCCGCCGGTGCCACCGACCCCGCGGGCACGCTGCGGCCGCTGCTGACGGCGGCCCTCGACAACGCTCTGGACCACGGTGACGCCGCGCTGACCGGCCCGATCGTCCGCGGCGACGCCGGCACGGTGGCAGCCCACCTCGACGACATCCGCACCAACGCGCCGCAGACCCTGGCGTCGTACGTCTCCATGGCGCGGGCCACCCTCGACCGGGCCGTCTCCGACGGGCGGCTGCTGCCCATCCGGGCGCTCAAGATCAAGAACCTGCTCGACGAGGCGGATCGTGCTGCCGTGCAGCCCCTCCCGCGTCCGATCCACACCTGGAACCAGTGATGACCGTTCTCGCTTCCACGCGCGAGGAGCTCGCCAAGCTTCTCGACCCCGCCCGCCGCGACGGCGTCTCCGTCGGCTTCGTGCCGACGATGGGAGCGCTGCACGAGGGGCATGCGTCGCTGATGCGCGTCGCCCGCGAGCGGGTCGGCGACGGTCCCGTCGTCGTGTCGATCTTCGTCAACCCGCTGCAGTTCGGCGCGGGGGAGGACCTCGACCGCTACCCGCGCACGCTCGATGCCGACCTCGAGGTCTGCGAGCGTGAGGGCGTCGACGTCGTCTTCGCGCCGTCGGTCGACGAGGTCTACCCGGGTGGCGACCCGCAGGTCACCGTGGCCCCCGGGCCGCTCGGCGACGTGCTCGAGGGCAAGACCCGGCCGGGCCACTTCGGCGGCGTGCTCACCGTCGTCGCGAAGCTGTTCGGGCTGGTCAAGCCCGATGTCGCCGTCTTCGGCCAGAAGGACTACCAGCAGCTCGCGCTGATCCGTCGGATGTCGGCCGACCTGTGCCTCGGCGTCGACGTCGTCGGCGCGCCGACCCAGCGTGAGGCCGACGGTCTGGCGCTCTCCTCGCGCAACCGCTACCTCTCGCCCGAGCAGCGGGAGGAGGCGACGACGCTGTCGCGGGCGCTCTACGCCGCACAGCACGAGGCCACCTACGGAGTCGAGGCCGCGCTCCACGCGGCTCGTGCCGAGCTACGCCGGGCGAAGGGGGTCGACCTCGACTACCTCGTGGTCACCGACCCCGCGCTCGCCGAGCTGCCCGCCCACCCGGAACCAGGCACCGAAGCCCGGATCCTTGTCGCCGCCCGCGTCGGCACCACCCGACTCATCGACAACATGAGCCTCACGATCGGAGCATCCCGATGACCCGTCTGCGCACCATGATGACCGGCAAGATCCACCGCGCCACGGTCACCCAGGCAGACCTCCACTACGTCGGCTCGGTCACCGTCGACGCCGACCTCCTCGACGCCGCGGACATCCTTCCCGGCGAGCTGGTCTCCATCGTCGACATCACCAACGGTGCCCGCCTGGAGACCTACACGATCGCGGGCGAGCGCGGCAGCGGCGTACTCGGCATCAACGGCGCCGCCGCCCACCTGGTCCACCCCGGCGACCTGGTCATCCTGATCGCGTACGCGCAGATGACCACCGAGGAGGCGAAGGCTTTCGAGCCGCACGTCGTCCACGTCGACGAGGCCAACCACATCGTCGCGCTCGGCTCCGACAGGAGCGAGCCGGTTCCAGGGACCGACCAGATGCGTGGGCCGCTCGTTCTCACGCAGTAGCGTGCGCCTATGAACATGCAGCTGCTCTCCGCTCGCGATCCGGGCTGGACCGAGTGGGCGGACGTGATCGTGGTGGGCTCGGGGATCGCCGGGCTGACCGCGGCGCTGCGGCTGAAGGACCAGGTCGAGCGGGTCGCCGTCGTCACCAAGGACGAGCTCAAGGCCGGCTCGACGCAGTGGGCCCAGGGCGGCATCGCGGCGGCCCTCGGCGAGGGCGACACCCCTGCTCAGCACGAGGTCGACACGCTCGTGGCCGGTGCCGGGGCGTGCGACCTGGAGGCCGTACGCGTCCTGGTCGGCGAGGGTGCCGAGGCGGTCCGCGAGCTGATCGAGTGGGGCGCCGAGTTCGACAAGGACCCCGCCGGCAACCTCTCGCTCACCCGCGAGGGCGGCCATCGGCGGGACCGGATCGCGCACGCCGACGGCGACGCGACCGGCGCCGAGATCCAGCGCGCACTGATGGAGGCCGTACGCCGCGCTCCGGAGATCCTGGTCTTCGAGCACGCGATGGTCGTCGACCTGCTGACGGCCGCCGACGGCGGCGTGGCCGGCCTGACCATCCACGTGATGGGCGAGGGCGACGCCGACGGCGTCGGGATCGTGCGTACCCGTGCCGTCGTGCTCGCCTCCGGCGGCCTCGGCCAGGTCTTCTCCCAGACCACCAACCCCGCCGTCGCCACCGCAGACGGGATGGCGATCGCGCTGCGGGCCGGCGCGACCCTGCGCGACCTCGAGTTCGTCCAGTTCCACCCCACGGTGATGTATCTGGGTGATGACTCGCGCGGTCAGCAGCCGCTGATCTCCGAGGCCGTACGCGGCGAGGGCGCCTTCCTGGTCGACTGGGACGGCAACCGGCTGATGGAGGGCGTGCACGAGCTCGGCGACCTGGCTCCGCGCGACATCGTCTCCAAGGCGATCATGAAGCGGATGCTCGAGACCGGACACCCCAACATGTGGCTCGACGCCCGTCACCTCGGTCGTGAGTTCTGGGAGAAGCGGTTCCCCAACATCCTCGCCTCGTGCGAGCAGCACGGCGTCGACCCGTCCGTCGACCTGATCCCGGTCGCTCCGGCGTGCCACTACGCCTCGGGCGGCGTACGCACCGACCTGTGGGGGCGTTCGGACGTGCCCGGGCTCTACGCCACCGGCGAGGTCGCCTGCAGCGGCGTCCACGGCGCCAACCGGCTCGCGTCCAACTCGCTGCTCGAGGGGCTGGTCTTCTCGCGCCGGATCGCCGAGGTCCTGCCCGGCGAGCTGCGGCAGCTGGAGGACCCGGCCCCGGGGCCCGGCACCGGGCGCACGCTCGTCCCCGGCACCGCGCTCAAGCAGCTGCAGGAGACGATGACGACCAAGGTCGGAGTCCTCCGCAACGCGACCGGCCTCGGCGAGGCGATCGACGAGCTCGAGCAGCTCGGGAGCACCCCGGCGACCGAGATCGACCCGGCCGCCTGGGAGGCGACCAACCTGCTGACCGTCTCGCTCGCGCTGGCGACGTCCGCGCTGCTGCGCGAGGAGACCCGCGGGTCCCACTGGCGCGAGGACTTCGCCGAGCGTGACGACGCCGGGTTCGCCGGCCACTTCGACCTGAGACTCCGGGACGGCGAGACTGTCGCCATCTTCACCCCGGCCCCAGCGACCGACCCGACCCAGAAAAATTCAACGCAGTCCACCATGGCAGGAGCCTGATGACCATCCGACGCGTGCCCTTCGACGAGATCCCGCAGCCGCTGCGCGACGAGCTGACCAACGCCGGCCTGGACGCCGGCGAGGTCTACGACGCCGTCGAGCTCGCTCTCGACGAGGACCTGCCCACGGCCGCTCCCGGTGAGATGCCCAGCGAGGACGTCACCTCGGTGGCCACCATCGCCCCCGACTCGACCGGGATCGGCGTCTTCGCCGCCCGGGAGGACGGCGTCGTGGCCGGCCTCGGCGTGGCCGAGCTCGTCTTCGCGTACGTCATGGGTGACTCGGTCACGGTCACCGACCGCGTCAAGGACGGCTCGAAGGTGAAGGCCGGGGACGTCATCATGCGGATCGCCGGGCCGACCCGCGGGCTGCTGACCGCGGAGCGTACGGCGCTCAACTACGCCTCCCACCTCTCCGGCGTCGCCACCGGTGTCGCGGCCTGGACCGAGGCGCTGGAAGGGACCGGCGCGCAGGTCCTCGACACCCGCAAGACGCTGCCCGGCTTCCGGGCGCTCGAGAAGTACGCCGTACGTTGCGGCGGCGGCGCCAACCACCGGATGTCGCTCTCCGACATGGCGCTGGTCAAGGACAACCACATCGTCGCCGCGGGTGGCGCGGTGCAGGCGTATGAGGCCGTGAAGTTCGCCTACCCGGACGTGCCGATCGAGGTCGAGGTGACCACGCTCGAGGAGCTCACGGCGCTTCTCGACGCGGGCTGCGGCCGGATCATGCTCGACAACATGTCGACCGTGATGATGAAGGAGGCCGTCGAGATCACCGCCGGGCGTGCGGTGCTCGAGGCCTCCGGCGGACTGACCCTGGACCGGGCCCGCGAGGTCGCCGAGACCGGAGTCGACTATCTCTCCGTCGGTGCGCTGACCCACTCGGTGAAGGTCTTCGACATCGGCTTCGACCTGTCCGAGGGCTGAGGCGGCCCGCCATGTCCCTGCTCGCTGTCAACATCGGCAACAGCCATACGGTGCTCGGGCTGATCGCCGACGGCGTCGTGTCCGCGGACTGGCGGGTCTCCACGCTCGAGCACCGCACCGCCGACGAGTGGTGGGCGCTGCTGCGGGGGATTCTCGGCGACGCGTTGGTGGCGAGCGTGGACGGTGTCGTCGTGTGTGCGACGGTGCCCTCGGTCCTGCACGAGTGGCGCGAGATGATGGCCCGCCATCTCGGCTCGGTCGAGAGCGTGGTGGTCGAGCCCGGCGTACGCTCCGGCATCCCGATCCTGATGGACAACCCGCGCGAGGTCGGCACCGACCGGATCGCCAACGCGGTCGCGGCGGTGGCTCTCCACGGCGGCCCCGCGATCGTGGTCGACTTCCGCGGCACGGCGACGACCTTCGACGTGGTCAACGCCGCGGGACAGTACGTCGGTGGCGCGATCCTGCCCGGGATCGAGCTGTCGCTGGAGGCGCTGGGGCGGCGCGGTGCGCAGTTGCGCAAGGTCGAGCTCGCCCGCCCGCGGTCGGTGATCGCCAAGAACACGGTCGAGGCGCTGCAGTCCGGAATGGTCTTCGGAGTCGCCGCGCAGGTCGAAGGTCTGGTCGCTCGGATCATCGCCGAGCTGGGCGCCTCCGCCGAGGAAGTCACCGTGATTGCGACCGGCTATCTGGCGGAGTTCGTTCTCGACGAGAGTAAATGCTTCTCGTTGCATTCTCCGTGGCTGACGATGCAGGGACTGGAACTCATATTCCAGCGAAATGCCGTTCGTTAGTCTTTTCAGTATGGCGGCCTGTTGATTCATCCGGATCGTATGTAATGCTATGGGCATCTCGCTTAACGGCGATGGCTATATTCGGCCCGTTTCCGGGTGAAGAAGAGCAGTGAAGGTAGGAACATGGCTAAGAAGGTTCAGATCATCCTCGAGGATGACATCGATGGCTCGGAAGCTGCTGAGACGGTGTCTTTTGCCCTGGACGGCACGTCCTACGAGATTGATCTCAGCGATGCCAATGCGGCAAAGCTTCGTGATTCTCTCGCGCTCTTCATCGGTCACGCCCAGAAGGTGAGCGGCCGTCGCGGTGGCGCCAAGAAGGCGCCCGCCGCCGGTGGCTCGACCCCGAAGGTCATGCGCGAGTGGGGGAAGGCCAACGGTTACACCGTTCCCGACCGTGGCCGCATTCCGGCCGACGTCCGAGCGGCTTTCGAAGCGGCTCACTGACAACTGGTCTCACCGCACCGAACGTCCGGCTGTCGCGCCCTCCGGGGCGCGGCAGCCGCCTTTGTGTGAGGTCGGCTGTGACCAGGCGTCTGTCCGGCGTACGGAACGCGTGTTCGCTCTCAGCGCACGGATCGCGTTGTGTTGTCGGGAACGCGTAGGCTGTCTGCGGGGTTGAATCTTGGTGACGCCCCAGAATTCTTAGGAGAGATGCGTACATGTTCGAGCGGTTCACTGACCGAGCCCGCCGGGTGGTCGTGCTGGCCCAGGAAGAGGCCCGCATGCTCTCCCACAACTACATCGGGACCGAGCACATCCTGCTCGGCCTGATCCACGAGGGAGAAGGCGTCGCTGCCAAGGCCCTCGAGTCCCTCGACATCTCGCTCGAGGCGGTGCGCAACCAGGTCGAGGAGATCATCGGCCAGGGCCAGCAGGCACCGTCCGGGCACATCCCGTTCACGCCGCGTGCCAAGAAGGTGCTCGAGCTGTCCCTGCGCGAGGCGCTGCAGCTCGGCCACTCCTACATCGGCACCGAGCACATCCTGCTCGGCCTCATCCGTGAGGGCGAGGGCGTCGCCGCCCAGGTGCTGCAGAAGCTCGGCGCCGACCTCAACCGGGTCCGCCAGCAGGTCATCCAGCTGCTCTCGGGCTTCCAGGGCAAGGAGGGCCAGGCCGGCACCTCCGGCGCGACCGCGTCGACCGGCACGACCTCGACCGAGGCGCCTTCCTCCAGCCTCGTGCTCGACCAGTTCGGCCGCAACCTGACCCAGGACGCCCGCGAGGGCAAGCTCGACCCGATCATCGGTCGCGAAGGCCAGATCGAGCGCGTGATGCAGGTGCTGTCGCGGCGTACGAAGAACAATCCGGTCCTCATCGGCGAGCCCGGCGTCGGCAAGACGTCGATCGTCGAGGGCCTGGCCCAGGACATCGTCAAGGGCAACGTTCCCGAGACGCTCAAGGACAAGCAGATCTACACGCTCGACCTGGGCGCGCTCGTGGCCGGTTCGCGTTACCGCGGTGACTTCGAGGAGCGCCTCAAGAAGGTGCTCAAGGAGATCAAGACCCGCGGCGACATCGTGCTGTTCATCGACGAGATCCACACCCTCGTCGGTGCCGGTGCGGCCGAGGGCGCGATCGACGCGGCGAGCATCCTGAAGCCGATGCTGGCCCGTGGTGAGCTGCAGACCATCGGTGCGACGACGCTGGACGAATACCGGAAGTACCTGGAGAAGGACGCGGCTCTCGAGCGCCGTTTCCAGCCGATCCAGGTGCCGGAGCCGACGATCGCGGTCGCGATCGAGATGCTCAAGGGCATCCGCGACCGCTACGAGGCCCACCACCGGGTCACGATCACCGACGAGGCCCTGGTCGCCGCGGTCACGATGGCCGACCGCTACATCTCCGACCGGTTCCTGCCGGACAAGGCGATCGACCTGATCGACGAGGCTGGCTCGCGCCTGCGCATCCGCCGGATGACGGCCCCCGCCGACCTGCGGGAGTACGACGACAAGATCGCCGACGTGCGCCAGCGCAAGGAGGCCGCGATCGACGGTCAGGACTTCGAGGCCGCGGCCCGTCTGCGCGATGAGGAGAAGCAGCTCATCGCGAAGAAGGCCGAGCGTGAGAAGGCCTGGCGTGCCGGCGACATGGACGAGGTCGCCGAGGTGGATGAGGAGCTCATCGCCGAGGTTCTCGCCGTCGCGACCGGCATTCCGATCGTGCAGGTCAACGAGGAGGAGTCCGCGCGCCTGCTGCGCATGGAGGACGAGCTCCACAAGCGTGTCATTGGCCAGGACGAGGCGGTCAAGGCCCTGTCCCGCGCCATCCGACGCACCCGTGCCGGCCTGAAGGACCCGAAGCGCCCCGGCGGTTCGTTCATCTTCGCCGGTCCGTCCGGTGTCGGTAAGACCTGGCTGTCCAAGACGCTCGCCGAGTTCCTCTTCGGCGACGAGGACGCGCTGATCCAGCTCGACATGTCGGAGTTCGGCGAGAAGCACACCGTCTCGCGGCTCTTCGGTTCGCCTCCGGGCTACGTGGGCTACGAGGAGGGCGGCCAGCTCACCGAGAAGGTGCGCCGCAAGCCGTTCTCCGTGGTCCTCTTCGATGAGGTCGAGAAGGCTCACCCGGACATCTTCAACTCGCTGCTGCAGATCCTGGAGGAAGGTCGCCTGACCGACTCCCAGGGCCGCGTGGTCGACTTCAAGAACACCGTCATCATCATGACCACCAACCTCGGCACGAGGGACATCGCGAAGTCGGTCAACCTGGGCTTCTCCCAGGCCAGCGACGCCGCGGGCTCCTACGACCGGATGAAGGCCAAGGTCTCCGACGAGCTCAAGCAGCACTTCCGTCCTGAGTTCCTCAACCGTGTCGACGAGGTCATCGTGTTCCCGCCGCTGTCGCAGGAGCAGATCATCGCGATGGTCGACAACATGATCGCGGCCGTCGAGATCCGTCTCAAGGACCGCGACATGGGCATCGAGCTCACCACGGCCGCGAAGAAGGTGCTCGCCGAGCGCGGCTTCGACCCGGTCCTGGGTGCTCGACCGCTGCGCCGCACGGTTCAGCGCGAGCTCGAGGACGTGCTCGCCGAGAAGATGCTCTACGGCGACATCGGCCCCGGCGAGATCGTGCTGGTCGACGTCGACGGTGAGGGTCCTGCCGCGCAGTTCACCTTCACCGGCCAGAAGCGCTCCGTCGTCCCGGACGTACCGCCGCTGGAGGGCGCGACCGTCTCCGATATCGAGCTCCCCGACCAGGACGAGCCGACGAACATCGAGAAGCCCAAGCCGGATTCCGAGTAGTCCGACAAAAGCAACGCCCCGGCCGCTACGGCCGGGGCGTTGCCTTTCTTTTCCTCGAGTAGTGGGAAATGGCGGCCGAGTCGTTAGTTGTGGCGGACGAAAGTAGAGTTTCGTCCGCCATTTCTGCGGTTTCGGCGGTTGGTTAGGGGAGGGCGAAGAAGTCTGGTTCCACCTCGGTGGCCAGATTGTCTTTCAGGAGGCCTTCCAGAGCCCGTCGCCGTTGGGCTTCGTCGGACCAGACGACATCGAGACGGCTGCGGTGCACGGGGGAGTCGGCGTCGCGGAGAACGGCCATCAGGCGGCCGCGGCACTGGCGGTCGGTGCCGGCCCAGGTCTGGACCTTGCGAGGCGGTCCGTCGTACGCCGGGTGGCCGGCAGCGCGCCAGGCGCACTGGTCCGCCACCGGGCATCGGGTGCAGGACGGGTTGGCCGCGGTGCAGACGAGGGCGCCGAGCTCCATGACCGCGACCGACCAGGTGGCGGCGGTCGGCTCGTCCTGGGGGAGTACGCCGGCGGCGAGCTCGCGCTCGGCCTTGTTCACCGACTGCGCGGGGAACTCGACGCCGCTCAGGGTCCGGGCGAAGACGCGGCGTACGTTCGTGTCGAGGACCACGTGGCGCTTGCCGTAGGCGAAGGTGGCGATCGCCGCCGCGGTGTAGTCGCCGACGCCCGGGAGAGCGATCAGCTCGTCGTACGTGGCGGGCACCTCGCCGCCGTGCTGCTCGACGATCGCGGTGGCGGCCGCGTGCAACCGCAGCGCCCGCCGCGGGTAGCCGAGGCGGCCCCAGGCGCGTACCGCCTCTCCGGTCGGCTCCTCGGCCAGATCGGCCGGGGTCGGCCAGCGCTCCATCCAGGCCTCATGGATGGGGAGCACGCGGGAGACCGGCGTCTGCTGGAGCATGAACTCGCTGACCATCACCGACCACGGTGTCGCGGTCGCGGAGCGCCAGGGGAGGTCGCGGGCGTTGGCGTCGTACCAGTCCAGGACGGCGTCGTGGAGAACTGTCACACGCAGATTGTGCCGTGCGACAGGTATTGCCACGGAGTGGCACCCCGAAACCCGGGCACGGGATCATTACGGTGTCGCCTATGGCCCGCTCGAGAAGGACTGGAGGACGGTTGCCGGCCGCGGTCTACTGGCGCCGGCGGCTGGCGGTGCTCGGCATCGTCCTGCTCCTGATCGTCGGGATCTCGCGGTTCTTCCTCAGCGGTTCCGACGGTGCGGACGACACGGCGACCCCAGTGGCGGACGAGCCCACGGCGACCGTGACGGTCACGCCGACGCCCAGCGCGAAGCCGTCGAAGGAGGCGGGCAGCGCGGGCGGCAACAACAAGCCCAACAAGCCCAAGAAGCCGAAGAGCAGCGCACCGCCGGAGCCGACCGGCGAGTGCTCGCCCTCCGACATCGTCGTCGAGCCGGCCGTCACCGACGCCTACTCCTACGACAACGTGACCATCCCGCTGCAGCTGCGCACCGTGAAGGCGTCCGCGTGCACCTGGAAGCTGTCCGCGGACGCGCTCCAGGTGCGGATCTCGCAGAAGGGCGGCGACCTGGTCTGGTCCACGGTCGACTGCGCCAAGGCGGTGCCGACCAAGGAGATCGTGGTACGTCGCGACGTCGTCACCACGCTGCCCCTGACCTGGAGCGGCCGCCGCGTCGTCGCCGGCGAGTGCACCGGCCACGGCCCGTGGGTGAAGCCGAACTTCTTCGTGATCGTCGCCTCCGCCCTCGGTGGCGAACCGTCATCGGCCACCTTCGGTCTCTACAAGCCGGGCACCGCCCTGTCGCGTACGGAACCGGACACCCCGGCCAACTGACCCGAGGCGTCACTCCCGTCGGCCGAGATGGCACCGGCATGCCGACTCGGCCGACGTAGTTGACGCCTCGGCCGACGCGGGTGACGCCTCGGCAGGGGTCAGACGTAGCGCTCGAGGATGGTGGACTCGGCGAGGCGGGAGAGGCCCTCGCGTACGGAGCGGGCGCGGAGCTCGCCGACGCCTTCGACGGCCTGGAGGTCGTCGACGCTGGCGGAGAGGAGCTTCTGCAGGGTGCCGAAGTGGTCGACCAGACGGTCGACGACGGCGGGTGGGAGGCGGGGGACCTTCGCCAGGAGGCGGTAGCCGCGCGGGGCGACGGCGCCGTCGAGAGCGTCGGAGGTGGTGAGGCCCAGGACCCGGGCGGTGGCAGCGGGGTCGACGAGCTCGGCGGAGTTGAGCGCCTCGAGCTCGGCCAGCAGCTCCTCGGGGCTGCGGGCGCGGCGGCCGCGGGGAAGGTAGTCGCGGATGACCATCTCGCGCTCAGCGTCGACGCCGGTGATGAGCTCCTCCAGCTGGAGGGACAGCAGCCGGCCGTCGGTGCCGAGCTCGAGCACGTAGTCCTCGATCTCGCGGGCGATGCGGGTGACCATCTCCAGGCGCTGAGCCACGACGGCCACGTCGCGCACGGTCACCAGGTCCTCGATCTCGAGCGCGGACAGGGTGGAGGCCACCTCGTCGAGGCGCAGCTTGTAGCGCTCCAGGGTCGCCAGCGCCTGGTTGGCGCGGGAGAGGATCTGGCCGGAGTCCTCCAGGACGTGGCGGGTCTCCCCGACGTACGCAGCGATGATCTGCATCGACTGGGAGACCGAGATCACCGGGTGACCGGTCTGCTTCGCGACCCGGTCGGCGGTGCGGTGCCGGGTGCCGGTCTCGGTCGAGGGGATGGTGTGGTCGGGCATCAGGTGGACTGCGGCCTGCACGATGCGACTCAGCGAGTCGTCGACGATGATCGCCCCGTCCATCTTGGCGAGCTCACGCAGGCCGGTGGAGGTGAACGGAACGTCGAGCGTGAAGCCACCGGTCGATATCCCATCGACCATCTTGTCGTAGCCGAGCACGATCAGTGCGCCGGTGCGGCCGCGGAGGATGCGCTCGAGCCCGTCACGCAGCGGTGTCCCGGGCGCGATCAGAGCAAGCGTCTCGCGCAGTCGGATGGAGTCCGCGGTGCGGTCGGCGGGCACGAGAATCCTTTCGGAGTGGGATGGGGTGATTCTAACCGTGGATCCAACCGTAATGCCGAGAACGTTCGGCCACGAGTCACCAAGCCGATCACACCAAGCGGAGGAATTCCAGCGCAGCACTGATGCTGTGCACCTCAAAGACACGCATCCCGTCGACTTCGCGCTCATTGGGACGATTGGGCACAGGGGCTCCAGGATCGGCCGGGACGACGGCCACGGTGAACCCGAGTCGTGCCGCTTCGGAGAGCCGCTGGTCGAGATCGCGCACCCGGCGCAGCTCGCCGGCGAGGCCGATCTCGCCGAGCGCGACCACCCCGCGCGGCGTCGGCGTGCCGGTATGGCTCGAGGCGACCGCGAGCGCCATCGCCAGGTCGGCGGCCGGGTCGCTGATCCGGGCCCCGCCGACCGTCGAGGCGAACACGTCGCGACCGGAGAGACCGACCCTCGCGTGGCGCTGCAGCACGGCGAGGATCATCGCGAGCCGGGAGCCGTCCAGCCCCGAGGTCGTACGCTTCGCCCGCTCCTCCGCGCCCAGCACGGTCAGGGCCTGGATCTCGGCGAGCAGCGGCCGGCGACCCTCCATCGTCACGGTGACGCACGTGCCGGGGACCGAGACGTGATGGGTCTCCACGAAAAGGCCCGACGGGTCGGTGACCGCCACGATGCCCTCCGAGGACAGGTCGAAGCAGCCCACCTCGTCGACCGGGCCGAAGCGGTTCTTCATCGCCCGCACCATCCGGAACCGTGAGTCGCGCGCGCCCTCGAAGTGGAGGACGACGTCGACCAGGTGCTCCAGCACCCGCGGCCCGGCGATCGCCCCGTCCTTGGTCACGTGGCCGACCACGACGGTCGTGATGTTGCGGGTCTTGGCCACCCGGATCAGCGCCGCCGCCACCTCGCGCACCTGGGTCACTCCGCCCGGTACGCCCTCGACCCCGGAGGCGCCGATGGTCTGCACCGAGTCGACCACGATCAGCTCGGGCCGGCTCTCCTCGATGTGGGTCAGCACGGCGCCGAGATCGGTCTCCGCGGCGAGGTAGAGCTCGTCCTGGATCGCGTTGGTCCGGTCGGCCCGCAGCCGCACCTGCGACGCGGACTCCTCACCCGTCACGTACAGCGCCCGGCGTCCGTAGCGCGCCGTCTGCGCCGCCACCTCGAGCAGCAACGTCGACTTCCCGACGCCCGGCTCGCCGGCCAGCAGGATCGCGGCGCCCGGCACCAGTCCGCCACCGAGGACCCGGTCGAGCTCCGGCACGCCCGACGTACGCCGCTCCGACTCGGTCACCGACACGGTCCCGATCGGCACCGCCGCGGTGGAGACCGGGGCTGCCTGCGTACGTCCGATCGGGGCCGCCGCCTCGGCGACCGACCCCCACGCCTGGCACTCGCCGCAGCGGCCGACCCACTTCGCGGTCTCCCAACCGCACTCGGAGCAGCGGTAGGTGGCGCGTTTGGACGAGCGAGCGGTAGCCATGCCCAGCAACTTAGAGCACGGCACCGACATTCGAGCCTGCGTCGCCGCGAGGCACGAGCGGCGGCGCAACGCGAGAAGGTCGAGCGAGCGCAGCGGGTGAGCCTGCGAACCCGCGAAGCGGGTCGAGACCGACATAGGGGTGAACGCATCATGCGGGGTCAGGCTTCGTTACCATGGCTTGGAACGATCCAGAGTTCCACATCGGCATCAAGGGAGGCAGAGCGTGGCGGTGCCGCGTTCCGGCGGTCATATCTCGGCCGCTCCGCCGACCCTGGCGGACGTCGCGGAGCTGGCCGGCGTGTCCCGGCAGACGGTCTCGAACGCGGTCAACAACCCCGATCTGCTGCGTGCCGACACGCTGGCCAGGGTGCAGGACGCGATCGACAAGCTGGGCTACCAGCCCAACCGCGCCGCGCGCAGCCTGCGTACGCGAGCGAGCCACCTGATCGGCCTGCGGATGCCCGCCCTCCAGGAGGGCACGGCCAACGCGATGATGGACCGGTTCGTGCACAGCTTCGTCGAGGCCGCGGCCGAGACCGGCTACCACGTGCTCCTCTTCTACGGTGACCCCGCCGACCCGCTCGACGGCTACGACGAGCTGCTCAGGTCGACCGCGGTCGACGCGTTCGTCGTGACCGACACCCACCTCGGCGGGCAGCAGACGACCTGGCTGCAGTCGCGGCGGGCGCGGTTCGTCTCCTTCGGGCGGCCGTGGACCCAGCCCGACGCGAAGCACCCTTGGGTCGACGTCGACCTCGCCTACGGTGCCGAGATCGCCACCGAGCACCTGATCGAGCGCGGCCACTCCAAGATCGCCTGGATCGGCTGGCACAAGGACTCGCTCCTCGGTGAGGAGAGACGGAGCGGCTGGATCCACGCGATGCACACCCACGGTCTCTCGACCACCGGCCTGGCCTCGCGCACCGAGGACTCGATCAGCTCGGGCAAGGCCGCCGCCGACGCGATCCTCGACGAGACCGAGCCGACCGCGCTCGTCTGTGCCTCCGACACGCTCGCGATGGGCGTGCTCCACTCCCTCTTCGAGAGGCGTCTCCGCCTCGGTGAGGACATCGCGGTCGTGGGCTTCGACGACTCCCAGGTCGCGCAGACGGTGCCGCCCGGAATAACCTCCGTACGTCCTCCGCTGGAGGAGGCCGCGCGCGAGCTGGTCAAGGCACTCGAGGAGCTCCTCGCCACCCCGTCCTACGCCGCGCCCGGCGTGATGCTGAAACCCGCCCTGACGGTGCGAGGGTCTTCATAGAAGCCGAGATCCGCGCGACGATGGCGTCATGGGAACTGAGGACATCGTCGTCATCGGTGCTGGTCTCGCAGCGGTCAGCGCCATCGAAACCCTTCGTGACGAGGGGTACGCCGGCCGCCTGACCCTGGTCGGGAAGGAACCGGAGCTGCCCTACGAGCGACCGCAGCTCTCCAAGGACTTCCTGGCCGGCGCCAAGGAGTTCAAGCTCTCCCACGACGAGGCGTGGTACGCCGAGAAGGGCGTCACCGTCCTCACCGGCACCACCGCGACCGCCCTGGACCTGGACGCCGGGACCGTCACGCTCGACAACGGTGAGCGGCTGCCCTTCGGCACATTGCTGCTGGCCACCGGCGCCGAGCCGAAGACGCCGCCGATCCCCGGCATCGAGCACGCGACGACCCTCCGCACCGTCGAGGACGCCCGCCGCCTCAAGGATGCGATCGAGCCCGGCACCCGGGTCGTCACGGTCGGTGGCGGTTGGATCGGGCTCGAGGTCGCCGCGTCGGTGACCGCGCTCGGCGGGAAGGCGGTCGTGCTCGAGGCGGCCGCACAGCCGCTCCTCAACGTCCTCGGCCCGGTGCTCGCCGAGCACGTCGCCGATCTCCACGTCCGTCACGGCGTCGAGGTCCACACCGGGACGACCGTCGAGGCGATCGAGCCGGGAGCCGTACGCACCAGCGTCGGCGAGATCCCCGCCGACATCGTCCTGGTCGCCGTCGGTGCGGCGCCGGCCACGGCTCTGGCCGCTGACGCCGGCCTCGAGGTCGGTGACGGCATCGTGGTCGACGAGGGTCTGCGTACGTCTGATCCTCGGGTCTTCGCCGCCGGCGACGCCGCGCTCGCGACGCACACCGTGCTCGGCCCGCTGCGGGTCGAGCACTGGGACAACGCGATCAAACAGGGCCGGCTGGCGGCGCGGTCGATGCTGGGCAAGGGCGGCGCCTACGACTGGCAGCCCTACTTCTTCACCGATCAGTTCGAGTTCTCGATGGAGTACGTCGGCCACTCCGCGCCCCAGGACGAGGTGCTGCTCCGCGGCGACACCGACGGTGACGAGTTCATCGCCTACTGGCGCCGTGGTGCCACCGTGACCGCCGGGATGAACGTAGGGATCTGGGACGTCAACGACAAGCTCCGCGAACTGGTCGGGACCGATGCCGATCCCGACCAGCTCACCGACATGTCCTGATCAAAGCCTCAGAAGCACTGCGAGGCGCTGTGGAAGACGCTCGACTGGATGCCGAGGTGGATGTGGTCGCTGTGGTCGGGGTAGCCCGGCCCGAGCACCTGCGGGAACGACTGGCGTGAGGCACGCGCGATGCCGCACATGGTCGTCGCGCTGCTGCCGGGCACCAGATCCATGGCCCGGCCGTAGAGGTGGTTGCTGTTGGAGGCGCCGCCGACGGCGTCGTTGCACGCCTTGGAACGGTAGGCCGAGGTCACCCGCAGCGGGTTGTCGCCGAGCCGGTGCCGGATCGCCTCGGCTCGCCACATCGCCTGCATCAGGTTCGCCTTGACCTGCGCGACCGTCACTCCGGAGATCGGCGTCGGCCAGCCGCCGTAGCAGACGTCATCGACCTCGCTCCACGCGAAGTGGACCGGGGTGCAGTCGTCGTCCTGGAGCGCGTAGATCTTGTTGAACGTGTTCGCGCCGGCGACGCCGTCGGCGGCGAGCCCGTAGGCGGCCTGGAAGTTGCGGACCGCGGTCGTCGTCGCCGGGCCGTAGGACCCGTCGATCGAGAAGACCGTGCCGGAGGCCGCCCATCCGGCGACGCGGATCTGGAGCTGGGTGACCGCGTTGCCCGAGGAGCCCTGCTGGAGCGTGCCGCTCCAGGTGTAGCAGGCGTCGGCGTGAGCCGGCGCGGCCGTGACGCTGACCGCGGCGAGGGAGGCCGCGACCGTGAGAAGGAGGGTGCCGATGACCGTGCCGAGCCGACGCCCGAGACGTGGGAAATGGTGCATGGTGAAACTCCTTTCCTTGGGGGGAGCCTCAATGGTCACGCTTTTTCCATGGCCGCGTGCGGTGATTCAGAAACGCTTCCACCAGAGGTTCACCGCGTAGTCGACATACGTCCCCTGGTGTTCTTCGAGGATCGCCGCCGCGGTGGTGGGGTCGAACTCGATGCGTACGACCGCCTCCAGGTCTGCGCGTGATCCGAAGGACCAGTCCATGTCGACGGGAACGCGCGTCCAGCCGTGCCTCGACCAGAACCGCTCCTGCTCCTCGGGCGGTGGGACCTTCGGGTAGCCGCGGCGGAACCACGCGCCGAAGCTCGACCGGGAGCCGTCGTTGTCGATCACCATCGCCACGCCGCCGCGGCGCATCACCCGGTCGAGCTCGCCGAGCCCCGGCTCCGAGCCCGGACCGAAGAAGTAGGACCAGCGGGCGTGCATGACGTCGACCGAGCTCGGCGGGAGCGGGAGTTGCTGGGCGATGCCGTTGTGGACGCTGACGTTCGAGAGGCGCTTCGTACGCCGCCGGGCCAACGTCACGAGGTCCGCATGTGGCTCGACGCCGGTGACGGTGCGGGCCTCCTCGGCGAAGCGCGGCAGGTAGAACCCGGTCCCGCAGCCCAGGTCGAGGACGTCGCGTCCGGCCCAGGGACCGGTCTCGGACATGGCTGCCCAGAGTCGTCCGTGCGGGTCGAGCGCACGGTTCTCGATCTCGTACGTCGCGGTGTGGTTCCAGATGTTGGGGGACGGGATCGCGCCCGTCGCCCCCGGCAGGTCGAGCCTGGTCAGATCCGGACCTCGCCGCGCGGGGTGACGAACTGCGCGGCCAGGAGGCCGGGGGTGCCGTGCTCGGCGACCCAGTCGATGTGGACGTTCTCGGCGGGCTTGCCGGTCCACGGGTCGACGCGCTCCTTCAGTTCGTCGCCGAGGTAGTCCTTGACCCGCTCGGGGTCGCCGGAGATCTCCAGGCAGGTGAGGGTGATGTCGGAGCCGGCGTTGCCGGGGTGGAGATCGGGGGTCTCCCACTTGATGAAGTAGGGCAGCTGCGGGTCGGCGATCAGGCCGTTGATGCCGATCTGCTGCCAGTGGAGCTCGCGGCCGTCGGGGAGGTGACGGTTGCCGGGGACCGCCTTGCGGCCGAGCCGCTCCTCGATCGGGGCCATGTCGTCGACGCCGATCACGAAGCCGATCCAGCCGCCACCGAGAGCGGAGCGGGCCTTGACGGCCTGCCCGAACGGAGCCTTGTCGCTGGCCGGGTGCTCGAGTGCCTCGACGACCTCGAGGTAGAGGCCGCCGCGCATCGGAAGGATGTAGTTGCGGGTGCCGAAGCGGGGGTGAACGCCGCCATCGACGAACTCCTGGCCGAGCAGCTCACCGAGCTGCTTGGCGGTCTGTACCAAGCCATCGGGTCCTGCAGCGTACGAAACATGGTCCAGGCGCATGTAACGATTCTGAACTCTCGCTGAGAGAGAGACCAATCCAGGGTCACTATCTCTTGATGTCGAGATACACCCCGGGGTTCAGCGCGGGCTGGCGGGATGGAGCGCCAGCGCGGACCGCGACCGGACGTGCGCCTCGCAGTGACGGACGAGCTCGGCGTACGCCGCCTTGCCCATGAGCTCGGTCAGCTCGGCCTGGTTGGTGAGGTAGACGGGCTCGACGGCGACGTGTGCCTCGGTGTTGCCGGAGCAGTACCAGTCCAGGTCGTGGCCGCCCGGACCCCAGCCGCGCCGGTCGTACTCGGTGATCGTCACCTCGGTGTAGGTCGTCCCGTCGGTCAGCTCGACATCGCGGAACGTACGCCGGATCGGCAGCTGCCAGCACACGTCCGGCTTCGTCTCGAAGTGCTCCCGACCCTCGGCTGCGGCCAGGATGTGGAGCGCGCACCCCGACCCGCCGGCGAAGTCCGGCCGGTTGGCCAGGACGCACGACTCCTGCCCGCGGAAGTCGGTCACGCGGGTCTTGCGCTCGCCTTCGTCGTCGAGCTCGACCCAGTCGTCGGTCTCCACCTCGCGCCCCGGGTGCTGCTCCCACAGCTCCGGGGTCAGCTGCCGTACGAACTCAGCCGTCCGGGCCTCGTCCTCCTCGTCGGCGAAGTGCGCACCCAGCGTGCAGCACCCGACGTCCGGCGAGCTCTTGAACATCCCCGGGCAGCCGTTGCCGAAGATGCAGGAGTACGCCGAGGTCAACCAGGTCAGGTCGCAGCGCATCCGCTCGTCCGGGTCGTCGGGGTTCACGAACTCCACCCACGCGCGCGGGAAATCCAGGGGTACCTCAGGCACCTGCCAAGCCTACGCCGCTGAGAGCACACAGCCAGCATGACTGCGCTCCGAGCGCGCGACGCCGGCAACGTTGGTCTGCGCATCCTCAGGCGTACCGGACGTAGATTGGGCGCGAAGTCCGCATGTGAGGCGGCGTAAGGAGTCCTCGTGAATCGAGTGGTCGCATTGTCGTGGTCAGACTCTTGGCGTCGAGTTCGAATGGTCGGAGTGGCAGCCCTTGCGTTGACTCCGCTACTGAAGTGCCCCGGCGACTGCTGAGCCTGAGGTGCGGACGGTTAGGGCAGAGGGTCCAGCTTTGCGAAACTTTCACAAGGCCGGCGTCGATGTGTGTTTCTACTACGAAGGCGATCAGTCTCAGGGTCGCCCACTGGTTTGCAAGCCGAGCGAAGGGGTGTCGTGATGGGCGTCGAGTCCGCCGTGTATCAGGTTGTTCCTGCCGCCGGAACCTCTGATGCATACGTCTCAGCTCTGCTGGACATCGGTGCTGAGAGGCGAGGAGAGCGTTACCTGGTGCTGCGAGGGCGGCGCCATTGGATCGACCTGGAGGTCGACATGCCTGCCCCCTCGGTTGGGATACGAGTGTCGTTCACCAACCCAGCTGATGTTGTCTCCGAGATCAGTCAACTGTTCGACGCCTTGGCCCGTGTGGGCACGGCGAAGATCTTCGACCCCACGGGGAAGAGGCGCTTCAGCGTCGAAGACGGCACGTTGGTTGAGGAGTTGCTTGCGGACTTCGTTCGCCGGCGCGAGGTGTTTCAGCGGTACTTCGGGCCATTTGAGGCTGCTGTCAGTGCCCAAGACGTCTTCAGACTGATGCACGAACGCTCGGCTGACTCCTGACGTGTTAAGCCCACGGACCGAGCTTCTCGGGGTTGCGTACGGCCCAGATGCGGGTGATGCGACCGTCGGCGATGTCGAAGGCGTAGACCGAGACGGTGGCGCCGTCGAGCTCTCCGACCAGGCCGGGCTGGCCGTTGACCACGCATTCCCGCAGGGTCACCTCGGGGGCGCGGGTGGCGATGTCGATCCAGGCGCGGGCGATCTGGTCGGCGCCGCTGATCGGTTCGAGGAAGGCAAGGGCCAGGCCGCCACCGTCAGCGGTCGCGACCGCCGACGGGTCGAGGAGGCCGACGAGGGCCTCGATGTCGCGGGACTCCCACGCCTGTTTGAAGCCCCGGACCAGGTCGGCGCGCTCGGTGGTCGACGGGTCCTGTGAGGTGTCGATGCGGCGGCGTGCGCTGGAGGCGAGCTGGCGGCAGGCAGCGGGGGTGCGGCCGACGACGTCGGCGATCTCGACGAAGGTGTAGCGGAAGATGTCGTGCAGGACGAAGGAGACCCGCTCGGCGGGTGTCATGGAGTCCAGCACCACCAGGAAGGCCATGCTGATCGACTCGTCGAGGGTGACCCGGTCGGCGGGGTCGGCAGGCGCCGACTCGGTGCCGTCGAGCCAGCCGCCGGGCACCGGCTCCGGGATCCAGTCGCCCACGTAGTGCTCCCGCCGGGCCCGTGCGGAGCCGAGCAGATCCAGG
This sequence comes from Nocardioides sp. NPDC000445, assembly GCF_040300245.1. Taxonomy (NCBI): domain Bacteria; kingdom Bacillati; phylum Actinomycetota; class Actinomycetes; order Propionibacteriales; family Nocardioidaceae; genus Nocardioides; species Nocardioides sp. NPDC000445. The sequence goes on along the minus strand of NZ_JBEPDH010000003.1, from coordinate 111,292 downwards.
CAGATCCGGCTGGCGACCGTCGTCATCCAGGCGCCGGGATTTTCGATCGTCTCCCGCTGCTTCTCGGGCAGGGCGTACCAGCGGGTGTAGGTCTCCTGTGCCACGTCCTCTGCCTCGGCGAGCGAGCCGAGCAGGCGGTAGGCGAGATTGATCAGCTGGCGGCGTTCGCTGATCACCTCGGCGAGGTGGGGGTCGGACATGGCGGCTCCTTCGGTCTTCCTGTCTACAACCGATCCGACGAAACAGCGACCCGATCTGTGAGACCGCCTGACATTCCGTACGTCTCCTTCGTCGGAGGGACAGCAGACCCACGACAGCTTCAAAGGAGTCCGGAACATGATCAGCATCGGCATCATCCTCGGCAGCACCCGCCCCAACCGTGTCGGCCCACAGGTCGCCGGATGGGTCCACGACCAGGCCTCGCACCGCGACGACGCGACCTTCGAGCTCGTCGATCTGCGCGACCACCCGCTCCCGCACCTGGACGAGCCCGTGCCGCCGATGTTCGGGCCCTCGGCCAACCAGCACACCCGAGACTGGGCGGAGCGGATCGCGCCGTTCGACGGCTTCGTGATCGTGACGCCGGAGTACAACGGCGGCATGCCCGGAGTTCTGAAGAACGCCATCGACCACGCCTGCGCGGAGTGGACGAACAAGGCGGTCGGGTTCGTCTCGTACGGTGTCAGCGGCGGCGCCCGGGCGGTCGCCCAGCTGCGTACGGTCTGCGGGGCGCTGGGCATGGCCGACGTGAGCCGTCCGGTGGAGCTCTCGCTCTTCACCGACTTCGAGAACCACGCCACGTTCGTGCCGGCGGACCGGCACACCGTCGCGCTGACCGCCATGCTCGACCAGGTCATCTCCTGGAGCACCGCCCTCGCGCCGCTGCGCGAGGGCAGCCTCGTCGGGGCCGAGGGAGGCGCGTCATGAGCGCGGCGGAGGAGACCGCGATCCGCGGCCAGATCGAGAAGGTCATCGACGGACTGCGTGCCAAGGACCTCGAGGCCCTGCGAGAGCCGTACGCCTCCGACGTCGTGTCCTTCGACGTCGAGCCGCCGCTCCAGCACGTCGGGATCGAGGCGAAGCTCGCCAACTGGGAGCGGGTCTTCCAGGTCTTCGAGACCGTCGACTACGAGCTCCGGGACTTGACCCTCACCATCGGTGACGACGTCGCGTTCGGGCACGCCTTCGGCCGCCTTAGCGGGACGATGAAGAACGGGGTCGCCACTGCAGGCATGTGGGTGCGGGTCACCTACGGGCTGCGCAGGATCGACGGCACCTGGAGGATCGCCCACGACCAGGTCTCGGTGCCGTTCGACATCCTCAGCGGCAACGGCGTGACCGACCTCGAACCGTGACGGAGATGACGTTTCGGGGATTCCGGATGGCCGGGGTGGGCGGCGTATTCTTGTAGGTACGGAGCCACCGCTCCGTTTCCATTGTGTGTATCACCTCGCGCTGGCCCCGCCGGCGGACCAAGGCGGCACAGAGCCGCGGTTCGCAGCGGGAGGTTCGAGAGAGATGTCAGTGCAGAGCGAGCAGAGTCTGGTGCGCTCGGTCGGAGGGACGTACTTCCCACTCGCGCTGGTCGCGCGGATGCCGTACGCGATGATGGTCGTCGGTGTGCTGACGCTGGTCGTCGCGGGCCGCGACTCGCTGGCGCTCGGCGGTCTGAACTCGGCGATGGTGGGGATCGGAGCCGCGTCGTGCGGCCCGCTCCTCGGCGCCGCGGTCGACCGGTTCGGCCAGCGGCGCGTGCTGCTGGTCGTCGGCGCCGCGAGCAGCGCGATGCTGGCCGCGATGGCCTGGGTCGTCTACAGCCCGCTGCCCGACGCGGCCGTGCTGGCGGTGGCGTTCCTGGTCGGTGCGACCGCCCCGCAGATCGCACCGCTGTCGCGGTCCCGGCTGATGGCGATCATCTCCACGTGCATCGTCCCGGGACGTCGCGTGCGGGTGATCAACTCGACCATGGCCTACGAGTCGGCGGCCGACGAGATCGTCTTCATCGTCGGTCCTGTCGTCGCGGGCGTCCTCGCCGTCACGATCGACCCCTGGGCGCCGGTCGTCGCCGCCGCGGTACTCACCCTGATCTTCGTCTCCGCCTTCGCCCTCCACCCGAGCGCCGCGACCGCACAGGCCTCGTCCGGCCGTACGCCCGCTGCCGGCTCCGTGCGCGAGCTCGCTCGTCCGCGCGTGGTCGTCATCGTGGTCGGCATCCTCGGTGTCGGGCTCTTCTTCGGCTCGATGCTCACTTCGCTGACCGCGTTCATGGCCGACCACGGGCGTCCCGAGGAGGCCGGCCTGGTCTACGCCGCGATGGGCGTCGGATCGGCCGCGCTGGCGCTGGGCGTCGCCGCCTTCCCGGTCGGCTTCACCTCGGCCGCGCGCTGGCTGGTCTTCGGCGGGCTGATGCTCGCCGGCGCCCTCGCGCTGCCGGCGGTGTCGTCGGTGACGGGGATGGTCGTGGCGTTGCTCGTCATCGGTCTCGGCATCGGCCCGACGCTGGTCACCCAGTACGGCCTCGGTGCCCGCCGCAGCCCGGTCGGCCGGTCGGCCACCGTGATGACCATGCTCGGCTCCGCGGTGATCCTCGGCCAGTCCCTGGCCTCCGCGGTCACCGGAGGCATCGCCGAGCGCTGGGGCACCGACGCGGCACTCCTGCTGCCCGCCGCTGCCGCGCTCGTGGTCGTGGTCGCCGGTGCGGTCAACGCCCGGATCGGAGAACCGTCCGTCACCGTCGTCGCCAGTCCGGATCGCGAGGCGGCTACCGCCGGCCGCTGAGCACCTCGTCGACGCGGCGCCGCAGCTCGGGCAGGACGTCGGACGCGAACCACGGGTTGCGGGACTGCCAGCGGAAGTTCAGCGGTGAGGGGTGGACGAGCGGGAACCGCTCCGGGAGATAGTCGCGGAAGCTGCGTACCCGCTCGGTCAGCGAGCTCTTCCCGCCGAGATAGTGGCGCTGCGCGTAGTCGCCGACGACCAGGGTGAGGCTGATCCGTGGCATCAGCTCGAGCAGAGGAGGGTGCCACCTCGGCGCGAAGTCGGCCCGCGGCGGCAGGTCGCCGGTCGTGGCCTTGCCCGGGTAGTAGAAGTCCATCGGCAGGATCGCGAACGCCGTCGGATCGCGGAAGGTGGCCTCGTCGACGCCGAGCCACTCGATGAGGCGTCGCCCGCTCGCGTCGTTCCACGGGATGCCGCTCTGCTGAGCCTTGATGCCCGGGGCCTGGCCGATGATCAGGCACCGAGCATCCTGATGAGCCACGTAGACGGGCTCGAACCCTGCCGCGACGGCCCACGCGTTGCTCGGGTGGGTCGTGATGTCTCGGCGGATGCTGTCGAGTTCCTCCACGAGGTCATCTTCGCCCTCATCTCCAGCGGAGTTCCGCTCGGGGAACGGCGAGCCACTAAAGTCGAGCCTATGCGTCTGGGCGTACTCGACATCGGATCGAACACGGGACACCTGCTCGTGGTCGACGCCCACGGCGGGGCGGCCCCGTTACCGGCGTACTCGTTCAAGCAGCCGCTGCGGCTGGCCGAGCACCTCGATGAGGCCGGCGATGTGACCGAGGCCGGGATCGAGGCGCTGACCGCCTTCACCCGTGAGTCGGTGGCGGTGGGGGAGGAGAAGGGCGTCTCGGAGATGCTGGCGTTCGCGACCTCGGCGGTGCGCGATGCCGGCAACTCGCAGCAGGTGCTCGACCGCGTACATGCCGAGACCGGGGTCGAGATCGAGGTCCTTCCCGGCGACGACGAGGCGCGGCTGACCTTCTTGGCGGTACGCCGCTGGTTCGGCTGGTCCGCCGGACGGCTCGCCGTCTTCGACATCGGCGGCGGTTCGCTGGAGATCGCGGCCGGACTGGACGAGCAGCCGAACGTCGCCTGGTCGCTGCCGCTGGGCGCCGGCCGGCTCGCGCGCAGCTACTTCGGTGACCGCCCGACGGAGGAGGAGCTGCGGGAGCTGCGCCGGTCGATCCGCGCTGCGATCGCCGAGGACGCGGGCAAGATCCTGCGCGACGGCCAGCCGGACATGGCGGTGGCCACCTCGAAGACGTTCCGCTCGCTGGCACGCATCTGCGGTGCCGCACCGAGCGGCGAGGGGCTGCGGGTGCGCCGCCAGCTGCCGCTGACCGAGCTGCGCGACTGGATCCCCAAGCTGCTGGAGATGTCGCTCGAGGAGCTCTCCGATCTGCCCGGGGTCAGCCCGTCACGGGCCCATCAGATCGTGCCCGGTGCGCTGGTCGCCGAGGCGTGCCTCGACATCTTCGACGTGCCCGCCTTCGAGATCTGTCCGTGGGCTCTGCGGGAGGGTCTGATCCTCGACCGTCTCGACCACCTGTCCTTCATCGACAGTTCCGATCTTGGAAGGTCCGGCTAGGAGGCCCGCGATGATCTCGTTGTCGACGTCCTCGACGTACCCCGAGTCGACCGCCCGCGGCTTCGCCTATGCGGCCGAGGTGGGGTACGACGGGGTCGAGGTGATGGTCGGCATCGACGCGCTCTCCCAGCAGACCCACGCGGTCAAGCAGCTCGCCGAGCACCACGGCATCCCGATCGTCGCGATCCACGCGCCGACGCTGCTGTTCACCCAGCAGGTCTGGGGCTTCGAGCCCTGGGGGAAGCTCGAGCGGTCGGCCGAGATGGCCGCCGAGGTCGGCGCGGGAGTGGTCGTCGTACATCCGCCGTTCCGCTGGCAGCGCGAGTACGCGGCCGGGTTCGTGGAGGGGATCGCCACGCTGGAGCGCTCGACCGGGCTGAAGTTCGCGGTGGAGAACATGTATCCGTGGCGCGCGGCCAAGCGCTCGACGCCGATGTACCTGCCCCACTGGGACCCCTCGACCGAGGACTACGCCAACACCACCATCGACCTCTCCCACGCCGCGATCGCCGACGACGACGTGATCGAGATGGCGAAGCGGCTCGGGCCACGGCTGCGGCACATCCACCTCACCGACGGCACCGGCTCGGCCAAGGACGAGCATCTCGTCCCCGGGCGGGGCCACATGGGCGCCGACCGCTTCCTGCGCCACCTGGCCGCCTCGGGGTTCGACGGCGAGATCGTCCTCGAGATCAACACCCGCCGGGCCCGGTCGCGCGCCGAGCGCGTCGCCGATCTCCGCGAGTCGCTCGAGTTCGCGCGGAAGCACTTCCAGGCCTGACCCATCCGCTGGTCGAGCCCGCGAGCGCCAGCGAGCGGTGTCGAGACCAACACGGTGCCATCGAGCGCCGAGGGGACTGTGTTGGTCTCGACACGGATTCGTTCGTGCCTCACGAATCCGGCTCGACCAGCGGTTGTGGCGGTCAGTCGTGGGCGGCGAGCCAGGACCAGGTGAGCGAGGTCAGGGCGAGGAGGAGGACGGCGGTGGCGACGCCCCACCAGCCGACGACGTACGCATAGCCGAGCAGCCAGCCGAAGAGGCTCGAGCCGCCGTAGTAGAAGAGGTTGTAGAGGGCGCTGGCCTGGGCCTTTCCGACCCGCGCGCGGGCGCCGACCCAGCCCGAAGCGACGCCGTGGGCGCCGAAGAAGCCGGTGGTGAGGACGAACAGGCCGGTCAGCACCATCGCGAGGTTGTCGGGGAAGGTCATCGCGACGCCGATGATCGTGATGACGACGCAGGTCAGCATGACCTTTCGCCGCCCGTGGGTGGCCGCCAGCCGGCCCGCGACCGACGAGGAGACGGTGCCGCCGAGATAGGCGAAGAAGATCTGGCTCGAGATCGCCACAGGCAGCCCGAAGGGCTCGCGTTCGAGGCGGAACCCCAGATAGTTGTACGTCGCCACGAACCCGCCCATCAGCAGTGCTGCCTGCCCGTAGAGGACGAGCATGCCCGGGTCGCGGAGATTGGCGAGCACCCCTTCGCGTACCGATGTGGTCGGCCTGCCGACCGGGCGGACCCAGCCCTGCGCGCGCGGGATCAGGGTGATCGCGATGATCGCGGCGATCGCCGAGAGGACGCCGCCGGCGGTCACGCCCAGGCGCCAGCCGCCGAGGTCGGCGAACGGCCCGGTGATGACCCGGCCGAGGAGGCCGCCGACGGTGGTGCCGGAGATGTAGATGGCCGCGGCGAGGCTGACGTGGCGTACGTGGATCTCCTCGGCCAGATAGGCGACCGCGAGGGCGGGTACGCCGCCGAGCGCGAGACCTTCGAGGCTGCGCAGGACAAGGAGCGTGGTGAAGCCGGGGGCGAGCGGGGTGAGCAGACCGAGGACGAGCGAGATCGAGAGCGCGATCTTCATCGCCGGTGCCCGGCCGATGCGGTCCGCGACCCACGACCAGCCGAGGACGCTGACCGCCAGCCCGAGGGTCGCGGTCGAGACGGTGAGCGCGGCCGAGGCCTCGTTGACCTCGAGCGCGTGCGCGACGGTGGGGAGGATGCCCTGGGTGGAGTACATCTGCCCGAAGGTCGCGATCCCGGCGGCGAAGAGGCCGATCAGGATCCGGCGGTAGCCGCTGCTGCCGGCATCGTGCCCGACCCAGGGGCGGGTCAGGGAGGCATCGACGGACATCGTTCTCACGGTAAAGCAGGTGTTGTGGATGGGTGAAGCCGCGGCGTACGTGAGATATCTCTACTCTGGGGGCGATGTCAGCGCTCTCCGATCGACTCTCCACGCGTCTCGTCGGCGTCGACGTGGCGCGGTGCCTGGCGTTGCTGGGGATGATGGCGACGCACGTGCTCGACCCGGTCGACGCCTCCGGGGAGCTGACCAGGATCCAGGCCGTCGCCGGCGGCCGGTCCGCGGCGCTCTTCGCCGTGCTCGCCGGGGTCAGCCTGGCGCTGATGACCGGACGTCAGGCGCCGGTGAAGGGGCGGGTGCTCGCGTCCCGGTCGCTGGGACTGGTCGCACGGGCCGTGCTGATCGCCGCGCTCGGGCTGGTGCTCGGGTCGCTCGGCACCAACATCGCGATCATCCTGACCTACTACGGGGTCCTGTTCCTGATCGCCATCCCGTTCCTCGGGCTGAGGGCACGGTGGTTGTGGCTGCTCGGTGTGCTCTGGGTCGTCATCGGTCCGATGTTGTCGCAGGTCATCCGGCCGATGCTGCCGCCGCGGCAGTTCTCCAGCCCGGAGCCGTCGCAGCTGCTGGAGCCGGGCCGGCTGCTCGCCGAGCTGCTCTTCACCGGCTACTACCCGGCCGTTCCGTGGCTGGCCTATGTGCTGATCGGGATGGCCATCGGCCGGGTCGATCTGCGCAACCGGCTCGTGGTCGACATGATCTGGACCAGCGGCATCATCATCTCCGTCTCGGCCACCTGGCTCTCGGGGAGGCTGACCCGGATGCCGTCGGTGGCCGCGGAGCTGCTGCGCACCTATCCCGAGACCGACATCGACGGGGCGCTGACCGCGATGAGCCACGGTCTCTACGGGCAGACGCCGGTCGACGGCGGCTGGCAGTGGCTGCTGGTCGTCGCGCCGCACTCGTCCACGCCGTTCGACCTGGCGCAGACGATCGGCACCTCGATGTTCGTCATCGGCGCCTGCCAGATGATCGCGCTGCGGCTGCCGGACCGGTGGCGCGCCGGGATGGCGGTGCTGTTCGGCGCCGGCACGATGACCCTCACCCTCTACACGCTGCACGTGGTGATGAAGACCGATGCGGTCTGGCCGCGGGAAACGCCCGACACGTACGTCTTCCATGTGCTCGTCGTGATGGCGATCGGTGCGCTCGTCACCGCGTGGGGTCGTCCGGGTCCGCTCGAATGGCTCGTCGGCCGTCCCGCGGCCTGGTTGCGTCGGACGGAGCCTCGCCCCGAGCTGTCGTCGTCGGGTTAGCGTGGTCGCGTGAGCGAGCGTCAGCGAGTGAACCGTCAGGACGTCATGCGACCGCGTCCGTATACTCGCGCTTGCGCTACGGATGTGGTCGCATGAGCACGACGGCACCGCGGCGAGGGCGCAGGCCCGGCTCGCCGGACACCCGGGCGGCGATCCTGACGGCGGCTCGGCAGCGCTTCGCGCAGCAGGGGTACGCCGCGACCTCCGTCCGCGGGATCGCGACCGCCGCCGGGGTCGACTCTGCCCTGGTGCACCACTACTTCGGCACCAAGGAGGACCTCTTCGTCGCGTCGCTGGAGCTGCGGGTCGATCCACGAGACGTCGTTCCCGTGATCGCCGCCGGGGGCCGCGACGGGGTGGGGGAGCGGCTCATCCGCATGCTCCTGAGCATCTGGGACGACGAGGAGTCCCGGCTCCCGTTGATGGCGTTGATGCGCAGCGCTTTCGAGCCGGAGGGGAAGGCCCTGGTGCCGGATGCCTTCGGCCGGCTGATCCTGGCGCCGGTCGGCGAGGCACTCGAGCTCGATGAACCCGAGCGGCGGATCACGTTGGTGGCCTCGCAGCTGGTCGGGCTCGTCGCGCTGCGCTACATCGCCCGGATCGAGCCGCTCGCGTCGGCTCCGGTGGACACGCTGGTGGCGACGTACGCACCGGTGGTCCAGGGCTATCTGACCGGGCCTTTGCCGTAGTCCTCTTGCGTGCGGCGCCCCGTCGTGCCACATTTCATCATGTGATGAATAACGTGGTGGAGGCGTCCGGTCTCCGAGTCGTGCGCGGGAAGAACGAGGTGCTCCATGGCCTCGACTTCTCGATCCGGGCAGGTGAGGTCACCGGCCTGCTCGGGCCGTCCGGGTGCGGCAAGACGACGCTGATGCGGGCCCTGGTCGGCGTGCAGGCGAAGGTCACCGGGACCCTCACCGTCCTCGGCCGCCCGGCGGGCTCGGCGGTGCTGCGCCCGAGGATCGGCTACGTCACGCAGGAGGCCAGCGTCTACGAAGACCTGACGGTCACCGAGAATCTGAAGTTCTTCACGCGTGTGCTGGGGGCGCCGCGGTCGTCGGTCTCGGACGCCATCGCGACGGTCGATCTGACCGACTGCAAGGACCAGGTCGTGCGCGATCTCTCCGGTGGTCAGCGCTCGCGGGTCGGGCTCGCCGCCGCGCTGCTCGGCTCACCGGACCTGCTGGTGCTCGACGAGCCGACCGTCGGACTCGATCCGGTGCTCCGCGAGCAGCTGTGGGGCACCTTCCGGGACCTGGCCGCCGCAGGTGCGGCGGTCATCGTCTCCAGCCATGTGATGGACGAGGCCGAGCGCTGCGACCGGCTGCTGCTGATGCGCGACGGTGCTTTCCTCGCCGACGGCAGTCCGGCCGAGATCAAGCAGAAGGCGAACGCGGACGACATCGAGCACGCTTTCCTGACGCTGGTGAAGGAGGCGGCGCGATGAGCCTACGACGAACCCTGGCCGTGGCCGGACGGGTCCTCGCCCAGATCCGGCGCGACCACCGCACCTTGGTGATGCTGGTCGTCCTGCCGACGCTGCTGATGACGCTGCTGTGGTGGATGTACGAGGAGTCGCCGGTCCCGATCTTCGACCGGATCGGTCCGGCGCTGCTGGCGATCTTCCCGTTCATCGTGATGTTTCTGGTCACCTCGGTGACCACGCTGCGCGAACGCTCCTCGGGGACGCTCGAACGACTGCTGGCGATGCCGCTGGGCAAGGGAGACTTCCTGCTCGGCTATGCGCTGGCGTTCGGGCTGCTCGCCGCGATCCAGTCCGGCGTGGCCGTCGGGGTCAGCGTGGGTCTGCTCGGGCTGGAGATCACCGGCTCGGTCGCTCTGCTCGTGGTCGTCGCGATCGTCGACGCCGTCCTCGGCACCGCGCTCGGGCTGCTCGTCTCCGCCTTCGCCACCACCGAGTTCCAGGCCGTGCAGTTCATGCCGGCGATCGTGGTCCCGCAGATCCTGCTCTGCGGCCTGCTCGTACCGCGCGAGTCGCTGCCGACCGTCCTGGAGGCCATCTCCGACGTACTCCCGCTCTCCTACGCCGTCGACGCGATGACCCACCTGGTCACCTCCGCCGACACCGGCGAGGTCTGGACCGACCTGGCGGTCGTCGCCGGGTTCGTCGTCGCCGGTCTCGCCCTCGGGTCGGCGACGCTACGGCGGCGTACTCCCTGACTGCCGAGCCGTCACCCGCGTCGGCCGAGGCGTCACTCCCGCTGGCCGAGTTGGCACCGCGATGTCAGTTCGGCCGACGCGGGTGACGTCTCGGTCGACGGGGCTGACGTCTCGGCGGGTTGTGAGGTGGTGAGCGGAAGTTGACGGAAGGGGTACGGAGAGCGGATCGGCGCGAAACCTTGACACCGGAGAGTAGAGGTCGCCAGTCCCCGACCCGAAACGGTGTGAGTACGCGTGACCGACACCCACTGCCCTTACTGCAGCTTGCAGTGCGGGATGACCCTTTCACGCAAAGGGCCCCGGCTGGAGGTCAGTGCGAGATCGTTCCCGGTGAACGAGGGTGCGCTCTGCCGCAAGGGGTGGACGGCGGCGGGGCTGCGCGGAAGCCGTGAGCGGCTCACCACCCCGATGGTGCGGGACCGGGCGACGGGGGAGTGGAGCGCGGCGACGTGGGACGAGGCCCTCGACCTGGTCGCCTCGAAGCTCGCCGACCTTCGGGAGACGCACGGCGCCGACGCCAACGCCGTCTTCGGTGGCGGCGGGCTGACCAACGAGAAGGCGTACCAGCTCGGGAAGTTCGCCCGGGTCGCGCTCGGCACCTCCCAGATCGACTACAACGGCCGCTGGTGCATGTCCTCGGCGGCCTCGGCCGGCAACCAGGCCTTCGGCGTCGACCGCGGTCTGCCGTTCCCGCTGGCCGACATCGAGAAGACCGACGTCTGCGTGCTGGTCGGCTCGAACCTCGCCGAGACGATGCCGCCGGCCGCCCGCCACCTCGACCGGCTGCGCGAGAACGGCGGCAAGGTCGTCGTCATCGACCCGCGGCTGACCCCGACCGGCGAGCGCGCCGACCTCTTCCTCCAGCCGGTCCCCGGCACCGACCTGCCGCTCGCGCTCGGCGTCCTGCACCTGCTCGACGCCGCCGGCGCGGTGGACGAGGACTACATCGCCGAGCGGACCACGGGCTTCGATGACGTACGCCGCTCCGTGGCCGCCTGGTGGCCGGAGATGGTCGAGCGGGTCAGTGGGGTCGAGGCCGCGCAGCTGCGCGAGCTCGCGTCCCTGCTGGCGAACGCGGAGAAGGTGATGGTCCTGACCGCGCGCGGCGCAGAGCAGCACGCCCAGGGCACCGCCACCGTCCTGGCCTGGCTCAACGTGGCGCTCGCGCTCGGCATGCCCGGAAAGGCGTACGCCGGCTACGGCTGCCTGACCGGCCAGGGCAACGGCCAGGGTGGCCGCGAGCACGGCCAGAAGGCCGACCAGCTTCCCGGCTACCGGATGATCGACGACCCCGCCGCCCGGGCGCACGTCGCCGCGGTCTGGGGCATCGCCCCCGAGACCATCCCCGGCAAGGGCCGCTCCGCCTACGAGCTCCTCGACGCGCTCGGCACCCCCGAGGGCCCCAAGAGCCTGCTCGTGTTCGGCTCCAACATCGTCGTCTCCGCCCCCAACGCCACCCACGTCACGTCGCGACTGGCGGACCTCGATCTCCTGGTCGTCGCCGACATGGTGATGAGCGAGACCGCCGCGCTGGCGGACGTGGTCCTGCCGGTTACCCAGTGGGCCGAGGAGACCGGCACCATGACCAACCTCGAGGGCCGGGTCATCCTGCGCAACCAGGCGATCAGCGCCCCTGACGGAGTCAAGAACGACCTCGACATCATCACCGGACTCGCCACCCGCCTCGGTGCCGCCTCGACCTGGTCGACCGATCCCGAGGAGATCTTCGAGGAGCTCCGCGCCGCCTCGAAGGGCGGTAAGGCCGACTACAGCGGCATCACCTACGACCGCATCCGCGACGAGGACGGCGTCTTCTGGCCCTGCCCGGAGGACAGTCAGGGCACCCCGCGCCTCTTCGCCGACTCCTTCTTCCACGCCGACGGCCGGGCCCGCTTCATCGACGTCGCCCACCGTGGCCCGGCCGAGCAGCCGACCGCCGACTACCCGCTTCACCTGACCACCGGCCGGGTGCTCGCGCAGTACCAGTCGGGTGCCCAGACGCGACGGATCAAGGACCTCCCCGAGGATGGCGCGTTCGTCGAGCTCCACCCGCTGCTGGCCGACCGGGTCGGCGCCCACGACGGCGACCCGGTCGTCGTACGCACCCCGCGCGGCGAGATGAAGGCGCCCGCGCGGATCGTCACCACGATCCGCCCGGACACCGTCTTCGTCCCGTTCCACTGGGTCGGCGCCAACAAGCTCACCAACGACGCCCTCGACCCGTCCAGCCGGATGCCGGAGTTCAAGGTCTGTGCCGCGGCGGTGAGCGCATGAGCGAGCCCGTGAGTGAGAAGCGGATCGTCATCATCGGTGGCGGCATGGCCGCGGCGCGGCTGGTCGAGGGACTGGTCGCGCGCGGCCTCGGCCCGCAGACGACCGTGCTCGCCGAGGAGCGGCACGCTCCGTACAACCGGATCCTTCTCTCCGCCGTGCTCGAGGGCACTCACCGTCCCGGGGCGCTCGCACTCCGCGAGAAGCAGTGGTACGCCGACCGGGGAGTCGACCTCCGCCTGAACAGCCTCGTCGTGGACATCCACCGTGACCGCCACGAGGTCGAGCTCGCCGACCGGACGACGGTTCCCTACGACGCCGTCGTGCTGGCCACCGGGGCCATCCCGACCCTGCCGCCGATCCGCGGCGTGGTGCGGATGGACGGCTCGCTGGACCCGCGGGTGCAGGCCTTCCGCAGCCTCGACGACTGCGCGCGGCTGCTCGACACTCTTCATGACCACCCGCGCAGCGCGGTGATCGTCGGCGGTGGCCTGCTCGGTCTTCAGGTCGCCCGCGCGTTGGCGGTCCGCGGCATCGAGACCGAGATCGTCGAGGGCCGCGACCACCTGCTCAGCAGCCAGGTCGACGCGTCGGCGGGCAAGGTGCTCAAGCGGTCGATGGCCAAGCTCGGCACCCAGGTCTACCTCGGCGCCCGCGCGACCAGGCTGACCGACGAGGGGCTCAAGCTCGACAACGGCTACACCCTCGAGACCGACCTGGTGGTGCTCACCGCCGGCGGCCGGCCGCGCGCCAACCTGGCCCGCCGCGCCGAGCTCACCGTCAACCGGGGCATCGTCGTCGACGACCAGCTGCGCAGCGTCGACGACCCGGACGTGTACGCGATCGGCGACTGCGCCGAGCACAACGCGACCGTGACCGGATTCGTCTCACCCGCCTGGGAGCAGGCCGGCGTCCTCGCCGACGTCCTGGCCGGCGGTCCCGCGACCTATCAGGGACACCGCGTCGTCGCCCGCCTGCGCGCCACCGACCTCGACGTCTGCGTACTCGGCGAGCCCGAGAACGAGACGGGGGAGGTCGTCGAGATCGCCAACCCGGTCAAGGGCACCCACCGCAAGCTGGTCGTACGCGACGGCCGCATCGTCGCCGGCGCCCTCGTCGGTGACCTGAGCCGGGTCGGCCTGATCACCCAGGCCTTCGACCGGCAGACGGTGCTCGGCGAGCACGAGGCCGGTCAGCTGCTGCTGCCCGAGCCGTCCAACAGTCCGCGTCCGGAGCTCCCCGACGACGCGGAGGTGTGCGCCTGCGCCGGCGTCAGCGCCGGCCGGATCCGCGCGTGCCGGTCTCTCGAGGACGTACGCGACACCACCCGTGCCACCACCGGATGCGGTGGCTGCGCGCCGACCGTACGTCAGCTTCTGGCCACCCGGCCCAGCGGCACCCAGCTCAATGAAACGCAGCTCAGCCTGGAAGGAACTACGTGATGAGCCCTCACCTCCGCAAGAAGGTCGTCGTCGTCGGCCACGGCATGGTCGGTCACCGCTTCGTGACCGCCGCCATCGAGCGCGGACTCACCGAGACCCACGACATCGTGGTCTTCGGTGAGGAGCCGCGCCCGGCGTACGACCGGGTCGCCCTCACCAGCTTCTTCGAGGTCGGCGCCGAGGCACTCTCCTTCCTCCCCTCCGGCGTCTACGAGGACCCGCGGGTCACCCTGCGCACCAGCACGAGCGTCGTCGAGATCGACATCGCCGCTCAGACGGTGATGCTCGCCGACGGCGAGGAGATGGCGTACGACGAGCTGGTGCTCGCCACCGGAGCGGCGCCGTTCGTGCCGCCAGTGCCGGGTTCGGAGCTCGGGAACGTCTTCGTCTACCGGACGATCGAGGACCTCGAGGCGATCCGCGAGGCCGCGAAGACCGCCACGACCGGGGCCGTGATCGGCGGTGGTCTGCTCGGGCTGGAGGCCGCCAACGCGCTGCACCAGCTCGGCGTCAAGACCCACGTGGTCGAGCTCGCGCCGCGGCTGATGGCCGTGCAGGTCGACGACGCCGGCGGCAACACGCTCAAGCGCCACATCGAGAAGCTCGGCCTCACGGTGCACACCGGGGTGATGACCGAGTCGATCTCACCGGACTCGACCGGTTCCGTCGCCGAGATCTCGGTCGTGGACGAGGACGAGAGCGGCGTGCTCGACGGCAAGGTCAGCGCGCTGAAGTTCAAGGACGTCGAGGAGCCGCTGCCGGTCGACATGATCGTCTTCTCGGCCGGTATCCGGCCGCGCGACGCGCTCGCCCGCGCCGCCGGCCTGGACCTGGCCGAGCGCGGCGGCGTACTGGTCGACGAGCAGTGCCGGTCCTCGGACCCGCACGTGTGGGCGGTCGGCGAGTGCGCCGCGCCCGGCGGGAAGATGTACGGCCTGGTGGCCCCCGGCTACGACATGGCCGAGGTCGTCGCCGACGCGCTGCTCGGCGGTGCCGGTACGTTCACCGGCGCCGACATGTCGACGAAGCTCAAGCTGCTCGGTGTCGACGTCGCGAGCTTCGGTGACGCGCACGGCACGACCGACGAGTGCCTCGAGCTGACCTACTCCGACGCCGTCGCCGGTGTCTACAAGAAGCTCGTGATCAGCGAGGACGGCACCCGCCTGCTCGGCGGCGTGCTGGTCGGAGACGCCTCGGCGTACGGCCTGCTCCGGCCCATGGTCGCCTCAGGCATGACGCTTCCGGAGAACCCGGAGGAGCTGATCCTCCCCCAGTCCAGTGGCGGTGGGGGAGGAATTCAGCTTCCGCCCGAGGCGCAGATCTGCTCCTGCAACAACGTCACCCGCGGTGACATCGAGGCGGCCGTCGATAACGGCTGCGAGAGCGCGGCGGACGTCACCAAGGAGACCAAGGCCGGGTCGACCTGTGGTTCCTGCAAGGTGCAGGTGAAGAAGATCGTCGAGGACTACTTCACCGCCCAGGGCAAGACCGTCGACACGAGCCTGTGCGAGCACTTCAAGATGACCCGCGCCGAGCTCTTCGACGTGGTCCTGATCCACGGCTACAAGACCTTCGACCAGATCATCGAGGCCCACGGCACCGGCCGCGGCTGCGACCTGTGCAAGCCCGCCGTCGCGAGCATCCTGGCGAGCCAGCTCAACGGGCACGTGCTGGCCAAGGAGAACCGCAAGCTCCAGGACACCAACGACGCCTACCTGGCCAACCTCCAGAAGAACGGCTCCTACTCCGTCGTCCCGCGCATCCCCGGCGGTGAGATCACCCCGGAGGGCCTGATCGTGATCGGTGAGGTGGCCAAGGAGTTCGGCCTCTACACCAAGATCACCGGCGGCCAGCGCATCGACATGTTCGGTGCCCGGATGGAGGACCTGCCCGCGATCTGGAAGCGGCTGGTCGACGCCGGGTTCGAGTCCGGCCATGCCTATGGGAAGTCGCTCAGAACCGTGAAGTCCTGCGTCGGCTCGACCTGGTGCCGCTACGGCGTCCAGGACTCCGTCGGCCTCGCGATCATGCTCGAGACCCGCTACCGCGGGCTGCGCTCGCCGCACAAGCTCAAGGGTGGCGTCTCCGGGTGCGCCCGCGAGTGCGCGGAGGCCCGCGGCAAGGACTTCGGTGTCATCGCCACCGAGAAGGGCTGGAACCTGTACGTCGGGGGCAACGGTGGCGCGATCCCGGCCCACGCCCAGCTGCTCGCCGGTGACCTGAGCACCGAGGAGCTGGTCCGCTACCTCGACCGCTTCCTCATGTACTACGTACGCACCGCCGACCGCCTCCAGCGCACCTCGACCTGGATCGACTCCCTCGACGGCGGCCTGGACCGGGTCCGTGAGGTCGTGGTCGACGACGTCCTCGGCCTGGGTACCGAGCTCGAGGCGGCGATGGCGCGGCACACCGAGACGTACTTCGACGAGTGGAAGGCCACGCTCGAGGACCCGGAGAAGCTGCGCCGGTTCGTCTCCTTCGTCAACGCCCCCGACATCCCGGACCCCAACATCTCCTTCGGATCCACGCGCGGCCAGATCGTCCCGGAGGTCGGCGAGGAGCCGGCCGCTGTCGGCCCGGTCTCGCTCGGTGCCTCGATCCCTGTCGGAATGCCCACCATGGAGGAGTCGCGATGACCCAGACCCAGACCGTGACCCACATCGCCGTCTGTCGCCTCGACGACATCGACCCCGAGACGGGCATCGCCGCGCTGGTGCGCGGGGAGGCCGTCGCCGTCTTCCGGACCCTCGACGACCGGGTCTTCGCGCTGTCGAACTTCGACCCGTACGGCCACGCCTCGGTGCTCGCCCGCGGGATCGTCGGGACGCGTGGTGAGGTGCCGTTCGTGGCCTCGCCGCTGCTCAAGCAGCCGTTCTCGCTGGAGAGCGGCCAGTGCCTCGACGACCCATCGGTGTCGGTCGCGACCTACGAGGTCGACGTCGTCGACGGAGAGATCCGGGTCGGCGCCCGGCGATGACGAACGCGGCACAAATGATCCAGGGGACCTACGATTCCGATGTGGACAGTGGCGCGCTGAGCGGCTTCCGCGTCGGCGTGACCGCGGCGCGGAAGGCCGAGGAGCAGATCAACCTGCTCGAGAGGCGGGGAGCACACGTGGTGTGGGCCCCCGCGCTCTCTGTCGACCCCAACCGGGTCGACGCCGGCGCGCTGCGTGCCGTGACGGAGCAGATCATCGGCCAGAAGATCGACATGTTCCTGGCGACGACCGGTATCGGGACCCGCACGTGGTTCGACGCCGCGGAGGAGTGGGGACTGCTCGACCGGCTCCTGGAGACGCTTCGCGGCGCCGAGATCCTGGCCCGCGGCCCGAAGTCGGTCGGTGCGATCCGGCGGCGCGGGCTGCGGGAGCTGTGGGCGCCGGAGTCGGAGGAGTTCGACGACGTCCTGGAGCACCTGCGCGGCCGCGACCTGAGCGGCAAGCGGATCGTGGTGCAGGAGCACGGGCAGTCGCTGTCGATGGTCGTACATGCGCTGACCCGGCAGGGTGCCGAGGTCATCAACGTGGTCGTCTACCGGGTCGAGTCGGCCGCCGACCCCGAGCCGATGTTCCGGCTGGTCGAGGCGCTGGCCGACGGCGAGCTGGACGCGGTCACCTTCACCTCCGCTCCCGCCGTGGCCGCGTTCATGCAGGCCGCCGGGTCGGTCGGCCTGCGCGACGAGGTCGTGGCGGCGTTCCAGGCCGATGTGGTCGCGGCCTGCGTCGGTCCGGTGACCGCCGCCGCCTTCGAGATGTGGGGCGTACCCACCATGATCCCCGACCGCTCGCGCACCGCGGCCATGGTCAAGATGCTCGAGACCGAGCTGCCGCTGCGGCGCGAGGGCCTGCTCATCGAGCTTGCCGGCGGTCATCAGCTGCTGCTCCACGGCGACGCGGTGATCCTCGACGGCGCCGAGGTGAAGCTCTCGCCGGCGCCCGCCGCCGTCCTGGGTGCTCTCGTCGCCAACCCCGGCATCGTCGTCTCCCGGCAAGCCCTGCTCGCCATGCTCCCCTCGGGCACCGCCGGCTCCGAGCACGCGGTCGAGATGGCGGTCGCCCGGCTCCGCTCGGCGCTCGGCACCAAGACCATCCAGACCGTCGTGAAGCGCGGCTACCGGCTGGCGGTGGACTCATGAGGCTCGTCGTCGTCGCCCACGGCACCCGGCAGCTGCTCGGCAACGCGGTCGCCTCGATCATCGCCAAGCGCGCCGGCCGCGTGCTGGGGATGGAGTCGAAGGCTGCGTACGTCGAGCTCTGCGAGCCGCTGCTCACCGACGTCCTGGCCGACGGCCAGCCGTCGGTCGTGGTCCCGCTGCTGCTCTCGACCGGCTACCACATCAAGGTCGACCTGCCGCGGGCCGCCGAAGGGCTGCCGGTGGCGATGGGCCGCGCGCTCGGACCGGACCCGCTGCTCGCCTCCGCGCAGGTCTCCCGGCTGGTCGCCGCGGGCGCGGTCCCCGGCCGGCCCGTCGTCCTGGTCGCCGCCGGCTCCAACGACCCGTCCGCCCGAGCCGACATCGCAGCGGCCGGTCAGATGCTGGAGAAGGCCTGGGGTGGTCCGGTCAGGGTCGCCACCGTCTCCGGCTCGGGCGCCCCGCCCATCGACCAGGTCGTACGCCCCGGCGACGCCGTCTCTCCCTACCTGCTCGCTCCCGGCTTCTTCTCCGACCTCGTCCGCTCGCGCTCCTCGGCGGCGGGTGCGGAGACCGTCGCCGACGTCATCGGCCCGCACCCGGACGTGATCGAGCTGGTCGTACACCGCGCCGCGGCGCTCCTCGCGAAGGAGCGGTCCGCGCAGGCCGGTTAACCGCTGGTCGAGCCGCCGGAGCCGCTAGGCGGAGGCGTGTCGAGACCAACACGGTCCCATCGGCGTTCGATGGCACTGTGTTGGTCTCGACGCGCTCGGCCGCAGGCGGCCTCGCGGCTCGACCGACGGCGGCTCAGGTGGTGTAGTCGGCGTTGATGCGGATGTAGCCGTCGGTGAGGTCGCAGCCGTAGACGGTGAACTCACCCTCGGCGATGCCGAGGTCGACCTCGATGGAGACTTCATCGCCAGACAGATAAGTCGACAAATCCGCCAATAGATTTGCCGAGACCTGAGCGGGGTAGGTCTCGGTGCCGCCGAAGGCGATGCGTACGTTCTCGGGGGAGATGTCGGTCTCCTCGCGGAGCTTGCCGATGGCCATCGCGACGCGGCCCCAGTTGGGGTCTGCGCCGTGGACGGCGGTCTTGACCAGCGGCGAGTTCACGATGGCCTTGCCGACCCGCTTGGCCTGGGCGTCGTCGCGAGCGCCGCCGACCGAGACGGTGATCAGCTTGGAGGCGCCCTCCCCGTCGGAGGCGATCTTCTTCACCAGCGCGAGCGCGGCGTCGTAGAGCGCTGCCTCGAACTCGCCCAGGTCGACCGCTCCGGCCGTGCCGGAGGCGAAGATCGCGGCCGTGTCCGAGGTCGAGGTGTCGGTGTCGATCGAGACGGCGTTGTAGGTGCGGTCGACGACCCGGCGGAAGGCGGCGTCGAGCTCGGCGGCGGGCACCGCGGCGTCGGTGAAGAAGTAGGTCAGCATCGTGGCCATGTCGGGCTCGAGCATCCCGACGCCCTTCGCGATCCCGGTGATCGTCGCGTCGCCGACGGTCCGGGTCTCGATCTTGGCGATCGTGTCGGTCGTCATGATCGCCGCCGCGGCGGCGTCGAAGTCGGCGTCGCCGGCGGTCCCGGCGAGCTTCTCGAGCGCGGGCGTGAGCACGTCCATCGGGTACTGCACGCCGATCACGCCCGTCGAGGCGACCAGCAGCTCCTCGGGGCGCACGCCGACGACCTCGGCCGCCAGACGGCGTACTTCCAGGGCGTTGGCATCGCCCGTCGGCCCGGTCGCGACGTTGGCGTTCTTCGAGATGGTGACCATCCCGCGGAACGCGGAGAGGTCGGAAGCTCGGGAGAGCAGCACCGAGGCGCCGGCGAATCGGGATCGGGTGAAGACCGCGGCGCTCGTGACCGGGCCCGAGGGGGCGGCGACGACGGCGAAGTCGTCAGCGCCCTCCTTGAGACCGAGGTTGGCGGTGACTCCGACGAATCCGGCTGGTTGAGGCATGCGGACAGCCTAGGCTGTGTTCGATCCTTGGGGTCAGAGCGTCTTGCGCCCTATGTCCGCAACCACGCGAACGCGGCGGCTTCCAGGATCATCCAGGACCGAAGTACGCGGCCCACGAACGTGATCGCGACGAAGAGCATCAGGTTGGCCTTGAGCGTGCCGTAGACCACCGCCAGGATCGCCAGCGGCGGAAGCCCGCTGAGCGCGGCGACCGCGAGCAGCCCGCCGGCGTAGGCGGGCCGGCCCTGCGTACGTCGCTCCCACTTCTCCATCCGCTGCTGCCACTTCTCGCACGCCATCTTCTTGCGGACGAAGGGGAGCGAGGTGGTGCCGTGGCCGGCGTAGTACCAGACGACCTTGGAGCTGGTCTGGCCGATTCCCGCCACCAGCGCGAGCACCAGGGCGGAGAAGGTCAGGTTCGAGGCGGCCACCGCGAGGTAGGTCTCGAAGTTGATGACGGGGAAGAGCCCTCCGGCGAAGGAGGCGGCGAAGGTCCCGAGAATGAGGTCCATCAGGCGACCTCTGGACCGTTCGGGAATTGAAACAGTTCAACGTCTGTGTGTTGGGGGATCACCCGCGAAACCTTAGATGTAATTCGTGCCACAGTGCGACATCGGCGTCACATCCACATTACGGACCACTCGCCGAAATGAGGCGATTCTCACTTAAACATGGGGGTCACAGGGGTCTCAGGACCGGCTATCGGAACATCGCCTGCAGTTGGATCGATCAATTGTCCAGGCCCGTGATCGATGACCCACTCTGGTGCACGGTACCCCGGTTGGAGGCCTCTTCAACTGGGGTAACGTGCCTGCAATCGGCGAAACTTTTGAAGGGTGTCGGAATGGTTGACGTGGACAAGGTCCTCGATGAGGCGGGGCTGACGAATCCTCATGTGCGGGAGTATGTCTCCTACTGGGCAGGGGTGACCGGAGCCGAGCAGATCGAGGTTGTCAGCGCAGCCGACGACGAGCGGCTCCTCCAGGAGTCCCTGGCAGCGGGCGAGCTTCTCCCGGTGACGGGCGGCCGCTACTACAGCCGTTCCTACAGCAAGGACACCGCGCGCTCCGAGGAGCGCACCGTGGTCGCCACCTCCAACCCGGAGGACAAGGGCGTCTACAACAACTGGAAGCCGGCTGACGAGACCGTCAAGACGCTCACCGAGCGGATGACCGGCGCCTCGGCGGGCAAGACGATGTACGTCATCCCCTACCTGATGGCGCCGGCCGGCTCGCCCCTGGAGGCGTACGCCGCGGGTGTCGAGCTCACCGACAGCCGCCCGGTCGTGCAGCAGATGATCCGGATGGCCCGCGTCGGCATCGACTACATCAACAACCTCGCCGACCCGAACTCCTTCGTCCGTGCCGTGCACGTGACCGGCGACCTGCCCAACCTCGGGCAGGGGACCGACAAGGACCAGCGGCTCTTCGCGACGGTCGCCGACCAGCGTACGATCCTCCACTTCGGCTCCTCCTACGGTGGCAACGCGCTGCTGGGCAAGATCGCCCACGGCCTGCGCCAGGCCTGCTACGACGGCCGCGCCTCCGGCAAGTTCCTGGCCGAGCAGTTCCTGCTGCTGGGCATCAAGGACAAGGAGACCGGTGAGGAGTTCCACGTCGTCGGTGGCTTCCCGTCCGCCTCCGGCAAGACCAACCTCTCGATGACGCTCTCGCCCGACGCCCTCGGTGAGCGTTACGAGGTCACCTTCTACGGCGACGACATCGCCTGGATCTGGGTCGGCGAGGACGGCAAGCTCTACGCCTTCAACCCGGAGAACGGCGTCTTCGGCGTCGCCAAGGACACCAACGAAAAGACCAACCCGGGCGCCATCCAGGCGATCCTGCCGGGCTCGGGTGCGATCTTCACCAACGTCGCCTACAACGAGAAGACCCAGGAGGTCTGGTGGGAGGGGCTCACCAAGCACCACCCGGACGACCTCGACGGCTGGATCGACTGGAAGGGCGAGCGCATCGCCGACCGGATCGACGACGAGCTGGGCGACCCCTGGGCCCACCCCAACTCCCGCTTCACCACGCCGATCTCGCAGGTCCCCAACGCGGCCCCCGACTTCGACAGCCCCGCCGGCGTGCCGGTCGACGCGATCATCTTCGGTGGCCGCACCCGTGACCGCGAGCCGCTGATCCGCGCGATCACCGACGTGGCCGAGGGCGTCTACGACGGCCTCACCCTCGGTGCCGAGGCGACCGCCGCGGCCGACGGCCTCGAGGGCGTGCTGCGCTACGACCCGATGTCGATGCGTCCGTTCCTCGCCTACGAGGAGGGCGACTACGCCCGCCACTGGCTGAAGATCATCGGCGAGGCCACCGACAAGCCGGTCTTCGCCCACGTCAACTGGTTCCAGCGTGACTCCGAGGACGGCCACTTCCTGTGGCCCGGCTACCGCGAGAACGTGCGCGCGCTGCTGTGGCTGCTGCAGTTCAAGAAGGGTGAGGTCAAGGGCCAGCAGAGCCCCGTCGGCGTCATCCCGACCGAGGACGAGCTCGACCTGCGCGGCCTCGACCTGCCGCAGAGGGACCTCGACCGGATCCTCTCCCTCGACCTGGACCGCTGGAAGCAGGAGATGGGCTTCCGCGAGGAGCACCTCAAGCAGTTCAAGCTGCCCGAGGAGATCTGGGAGGCGCACAAGCGCGTCGCTGCTGCCATCGACGAGGCCGCTCAGGCCTGATCGAGACCACAGCCGGGGGCGGCGTACGGAATCTTCTTTCCGTACGCCGCCCCCGTTGTTTCCGTCTGCTTCCGTTTCCTACGGGAAGATGAACTTTGTTCGTATCTGGAACAGATGCCCGGCCAGACATTTACGTAGCCGATGTCCCCCACCTAAGGTTCCTGCCCGTGACGATCCCCTTGAGCCAGCCGCTTCGGGCGGCCTCGATCACCGAGGCGTACGCGCGGTTCTGGAAGAAGTACGCGACATTCTCGGGTCGCGCCAGCCGCACCGAGCTGCTCTGGCCGATGCTCGTGAACCTTCTGATGCTCATCGTCCTCGTACTGGCGCGGGACGAGGTGGTGAGCCTCGTGATCGGTCTCTACGGACTGGTGGCGTTCGTGCCGACCATCGCGCTCGGTGCGCGGCGGCTGCACGACATCAACCGCTCCGGGTGGTGGCAGCTGATCCTGGTCGTACCCGTGGTCGGTGACATCGTCCTCGCAGTGCTCTGGTTGACCTTCCCGAGCCCCGAGGGCGTCAAGTACGACCTGGCCGCATGAGCGGACGTAAGATTCCCCTAGTTGTTCTCGGGGTTGTCCCGGAATGGCAGGCTATTGGCATGAAGTCCCTCGCAGGAGCCGCAGCGAAGCGGCTCGCCTACGAGACCGTTGGGTGGCTGCTCGTGGTCGCCGGTATCGCCGCGATGGTGTTGCCGGGGCCGGGGCTGTTGATGCTCTTCGGTGGGCTGGCTGTGCTCTCTCGCCAGTACGCCTGGGCTCGCCGCTACGTCGAGCCGGTCCGCCTCCGCGCCCTGCGCGGGGCTGCCGAGGGCGTCGAGACCTGGCCGCGGATCGTGGCCTCGACCCTCGGGGCGCTCTCCATCGGTGCCGTCGGCGTCGTCTTCCTGATCAACCCGCCTGCGCCCCACTGGTGGCCCCTCGAGGCGTCCTTCTGGCTCCTCGGCGGCGACTGGACCGGTGTCACCCTGTTGGGGTCGTGCATCATCGCCCTCGCCATCCTGGGCTACTCCTACCGCCGGTTCCACGGTCACCCCGACGCCCGTCACCAGCTCGACGAGGACATCGAGCACACGGGTGAGATGAACAAGGTCGCCTAGCGGGCCGTCAGCCGGACGTCATCCGGAAGTCGTACGCAGGTGGCACCGGCTCTCCGGGATGAACGGCGAGCCAGAGCGTGTCCAAGGCCGCCTCGCCCTCGCGGAGGTTGTCGACCGTGATGCCCTCGTCGA
Source organism: Nocardioides sp. NPDC000445 (assembly GCF_040300245.1). Classification (NCBI taxonomy): domain Bacteria; kingdom Bacillati; phylum Actinomycetota; class Actinomycetes; order Propionibacteriales; family Nocardioidaceae; genus Nocardioides; species Nocardioides sp. NPDC000445. The sequence continues at coordinate 87,628 of NZ_JBEPDH010000003.1, read as the reverse complement.
GAAGTCTGCGAACCCGGTCGAGGTCGCCCAGGGCGAGCGCCGCTTGTGCGGTGCACAGTCGGATCCGACCATGCTCACGGTCCGCGCCGGAAAGGGCGGCGACCACTTCGAGCGCTTCAGCGGGGCGGCCGGCGGCGATCAGCGATTGGAGCAGCTCGATGGTGAGCTCGCGCAGGTCGGGACGGAGGCGGTGGGCCTCGAGCAGGAGGTCCGCAGCAGACGGGTCCGCCGGTTCGGCGAGGTGCGCGAGGGCACGCAGGGCCCAGGGGTTGGGACGGTCGGCGACCGACCGCTCCAGGACTTCGCGCGCTCCGCGGCGGTCGTCGTCGGCCAGCAGGAGCAGGCCGAGGTGGTACCAGGCGTGCCAGTCGTCGGCCGAGGCCTCCAGCAGCTCGCGCCAGTGCGTACCGAGGACCGGAGCCGCGGGTGGATCGCTGATCGGCAGCCGACCGTGCTGCAGCAGATCCAGCCAGGGCTTCTGATCGTCGCCGCAGGCCCCGAACGGGCGCAGCGGGTCCGCCGGCACAGCGCCGGCCGCGACCTCGAGCGCGCCCCACCCGGACCCGCGGGCGAGCAGGTCTGCGGGCGGTGCGAAGCGTCCTGCCTCGCCGAGGGCGTCTTCCAGCTCGGCCCGCGGGACGAGTATCTCGACCGCCTCGTTCACGGCCGCACGGGCCGAGTCCCACGAGCCGTGCACCTGCTCGGGGTCGACCTCGAGCAGGCCGAACGCCTCGGCCCAATCCCAGGTCTCGCCGCCGGGCAACGCGAGGTGCTCGAGCTGCGTACGCGCCAGGCCCGCCTGGATCTCGATGTAGGCAGCGCCCGGCCCGGACAGCCACTCCTGCCACCGCTGTCCGCCGGCGCCGGTGCCCCACTGGAAGAGCTTGCGGCCGATGAGTCGGTCGGTGGAGGTCTGGACGAGCCCGCGGCCGTCGCCGTCGAGCGCGGCGATCCAGCGGCGCTCGTCGCCCGGTACGTCCATGAAGAAGTCGGCCGCCTGCGGGAACCTCGCCGGATAGCTCTGGTCGCTGCCCGCCGTCTGCGGAAAGTCGATCAGCCTCAGCTGCTCCGCGTAGTCGAAGTGGAACGCCCGCTCGGCCGGCGCGACGACACGTACGTCCGGGCTCTGGGGCACCGCGATGTTCGTCCACCAGTAGACCGGTGTCGGGTTCGGCGCCGGGTTGTGGAGCGAGACGTGCACCAGCAGCACCGGGGATCCTGCTGGCAGCCAGGCATCGATCGTGACCAGGACCCGCCGCATCCGCTCGAACTCGAACATCCGCAGGACCGGGGTGCCGTCCGGCGCGGTCAGGCTCACGGCGTGCAGCGGGGAGCAGGTGAGTGGCCAGTGCCCCGTGGCCCCGAGATTCCACTCCACCCCGCCGGCCAGCCAGGCGTCGCGCAGTGCCAGGTTGGCGGGCTGCAGGAGGGGGTTGCGGTGCAGCAGCTCCCGGCCCGACGGCCGGTGCACCAGCGACCACAGCCGTCCACCGTAGCCGGGCAGGAAGGTGGCAGAGAGCAGCTCGTTCTCCAGCACCAGGCTCGGCAGATCGCGCATGCCGCGTCGGCGCGTATAGGAGTCCTGAGCCGTGTACGGCAGCAGCGTGCTCGGCCGGCCGTACTCGAGGTTGGCTGCCATGTCCGGATAAGGCGCGGCGCCGGGCTCGAACCCTGGCCGGGGCACGCCGTGCAGCAACGGCAGCGGCCCGTCGATCGGGTCCTCAGCGCCCTCGATCGAGAGCCGGTCGATCCTCAGCGTGGTCATCGCGACCATCCAACCAGGCTGAGGACGCTGCCACCCGGACAATGCGAACCGCCGGCCTCCTCCACGGTTGTGGGCCGTGGAAGCGGCCGGCGATTCAGTGAGCGTCGTTCCTACGAGGGCTTGCGGCCGTTCTTGTCAGCGCTGGAGGCGTCGTCCTGCGGTGCGTTCGGAGTCCAGCCCCGGGACGCATTGGGATCCAGGACGTCGCTCGCCGTCTCGGTCCAGTCGTCGGTGTAGTCAGCCTGCCAGTCCTGGTCCTGACCGTTCCTCTTGTCGTCCTTCTTGCCGCCGCGGCCGCCGGCACCGCCGGCTCCTGCACGGCTGCCCGCACCCGTCGGGCCGCCGCGGCCGCCACGACCACCAGCGCCGCGGGCACCTGCCCCGGCACCCGCGCCGCGTGCGCCAGCCCCGGCACCTGCGCCGCGAGCTCCGGCGCCGGCTCCGCCGCCCGCGCGGGCACCGGCGGCGCCGGCCCTGGCTGTTGCAGACCTCGATGTCGCGCTTGCCGTCGCTGCCTTGGCAGACGCTCCGGCCGCGAACTTGTTGGCAAGCGCCTTGGCCACACCAGCACCGAGCAGAGCTCCGCCGCCACCGATCGCGAGCGCGGCCATGCCACTCGTCCCGCCCCCAAGCGGGGCCAGCCCGTCAGCCGTCTCGACCATGGCGTACGACGTCGAGGGCGCCGGCGACCCGTCGGCGTTGACCCATTGGGTGCCGTTCCACTCAGGCTTGTTCTCGGCCTCGTACGCCTTGATGCTCTCCATCTCGGCTGCCTTCAGATCCTGACCCCAGCCACCCGGATACATGACGCCGGAACTGTAACTTGCGGCCCGGGCTCGGGCGGCCTGGATGTCGCTGTAGGAACCTGACGAGGACGGTGCTGTCGGGCCGTCGCTGGGTCCGTCACTGTTGGGCTCGTCAGTAATGGCGCGGACCGGCGGTATGGCCGTGTAGTTCGCGTTGTCGATCAACTTGATCTGTTCGGCTGCCTCCCGTTCGGCGTCCGCGATGGCCTGCTCGGCGGCCGCGTGGGCGGCTCGGTCAGCTTGCAGCGCTTTCTGGTTCTGGCTCGCCTGTGCGCTGTCTACCCCCGTGCCGGTCTGCGCATACTTCGGATCTGAGGGATCGGGCGCAGGGCCATGGTTGGAGGGAAGGGAGGCAGCGAGCTGGGCCTCGATCTGCTTCGCTTGGCGAGTGATTGTCACTGTGGCGCCGAGGGCCTTTACCGCCGCGTCGAGCTGATCGGCCTTGTCATGGAGCTCCGTCGCCGCCTGTTGGAAAGCCCGACGGGCCGAATCGGTGGTGAGAGAAGTCTCCTCGAATGCCTCCGGCAGCTTACTGCTTGCCAGTTCGAGGTCGCGGGCAGTCTGTCGCATCCTGTCGCGGGCCTGCTCCCAGTCTTTCAGCCGCGTCTCAACCTCGTCCGGCTCAGCGAGGGCGACGTACTGCTTGAGGATGACCATCATCGGGCCTTTGACGACCCCGCCGCCAACTGCAGGTGCATTCACTTCTGGTCCTCCTGGTCCTGACCGAACTCAGAACGAGACACAATCTCTTGCAGCTGATCTGGAGTGAGCGGGAGGAACGGGATCTGGAATCCCGGGATGTCAGGGCGGTCATCTTTGAACAGGTTCTCGAAGAACGGCTGGTTGATCGCGCTCACGGCTGAAGTCATCTTGTTGTTGAAGGCGATCTTTGCTTCTTCGTCGGAGTCGGTGATCGCGCGCTCGGCGGCGTGGAGACCATCGACGAAGTCGATCAGCGCGTTAGACGTCTCCGAGAGAGCCGAGTTGATCCGGTCGGTGGCGAGATCCACCAGACTGCTGAGATTGCCCGCGGTCTTGCTGCCGCCCATGGTCCCACCGGCCGGTTTGTCGACATTGACCTTGTCGATATCGACCTTCGAGTCCATGAGGACCTGCGTCATCTTCGCGACCAGAGCCTTGTCGACCCCGGTCGAGCCTGAACCTGCCATGAAGAGCCTCTCCCCGAGTATCCGTTCGCTTGGAGTGAAGTCTAAACACGGCTCATGACGGCGTCAGCAGCAATAACGATCGCCAGGAACCCACTATCCTCTGCGGCATGACCCGATCTCGGACAACTTGTCTCGTTGCCGTCGCTGTTGCCGCAGGCGTGCTGACTCTGACATCCTGCGGCGGTGGTTCTGGAGAACCCTCCGATCCTGACACCGCAGGTGCGTCGAGCAGCCCAACTGCGTCAGAGTCTTCGGTTGAGCCGGGCACGGGCGAAGTAGCGGAGATCAACGGCGCGCAGCTCCAGCCGCCATCTGGCTGGACCGTCGAAGTGGAAGACGGCAGCCCCATCGTGTCGGCTCCGGACGATGAGCTCGACTACTCGCCAGGATTCGGCATCCTCAACGCCGACGTCACACTTGCCGATAACACCGAAGAGCTGGCAACAGCGGCGACGGACACCGCATCTGATGCTAAGCGACTCGCTGACGTCAAGTTTGGCGGCGTGACGTTCTTCCACATCAGGCGAAGCAACGACACAAACACGTACGACACTTATGGGACCGTCATCGAGGACTCCGAGGTCACGGTGGCGTGGACCTTTATCAACGACTTGGCCGACGCGAAGCAGAGGGATGCTTTGATCAACCAGGCCATGTCGACTTTCAAGTTCAAAGGTTGAGTCCACAACCTTCTCGTGGGCCGACCGGCCCAGCAGGTGGCGTGCAGGCCGCGACGCCGCGGGTTGGGTCAGAGGGGAATGCCACGCTGGTACCGGCGACCAGCTTTCGCCTGGTGGCGGTCGGACCTGGGCTGAGGGTCGGCCTGAGCGTGGGAGATGTGCCCTAGCGCTCAGGACCGCTGTCGGCGGTCACCGATAGGTTGCGGTCTGTGGTCGTACATCTGCACCGCGCGCCGCGGACCGATCTGCTCGCCGACTCGCTCGGCGAGCTGTTGTCGGTGCCGTTGGAGGATCCGTTCGCGACGGAGGTCGTGGTGGTGCCGGCGCGGGGGGTGGAGCGGTGGTTGTCGCAGCGGCTCTCGCATCGGCTGGGGGCTGCTGAGGGGCGTGCGGACGGGATCTGTGCGGGGGTCGACTTCCGGTCTCCCTGGTCGCTGTTCGCGGAGGTCGCGGGCACGGGGGATGAGGATCCCTGGGCGCCGGAGTCGCTGACCTGGCCGGTGCTGGCGGCGATCGACGCATCGCTGGACGAGCCCTGGGCCACGCCGCTCGCGCAGCATCTGGGGCACGGGGATACGACAGAAGAAGGCGTACGTCGGCGGGGGCGGCGGCTGGCGCTGGCCCGGAGGCTGGCGCGGTTGTTCGCTGGGTACGCGGACCAGCGGCCGGCTGTGGTCGCCGACTGGAGTGCAGGGCTGGACACGGACGGCCTCGGGGCGAAGATCGCCGAGGATCTGGCGTGGCAGCCACCGCTGTGGCGGGCCGTCGCCGGGCTGGTCGGCGGGCCGACGCCGGTCGAGCGGCAGGAGGCGACGGTCGCGCGGCTGAAGGAGGCACCGGACGCGTTCGAGCTGCCGGGGCGGGTCTCGTTGTTCGGGCACACTCGGCTCTCGGCGACCGACATCGAGCTGGTCGCGGCGCTCGGCGAGCACCGCGACGTGCATCTGTGGTTGCCGCACCCTTCCGAGGCCCTGTGGCAGGCGCTCGCTGGGATGGACGGGAAGGTGGCGCGTACGGCCGACCGGTCGCACGACAAAGTCGGGCATCCGCTGCTGGCCACACTAGGGCGGGACACGCGAGAGCTGCAGCGTTGCCTGAACGGGTTCTCTGGGGCGTCGATCGCCGATGGCACCTTCGACACAGACGGCCGGCTGCTCGGGTGGCTGCAGGAGGACATCCGGCACAACACGCTCGGCGATCGCGCGAACCGGGTGTTGGAGCCGAAGGACCGCTCGATCCAGGTGCACGCCTGCCACGGCGAGGCGCGGCAGGTGGAGGTGCTGCGCGAGGTGCTGCTGGGGCTGCTCGAGGACGATCCGACGCTGGAGCCGCGGGACGTCCTGGTGATGTGCCCCGACATCGAGACCTTCGCGCCGCTGATCGAGGCCGGGTTCGGGCTGGGGGAGATGACCGGCGAGACCGGACACCCCGCTCACCGGCTGCGGGTGAAGCTGGCGGACCGGTCGTTGACGCGTACGAACCCGCTCCTGGACGTGGCCACCAGGCTGCTCGACCTCGCCGGCGGCCGGGCGGGGGTGAGTGACGTACTCGATCTCGCTCATCTCGACCCGGTGCGGCGCCGGTTCGGGCTCAACGACGACGCCCTGGAGCAGCTCGAGGACTGGGCCAAGGACGCCGGGATCAGGTGGGGCTTCGACGCGGAGCACCGCGAGCCCTTCGGGCTGGAGACGTACGTCGCCAACACCTGGCGCTTCGGGATGGACCGGATCCTCACCGGGGTCGCGATGTCCGAGGACTCGGCGACCTGGCTGGATACGACGCTGCCGTTGGACGACGTGGGGAGCGGAAGCGTCGAGCTGGCCGGGAAGTTCGCCGAGCTCGTCGATCGGCTCGAGCAGGTGACCGACGAGCTGGCCGGCGTACATCCGCTGAAGCACTGGCTGAAGGTGATCGAGGAGGGCGTCGCCGCGCTGACGTCGGTCTCGAGCAACGACGAGTGGCAGTCGGGCCAGGTGACCAGGGAGTTGTCCCGGGTGCGGGACGCCGCCGCGGGGCAGGAGGTCGACGAGCTGCGTCTGCCGGACGTGCGCGCGCTCCTCGGCGCACGGTTGGCCGGCCGGGCGACGCGTGCCAACTTCCGCACCGGCACGCTGACCGTGTCCACGCTGGTGCCGATGCGGTCCGTGCCCCATCGTGTGGTCTGCCTGCTCGGCATGGACGACGGGGTGTTCCCGAGGGTCGGGATCACCGACGGCGACGACCTGCTGGCCCGCAACCCGCAGACCGGGGAGCGCGACCTGCGCAGCGAGGACCGGCAGCTGTTCCTCGACGCACTGCTGGCGGCGACCGAGACGCTGGTGGTGACCTACACGGGTGCCAACGAGTACTCGGGCCAGCCGCGGCCGCCCGCGGTGCCGCTGGGGGAGCTGCTGGACACGCTGGACGCGACCGCCGTCTCCGCGGATGGCAGGCCGGTCAAGGAGGTCGTGACGACCCGGCACCCGCTGCAGCCATTCGACCCGCGCAACCTGACGCCCGGCGCGCTGGTGCCCGGACACTCGTTCTCCTTCGACAAGGCCGCCGAGGCCGGCGCCCTCGCCGCGGTGTCCGACCGTGTCGAGCCGCCGGAGTTCCTGCCCGGCCCGCTGGCGCCGGCCGCCACCGGAGACCTGACGCTCGAGGAGCTGCTGGCCTTCTACCGCGCGCCGGTGCGCGCGTTCTTCCGCGACCGGCTGGACCTGGCGTTGCCGCGTGATGACGACCCGCTCTCCGACGGTCTGCCGGTCGAGCTCGACGGCCTGGGGCAGTGGTCGGTGGGCGACCGGCTGCTCCACGACCTGCTCGCCGGGATGTCGGAGGAACAGGCGACGCAGCAGGAGTGGCGCCGCGGCGTACTGCCTCCGAAATGGCTGGGCTGGCGCATCCTCACCGACGTGATCACCAAGGCGAAGCCGATCGCGGCCGAGGCCCTGCGGGTGCGGCAGGCGGGCATCTCCACGGGGCAGGCGCGGGCCGTCGACGTCGAGGTCGACCTCGGTGACGGTCGGCGCCTGACCGGCACCGTCCCACAGGTCTACGGCGACCGGCTCGCTCCGGTGACGTACTCCCGCCTGGGCGCCAAGCAGCGGATCGAGTCGTGGGTGCAGCTGGTCGCGCTGGCCGCCTCCGACGAGGACCGGGCCTGGAGCGCGTGGACGCTGGGTCGGCCGGGCAACTCCCGGTCGCGTACGCCGTTCGGGCTCTCCCAGCTCGGGCCGCTCGACCACACCGCGGTCGATGTGCTGCGTGACCTGGTGCGGTTGCGCGACCGCGGGCTGTCCGCGCCGCTGCCGCTGCCGCTGAAGACCTCGCTCGCCTACGCCCGCCAGCGGCGGACCCAGGCCGGGGTGGACGACGCGCTCTACAAGGCCGGCTGGGAGTGGAACGACGGACGGTTCGAGGGCGAGGAGTCCGATGTGGAGCAGGTGAGGGCCTGGGGCAAGGGGTCCGGGATCCCTGGTCTGGGTATCCCGCCGGAGGCCGGCGAGGAGTTCGACGGGGAGACGACCCGCTTCGGCGCGCTCGCGATGCGGGTGTGGTCGCCGTTGCTCACCGCCGAGCAGGGGAGCTGGTGATGGACGGATTCAACCTGACCGGTCCCCTCCCGACCGGCACCACCCTGATCGAGGCCTCGGCCGGCACCGGGAAGACCTTCACCATCGGCGCCCTGGTCACCCGCTACGTCGTCGAGGGCGAGGCGACCCTCGACGAGATCCTGGCGATCACCTTCGGCCGCGCCGCCTCCCAGGAGCTGCGCGACCGCGTGCGCTCCCACCTGGTCGAGGCGGAGCGAGCCTTCGCAGCCGCTGTCGCCGGGCAGCGTCCGACCCCGCTCGACGCCCACCTCGAGCTGCTGCTGGAGGTGTCCGACGACGAGATCCGGGTACGCCACGAGCGCGTGCGCGACGCGCTCGCCTCCTTCGACGGGGCCACGATCGCGACGACCCACCAGTTCTGCCAGCTCGTGCTGCGCTCGCTGGGGGTGGCCGGCGACACCGACGCCGGCGCCGAGCTGGTCGAGTCGCTCGACGAGCTGGTCGTGGAGGTCGTCGACGACCTCTATCTGAAGTGGTTCGGCGAGGCTCGGGAGCGACCGCCGTTCGACCGCGACGACGCGCTGGGGCTGGCGCGCACTGCGGTCGAGGACCCGCAGTCGGTGCTCGCCCCGGCGCCGGCCGAGGACCCGGTCGCGGGTGCGCGGGTGCGGTTCGCCGAGGCGGTCCGGGACGAGGTCGACCGACGCAAGCAGATGCGCGGCGTCCTGTCCTACGACGACCTGCTCTCCCGCCTCGCGGTCGCGCTCGAGGACACCTCGGCGCCGGCCCGGGCACGGATGCGCCAGCGGTGGCGGATCGTCCTGGTCGACGAGTTCCAGGACACCGACCCGGTGCAGTGGCAGGTGCTCTCCCGGGCCTTCGAGGGCCACGCCACCCTCGTGCTCATCGGTGATCCGAAGCAGGCGATCTACGCCTTCCGCGGCGGCGACGTCTTCACCTACCTGACCGCCGCCCGAGCGGCCGAGACGCAGGCGACGCTCGACACCAACTGGCGCAGCGACGCCCCGCTGGTCGAGCGGCTCCAGGTGGTCCTGCGCGGCGCAGCTCTGGGCTCGCCCGAGATCGTCGTCCATGACGTCAAGGCTCACCACGCGGGGTCAAGGCTGGCGGGTGCCCCGCATCCGGCGCCGTTCCGGATCCGCCGGGTCGGTCGCAGCGGCTTCAAGCTCACCCGCGGCCGGATGATCACCGCCGGTGACGCCCGCACCCACATCGCCCGGGACCTCGCCGGAGACATCGCCGAGCTGCTCGGCTCCGGGGCCACCTGGTGCGATGCCCCGGTCCAGGCAGGGGACGTCGCGGTCATCGTCGCGGTGCGCTCCCACGGGCTGCTCGTCCAGCGGGTGCTGCAGGAGCACGGCATCCCGGCGGTGATGGCCGGCGGCGGTGACGTCTTCCTGACCCCCGCCGGCGAGGACTGGCTCGCGCTGCTGCAGGCGCTCGACTCGCCCCACCGAACGCCGCTGGTGCGGGCAGCCGGGCTGAGCGTGTTCTTCGGCTACACCGCGACCGAGCTCGACGCGGGCGGCGAGGCGCTGACCTCGCGCATCGCCGACACGCTGCGCGGCTGGGCGCTGCTGCTGCGCGGCCGAGGCGTCGCCGCCCTGATCGAGGCGGCGGAGGAGCGCGGGCTCACCGCGCGCGTGCTGCGGCGCACCGACGGGGACCGGCTGCTCACCGACGTACGTCATCTGGGGCAGCTGCTCCATGACATCTCCGTGCGCGACTCGCTCGGACTGCCTGCGCTGCTCGCCTGGTTCCGTGACGAGCGGCGGCGTTCCGCCGCCGCCGAGCGGCCGCGGCGGCTCGACTCGGACGCCGCGGCGGTGCAGATCGTCACGGTGCACGGGTCCAAGGGGCTGCAGTACCCGATCGTCTACCTGCCCTTCGCCTACGACTTCTTCGTCCGCGACCCGGAGGTCGCCCGCTTCCACGACGCCTCGGGGCAGCGGACGATCGACGTCGCCCGGACCGGCGCGCAGTGGGCCGAGCACCTGGCCCGACACCAGGCCGAGGAGCTCGGGGAGGAGCTTCGAGATCTGTACGTCGCGCTGACCCGGGCGCAGTCCCAGGTCGTCGCGTGGTGGGCGCCGACGGCCAACACGGCCACCGGCGGACTGCACCGGCTGCTGTTCGGGCGAGGTCCCGGTCAAGCGGTGGTTCCTGACAGCGTCGCCGTGCCGAGTGACGAGGACGCGGCGAGCCTGCTGAGCAACGTCGCGCGCCACGGCGGTCCGGTGGCCGAGGAAGCGGTGCCGGTGACGGCAGCACCGACGGTGCGAGAAGCGCCGCCCGGCGTGCTGGCCGCGCGGCCGTTCACCCGTGAGGTCGACGCCGAGTGGCGGCGTACGTCCTATTCAGGGCTCATCCGGGTCGACGAGGGCGTCGCGGCGACCTCGGAGCCGGAGGTCGAGGGGAAGGACGACGAGCCCATCGCCGAGGACGTCGATCTCATCGAGCCTCCCGCGGAGGAGGAGCACCTCTCGCCGATGGCCGAGCTGCCCAAGGGCGCCGGCTTCGGGTCGCTGGTCCACGCGGTCCTGGAGCACACCGACCCGCAGGCCCCCGACCTCGGCGAAGAGCTGCTGACGAGGACCCGCGAGCAGCTCCGCTGGTGGCCGGTGCCGGCCTCGGCCGAGGACCTCGCGACCGCGATCCTGCCGCTCAACCTGACCTCTCTCGGCCCGCTCGCCGATGGGCTGACGCTGGCCGAGATCCCGCTACGCGACCGGCTGCGCGAGCTCGACTTCGAGATCCCGCTCGGGGGCGGTGACACCCGCGGGCCGGACGATCCCGACGTGTGCCTCCGTGACCTCGCGCCGCTCCTGCGCGCTCACCTTCCGGCGGACGACCCGATGGTGACGTACGCCGACCGGCTGGAGGCTCCGCCGCTGGGGGACCAGTCGCTGCGGGGCTACCTGACCGGTTCGGTGGACGTGGTGCTGCGGCTGCCGAGCGGACGGTTCGTGGTGGTCGACTACAAGACCAACTTCCTGGGCGTGGAGGCGATGGACTACACCCAGCCGAAGCTCGCCGAGGCGATGCTGCACTCCCACTACCCGCTGCAGGCGCTGCTCTACTCCGCGGTGGTGCACCGCTTCCTGCGCTGGCGCCTGCCCGGGTACGACCCCGAGAAGCATCTCGGTGGCGTGCTCTACCTCTACGTGCGCGGGATGCTCGGCCCGGACACGCCCGTCGTCGACGGCATCCCGACCGGCGTCTTCACCTGGCAGCCGCCCGCGTCCCTCGCGATCGCGCTGTCCGACCTGCTGGACGGAGCAACCGCATGATCGAGCGCTGGGAGTCCGAGGACCCCTTCGACGCACGGCTGGCCAGGTCCGCCACCGGCCTGCTCGCGTCGTTCAACCGCGAGGGTGTGCTGACCGCCGCCGACGTACACGTCGCGACTCGGGCCGCCGCGCTCGCCGGAGAGGAGCGCGACGAGGTGCGACTGGCGGTGGCGCTGGCGGTCCGCGCGGTCCGGCAAGGGTCGGTCTGCGTCGACCTGGCCACGCTGCGGGAGACCGAGGAGACGCTGCCCTGGCCCGCCGCTGAAGGCTGGCTGGACGCCGTCGCCGACAGCCCGCTGGCGGCACAGTCCCTGGTGCAGGTCGAGGACGGCCTGCTCTACCTGGACCGCTATCACCGCGAAGAGGGACAGGTACGCGACGACCTGCTCGCCCGCCTGGCCTCGCCGCGTCCCGTGGCCGACGAGGCCCTGCTGGAGGCGACCGCGGCCCGGCTCTTCCCGGGCGAGGGCTACGCCGAGCAACGTGCCGCCGCGCTCGCCGCCGCCCGGCAGTCGACGACGGTGCTCACCGGCGGCCCCGGCACCGGCAAGACGACGACCGTGGCCGGGCTGCTGGCGCTGCTCACCGAGCAGTCCTCGACCCCGTTGCGGGTCGCACTGACCGCCCCGACGGGCAAGGCGGCCGCGCGGCTTCAGGAGGCCGTCGAGGGTGCCCAGCGGGCGCCTCAGTTCACCGCCGACGACCGCGGCCGCCTCGCAGGTCTCACCGCGTCGACCCTTCACCGCCTGCTCGGCTGGCGGCCCGGCTCGTCGACGCGGTTCAAGCACCACCGCACCAACCGGCTGCCGCACGACGTGATCGTCGTCGACGAGACGAGCATGGTCTCGCTGACGATGATGGCCCGGCTCCTCGAGGCGGTACGCCCGGAGGCCCGGCTGATCCTCGTCGGCGACCCCGACCAGCTCGCGAGCGTCGAGGCGGGCGCGGTGCTCTCCGACCTCGTCGCCGGGCTCGCCGTGCGCTCGCCCGACGCCGTCGCCGCCCTCCGCATCACCCATCGCTTCGGTGGCGCGATCGGCGCCCTGGCCGAGGCGCTGCGGGTCGGCGACGCCGATGCGGCGCTCGACGTGCTGAAGTCCGGCGACCCCGCGGTCGAGCTCGTCGACCCGGCCGACGAGGCCCGGGTGGCGGAGGTCGAGCGTGGCCTGGTCGCCCACGCCGCCGCTCTTCACGAGGCCGCGCTCGCGGGCGACGCGGAGCGCTGCGTACAGATGCTCGACGAGTCGCGCCTCCTCTGCGCCCACCGCGACGGGCCGTGGGGCGTCGCCCACTGGAACCGGCAGGTCGAGCGCGGCCTCGCCGAGACCACCGGTGAGCCGCTCGGCATCGGCTGGGGTCACGAGTGGTATCCGGGCCGGCCGGTCCTCGTCACCGCCAACGACTACGGCCTCGGCCTCTTCAACGGCGACACCGGAGTCACCTACACCGACGCCGGCGGCGACCTCCGCGTCGCGATCGCGGGCGGTGCGACGTACGCACCCTCACGGCTCGGCGACATCGAGACCCTGCATGCGATGACCGTCCACAAGTCTCAGGGCAGCCAGGCCAGGTCCGTCACCGTCCTGCTCCCACCCGACGACTCCCCCTTGCTCACCCGCGAGCTCTTCTACACCGCGGTGACCCGGGCCCAGGAGCGCGTACGCATCGTCGGCACCCCCGACGCCGTCACCGCCGCGATCACCCGCCGAGCCCAGCGCGCCTCCGGCCTCCGCCAACGCCTCGGGAACTGAGCTGCGTCAGGACCGCGCGATGGAGGTGGCGAGAGAGGCGAGGTGGCCGAGGCGGGCGAGCTCGGAGTCGAGGAAGTCGGGGCCGCCGCGGCGGCCGATGATGACGATCTCGTTGCCGTCGATGCGGGCGCCGGCGAACATGTTCTCGTCCTCACCCTCGACCTCGATCCGCTCGGGGCGGTCGAGCTCGATGAAGGGGACGTTCTCGGGCGAGCCGTCGGTGGCTCGGCTGATGCCCTTGACGCGGTGGACGCGGATGGCCCAATCGGCGCGGAAGGTCAGGGGCAGCACGTCCACGAGCCGGTCGAGCGCCTCGAGGGCGTTCTCGGTGAGGTCCTCGACGGCCTCGAGGTCGAGGAAGAGGTTGCCGCCGGCGGCGTAGCGGGAGATCCAGACGACGTGCACGCCGTCGAGCTCGTTGCACGCCGACACGATGGAGTCCGGCATCGTTCCCGGTTGGGTCTCGAGGAGCACATCGTCGACGGCTCGGCCCTCGACCTTGTTCTTCTCGACGATCTCGATCGCCTCGATGTCGCCACCGGCTTCACCGATGGCAGAGGCGAGGCGACCGAGGGAACCCGGGACATCGGGCAGCTCGACGCGTAGCAGGAACGGCATGGCCATAGACCCTAGCGTCGCGAACCGACAGTCGTGGCACTGTCTCGGTTACGCACCCGTCAATTGGCGAGCTAAACCCCTGCCGGCTCCAGCAGGAAGAGCGGGAAGATCCGGGACGTGTTGGGCTGGTATTCGCCGTACGTCGGCCAGGTCTTCACGGCGTAGTCCCACCACTCGTCGCGCTCGGCGCCGGAGAGCTCGCGAGCGACGTACGCCTTCTTGGTGCCGCCGTCCTGGAGCACCATGTCGGGGTACTTGCGGAAGTTGGCCACCCAGGCGGGGTTCTTGTCGCTGCCGCCCATCGAGGCGACCGCGAGGTAGCGGCCGTCGCGCTCGACGCGCATCAGCGGGGTCTTGCGGATCGCGCCGGTCTTGGCGCCGCGGTTGGTGATCAGGATGATCGGCTTGCCGTCGCGCTCGAGGACGTTGGCCTCGGCGCCGTTGGAGGCTTCGAACGCGGCGACCTGCTCGCGTACCCAGTCGGCCGTGCTCGGGACGTATTCACCTTGCAGTTCGGTCATGCCCACTACAACACGCCACGGCGGCGCCTATTCCGAGAGGCCGGATCAGGCGAGCGCCTTGTCGATCTCGCGGTCGAGATGCGACTTCGGCCGCGCCCCGACGAGCTGGAGCACGAGCTCGCCACCCTGGAAGAGCAGCATCGTCGGCACCGCCATGACCCGGTAGTCGGCGGAGGTGGCCGGATTCTCGTCCTGGTTGAGCTTCACCACCCGCAGGCTCCCGACCCGCTCCGCGGCGATCTGCTCGAGGATCGGTGCCAGCTGGCGGCACGGCGGGCACCACTCGGCCCAGATCTCCACCAGCACCGGCGTCTCGGACATGAGTACGTCCTCGGCGAACCGGGCATCGGTGATGTCCTCGATCACGGCGGTCTGACTCATCGCTTCTCTCCTTCAGGGTTCGGTCGATCCGGGTTCGGTCGATAGGACTCGGCTTCGTGCAGCAGGCCGGCGAGCTCGCCGCGCAGGGCGGTCAGCTCGGTCACCCGCCGGTCGATCTCGGCGATGCGCTGCCGATAGGCCTCGAGCGAGGCCGGGCACAGGTCGGCACGGTCGTTGCCGGCGCGCAGACAGTCGACGAAGGGAAGCGTCTCCTCGGCGGTGAGGCCGAGCGACAGCAAGGCGCGGATCTCCCGCACCACCTGCACGTCTACCTCGGCATAGTCGCGATATCCGTTACCCGCTCGTCGTGGCGTGAGCAGTCCACGCGACTCGTAGTAGCGCACGGCTTTCACCGTCACGCCGGCCTGATCCGCGAGCTCCTTGATCTGCACGCGTACGACCGTAGACCTTGACCCTGGGGGCAAGGTCAAGCCTGTGATCAGCGGGCCGGATAACCTCAGGGCCATGAGCGCCATCGAGGGAGTCTCCGACACGTTCGACCCGACCCGTTGGGACGCGGTGAAGGGCTTCGAGGATCTGACCGACCTGACCTATCACCGGGCCAAGGAGCACGGCACCGTACGCATCGCCTTCGACCGCCCCGACGTACTCAACGCCTTCCGCCCGCACACCGTCGACGAGCTCCTCCGCGTGCTGGAGCACGCCCGGACCTCCGCCGACGTCGGCTGCGTGCTCCTGACCGGCAACGGGCCTTCCGAGAAGAACGGCAAGCACTCGTTCTGCACCGGCGGCGACCAGCGCATCCGCGGCAAGGCCGGCTACCAGTACGAGGAGACCGAGGCGTACGCCGCCGGCCGGACCGGCGCGGAGGAGCCCACCCCGATCGACAAGGCCAAGCTCGCCCGGCTGCACATCCTCGAGTGCCAGCGACTGATCCGCTTCATGCCCAAGGTCGTCATCTGCGTCGTCCCCGGCTGGACCGCCGGCGGCGGCCACTCCCTCCACGTGGTCTGCGACCTGACGCTCGCGAGCGCCGAGCACGGGCGCTTCAAGCAGACCGACGCCGACGTCGGCTCCTTCGACGGCGGCTACGGCTCCGCCTACCTCGCCCGCCAGGTCGGCCAGAAGTTCGCCCGCGAGATCTTCTTCCTCGCCGAGGAGTACTCCGCCGAGGACGGCGTACGCATGGGCACCGTCAACCGCGCCGTCCCGCACGCCGAGCTCGAGGACGTCGCGCTCGAGTGGGGCCGCAAGATCAACGGGAAGTCGCCCACGGCCCAGCGGATGCTGAAGTACGCCTTCAACCTCCTCGACGACGGCCTCGTCGGCCAGCAGATGTTCGCCGGCGAGACCACCCGCCTGGCGTACATGACCGACGAGGCCCAGGAGGGCCGCGACCAGTTCCTGGAGAAGCGCGAGCCCGACTGGTCGCCCTACCCCTGGTACTACTGATCCGCGCAACCACCCGGCGCCACCCGCCGGCCGACCTCCGACGCGTCACACAAGCTGCGTGATGCCAAAGACGGGCACGTGAGGTCACATGGACCGATGAGCTCGATCGAGACCCAGGTACGTCGGCCCCACCACCTCACCCTGGCGGAGCGGGCGTCGTCGGGCCGAGGAGCACGAGCGAAGGTCCCGCGTTCGGTGCACGGCGAGTGGCATCCGGCCACCGACCGGGCCGACCCTGTCGGCCTCCTCGAGGAGCAGGGAAGCAGTCGGTTGCAGGAGCTCGTGCCGCTCCGCTACGGCCGGATGCTGGCGAACCCGTTCACCTTCTACCGTGGTTCCGCCTACCTGATGGCGGCAGATCTGGCGAGTGCGCCGCGCACGGACCTGATGGTCCAGCTGTGCGGCGACGCGCACCTGTCGAACTTCGGGTCGTTCGCGGCACCGGACCGGCGTCTGGTCTTCGACCTCAACGACTTCGACGAGACCTTGCCCGGCCCCTTCGAATGGGATGTCAAGCGCATGGTGGCCAGCTTCGCGGTCGCGGGGCGTGACCGTGAGTTCGACGATGCCGAGCGCAGGACCATCAACCTGACCGCGGCCTCGTCCTACCGACAGGCGATGCGGGATCTGGCGCGGATGCGCAAGCTCGACGTGTGGTACGCCCGCTTGGATGTCGACGAACTGGAGGCCCTGCTGGGCTCGCAGTTCACGGCCAAGCAGGTCAAGCGCTTCCGCAAGAACATGGCCAAGGCCCGGTCGACGAACAGCTTGAAGGCCTTCTCCAAGCTCGTGGAGATCGTGGATGGACGTCCGCGCCTGATCCACGATCCTCCGGTGATCGCCAGGATCCAGGAGCTGATGCCCGACAAGGAGTTCCACGAGGTCGAGGACACGCTCCATGCCATCCTGCACATCTACCGCCGGACCCTGCAGGGCGACCACCGGCACCTGCTCGAGGGGTTTCGCTTCACCGACGCCGCACGCAAGGTGGTCGGGGTGGGCAGTGTGGGCACCCGCTCCTGGATCGTGCTGCTGGTCGGCAACGACGACCAGGATCCGCTCTTCCTCCAGGCCAAGGAGGCCCAGGCATCCGTCCTGGAGCCCTTCCTCGGCACGAGCGCCTACACCAGCCACGGTCAGCGGGTCGTCGAGGGGCAGCGACTGATGCAGTCCGCGAGCGACGTGATGCTCGGCTGGGTGACCGCGAGCGGCTTCGACGGCGTCGAGCGAGACTTCTTCGTCCGGCAGCTGTGGGATGGCAAGGGTTCGGCGATCGTGGAGGCGATGAATCCCACTGCCATGACCGGGTACGCCCGGCTGTGCGGGTGGACGCTGGCGAGAGCCCACGCACGCTCCGGCGACCCGGTCGCCATCGCGAGCTACCTCGGCTCTGGTGATCGGTTCGATCGGGCCATCTCGACGTTCGCCGAGGCCTACGCCGACCAGAACGAGCGGGACTACGCAGCACTGCGTCGTGCGGTCGAGGACGGGAGGGTCGTTGCCCAGAGTGGCTGAAGGCCGGTGGAAGACGTTCACGTCTTCTGTGTGACGACCGTGGACCCTTTCCCGCGAATGATGGGCCCCACGTCGTTCGGGGGCCGCGCCCAGATCCCCATCAGCCGGCAACCATCGAAGGAGTCTCCATGAAGCTCATCCCCGTCGCTGTCATGACACTGGCGTTGGCCACACCGCTGACCGGCTGCGGTGAGGACCAACCTGCTGTGTGCAGCTCCGTCGACGACCTCGAGGCGTCGGTCGAGGACGTGCGGGACATCGACGTGACCTCCTCGGGTGCGTTGGGCGAGCTGGAGAGCGGACTCGAGGCCGTCGGGTCGGATCTGTCCGAGGTCAAGTCCGACGCGAAGGCCGAGTTCTCCAGCCAGATCGACACCGTCCAGGCCAGCTACGACGCGCTGTCGGCGAGCGTCGACGCGGCCAAGGCGAGCGTTTCCGCCGCCACGCTGAGCGCCGCCGCGACCGCACTTTCCACGTTCGGTAGCGACGTACGGACTCTCATCACGGACGTCCAGGAAACCTGCTGAGCACCCAGGTCTCGCCGATCGAGCGCGCCGTTCAGCTGGGTGAGCCTGTCACCACTTCAGCTCGACCTCGAGCTCGCGCTCGTCGTCCCCGATCTCGACCTCCAGCTTGAAGTCGACCTCGTCGGGTACGCGCACCTTGAAGCGCAGCCCTTCTCTTTCGAACTCGATCTCGTTGTTGCGGGCGAGCGCGTCGGCCAGGGCATGCAGGCGAGCCGCGGCGTCCTCACGACGCAGCTTCGCTCGTTCCGTGACTTCCAGCAGGTCCATCTCGATCTCCTTGATGTGGCGTTGAGGCCGCTGATCTCGGCCGAGCGCGATTCGTGCCAGCTCGACAGATGGCACGATCGCAACCTATCCAATCGACGGGGAGACCAGCGTCATGCGGAACGCGTGAATCCCGCTCAACGCGGCAGCGCGGCGAGCTCGCTCAGCTCGCGCTGGTAGGCGCGGTAGGTCTCGCGCAGGTCCGCCGCCGGCCAGTCCGAGGGACGGAGCTCCACGGGGAGGAGCGGGTCGCCGCTGAGGTGGCGCACGATCGCGGCGGCTGTGGCGAGACGGAGCGCGGGCTGGGGCGTGGATGAGAGGAGCTCGAGCAGACGCTCGCCTTCGCGTGCCCAGCCGCCGAGATCCCACAACGAGGCGGCGAGCTCGGCCGGATCCTGCTCCGGTGTCGCCGTGAAGGTCTGGAGGACCGGATCCGAGAAGCGCGGACGCCGAAGGTTGGCCGGCCGGGTCCAGACCCCTTCGCGAAGCTCGGCGAGCCGGTGCGCCTTGAGCGCATCGCGCAGCACGGCGCGCTCGGGGCCGGGGCGGCCGGCAGTGACGACGATGGCCATCTCCCAGGAGCCGTCCCATGGCCTGTCCGCCGTGTGCACCGCTTCGTCCTGATGAGCCTGCCGCTGGACCAGCCGCTCGCCGAGCCGGTAGCCGGCCTCCGTCCTGCGCAGGTCGCCGTCGCTGACGGCGCGGGTGGCCGCGACCCGCACGGTCGCGGGTGCGATGCCGAAGAACTGGCCGGCGCGGGTGAGGTCGGCGGGGGTCAGCGGGTTCGGGTGGGCGCCGAGCATCAGGCTCAGGATGGTGGAGCGGGCGGAGAGCGGAGCCAGTTCATCGCGCACGGAAGCCACGCGGACATCCTCTCATGCAACATATCTCGACACGACTGTGTCTGAATATGTAACATCGTGATGGATCACCCTCCATCAGCAAGGGGTAACGCATGACCAGCACGCACGAGGCCCACTCCACCCATGTGGTCACCAACCAGGTCCCGCCGTTGGTGGGCCACAACACGGCCGGTGACCCGGTCCTGCGGGAGGGTCTCGAGCGCGAGGGCGCTGCGTGGGCGCTCCCGGAGATCGACGAGCTGGGCCGCCTCGCCGGCACCGCCGAGGCGCAGGACTGGGGCCGCCTCGCCGAGCGGGTTCCCCCGCGTCTGCACACCCATGATCGCTACGGCCACCGCGTCGACGAGGTCGAGTACGTCCCGGCGTACCACCAGCTCATGCAGACCGCGGTCGAGCACGGTCTGCACGCCGCGCCCTGGGCAGACGACCGGCCCGGCGCCCACGTTGCGAGGGCCGCCAAGTTCTACGCCTGGAACGTCGACGCCGGCCACGGCTGCCCGATCTCGATGACCTACGCGGTGGTCCCGGCGCTGCGGGCCAACCCGGACCTGGCGACGAGGTTCGAGCCGCTGCTGACCAATCGGGAGTACGACTTCGGGCTGCGCGACCCCGAGACCAAGCGCGGTCTGATCGCCGGGATGTCGATGACCGAGAAGCAGGGCGGCTCCGACGTACGCGCGAACACGACCACCGCCACGCCGCAGACCGACGGCACCTATGTCCTGCGCGGCCACAAGTGGTTCACCAGCGCCCCGATGAGCGACCTGTTCCTCACCCTGGCCCAGACCGAGGCCGGCGTCTCCTGCTTCCTCGTCCCGCGCGTGCTGCCCGGTGGTGAGCGCAACGCGATGCGCTTCATGCGGCTCAAGGACAAGCTCGGGAACAGGTCGAACGCCTCCTCCGAGATCGAGTACGACGCCGCGACCGGCTGGCTCGTCGGCGAGGAGGGCCGCGGGGTCCGCACCATCGTCGAGATGGTCAACATGACCCGCCTCGACTGCGTGATCGGCTCCTCCGCCGGCATGCGCACCGCGCTGACCATGGCTGCCCACCACGCCCGTCACCGGAGCGCCTTCGGCAAGCCGCTGATCGAGCAGCCGGCGATGCGCAACGTACTCGCGGACCTGCAGGTCGAGTCCGAGGCTGCGACGACCGCGATGCTGAGGCTGGCAGGTGCCAACGACCGGGCGATCCGCGGCGACGAGGGCGAGGCCGCGCTGCGCCGGATCGCGCTTGCGGTCACGAAGTACTACGTCTGCAAGCGGGCGCCGTTCATGGTCAACGAGGCCCTGGAGTGCCTGGGCGGCAACGGCTACATCGAGGACTTCGACGTCGCGCGCATCTACCGTGAGATGCCGCTCCTCTCGATCTGGGAGGGATCGGGCAACGTGGCGGCGCTCGACGCCCTGCGAGCGCTGGCGAAGGAGCCGCACACCCTGGACGCGTTCGTGGCGGAGGCCGAGCTCGCCTCCGGCGCCGACACCCGCTACGACGCCGCACTGGACCGGTTGAAGAAGGAGTTCACCTCCTTCGACGACCTCGAGCTCTGCGCCCGGCGGATCGTCGAGCAGATGGCCCTGGTCTTCCAGGGCTCACAGCTCGTCCGGCACGCACCGGCTCCGGTCGCCGACGCGTTCTGCTCCTCGCGCCTCGGCCGCGACTGGGGCGGCGCGTTCGGCACGCTGTCGCCCCGCGGCGACCTGGATGCGATCCTCGAGCGGGCGCTCCCGGCATGACGGTCGAGGTAGCCAAGGACGGTCCGGTCACCACGGTCGTGATCAACCGTCCGGAGGTACGCAACGCCGTCGACCGGGCGACGGCGGAGGCCCTGGTGGCAGCGTTCGAGGAGTTCGACGCCGATCCCGATGCTGCCGTCGCGGTGCTGCACGGCGCCGGCGGCAACTTCTGCGCCGGCGCCGACCTGAAGGCGGTCGCCGCTGGTGACCCCAACCGGTTCGAGCCCGACGGGGACGGTCCGATGGGTCCCACGCGGATGCGGCTGGGCAAGCCCGTCATCGCCGCTGTCGCCGGCCACGCCGTCGCCGGAGGCCTGGAGCTGGCGATCTGGGCCGACCTGCGGGTCATGGAGGAGGACGCGGTCTTCGGCGTCTTCTGCCGGCGCTGGGGCGTACCGCTGATCGACGGCGGAACGGTCCGGCTGCCGCGGCTGATCGGCGCGAGCAACGCCATGGACCTGATCCTCACCGGCCGTCCCGTCGGTGCGGAGGAGGCCCTGCGGATGGGACTGGCCAACCGTGTCGTCCCACCCGGCCAGGCCCTCGCGGCCGCGCAGGACCTGGCCCGCCAGCTCGCCGCCTTCCCGCAGACCTGCATGCGCCACGACCGGCTCTCGGTGCTGGAGCAGGAGGGTCTCAGCGAGCAGGACGCCCTGGCCGCGGAGTACGCCCACGGTGTCGTCTCGGTGACCGCGGACACCGTCGCGGGCGCGACCCGGTTCGCCGGTGGAGCCGGACGTCACGGCTCCTTCGAGGCCGACTGAACTCGCTCATCGGCCGGCTACGGCAGTGCGCGGCGGATCTCGGCCGTGAGGGTCGGGTACGGATCTTCGAGAGGCTTGCGCTCGGCACGCAGCTGTGCCTGGACCTCGCGTAGAGGATGGCCGGCGACGTAGTGACGGCCACGCCGCTCGCCGCGGGCCTCCAGCAGTCCCAAGTTGGCGGCGTTGACGAGATCTCGAGTCGCAGTGCGCTCATCGAGTTCGGTGAGCTTCACGTAGGACGGACGGGTCACCCGAAGTCCGATCAATGCGTCGAAGAGGGCGGCGCCGACCCGTTCGCTCAATCGGTGGTTCGCGATGAGCTCGTCGATCCGTTGCCACTGGATCTCGGCCTCGTTGAATCGCCTCCGCATGGTCTGAGCCTGCATGTGGTGTGCCCGCAGGTTGAACTTCACCCACAGCGTCGCGTCGTTTCCGGGATTCCATGCGCCATGACCGGTCGCAGCGAGGACGTCGTAGTAGTCCTGGGTGTTGTGGCCGAGCCATTCCTCGATACTCGAGAAGGTCGGCTCCACAACTTGGTCCTGAGCCAGCACCATCGTCTGCAAGGCGCGCGCCATGCGCCCGTTCCCGTCGCGGAACGGGTGGATCATGACGAGGTTCAGGTGAGCCATCGCCCCTCGTACGAGAGGATCATCCGGTTGCGGTGTCGACAATGACTCCGACAAGGCCCGCATGAGGTGGGGCACCGACTCGCTGTCAGGGCCCTCGTACACGTTGACGCCCCTGCTGTCGTCGCGGACGAACACCTCCTTGGTGCGGTATCGGCCCGGCGCCTTGGAGAGATCGTGGTCGAGGAGCATGAAATGCATCGACCGCAGAACCGAGTCGTCGATGACGAAGCCCGGTTCGGTCGCCACGTTGAGCACGTACGTGAGTACGCGGCGATACGCGAGGATCTCCAGCCAGGTCTCCTCGTCTGCGCTGAGTGGAGGCTCGTCGTCGACCGCGGCGACGGCATCTTCCTGGCTGACGGTGTAACCCTCGATGGTGTTTGAACCCTGGATCGCGCGCGCCGTCGAGGTGCGTCGCAGCAGTCCGTTCCAGCGCTTGGGCGCGCGTAGGAAGTCCGCGAGGGAGGCGCGGACGTGGTGGATCTCTTCGATGACCTGCTGGTCCTCGAGATCGGGGTCTGGCGTGCCGAAGAGTGAAATCATGTCCGTATGTCCTTTATTAAGTGCCAGAATACGGCTCGACGTGTCGCTTTGTCACTTAATAAGAGACAACGGGTCTGCTGCCGGTCTGCGGAACGCACGGCCCTGGCCTGTCAGCCGAGGGGGAGCGGGGAGCTCTCCTTGGTGTTGCCGAAGGCGAAGGTCGTCTCGATCGAGGCGAGCGCCGGCATGGTGCGGAGGTTGTCGCGCAGGAACCTCTCGTAGGTCTCGAAGGACGGCGTGACGACCTTCAGCAGGTAGTCGTGGTCGCCGGCCAGGACGTACGCCTCGGTGACCTCGGGGATGGCGCGGAGGTGCTCCTCGACGGTCTCGACCGCGTCGGTCGTGTGGGTGGCCATCTTGATGCGTACGAACGCGGTGATGTTCATGCCGACGGTGTGCGGGTCGACGACGGCGCGGTAGCCGCTGATCACTCCGGCGTCCTCCAGGGCTCGTACGCGGCGCAGGCACGGCGAGGGGGAGAGGCCGACGCGGTCGGCGAGCTCCTGGTTGGTCAGGCGGCCGTTCTGCTGCAGCTCCCAGAGGATGTGCTTGTCGGTCTCGTCGAGGGTGCGCATGGTGGAAGATTCTGCCACTGAGTGATGTGATCGCGGCAGATCTGGCAATCACTTGCCGTGGTCATGTCCCTATCGTGGCGCGACATGGGTAAGTATCTGGGGTGGTCGGCGCTGGGGATGACGGTGGTGCTGTGGTCGTCGTTCGCACTGAGCACGCGCGGCATCGGTGGGTCGAGCCTGACCGTCGCCGATGCCGCGTTCCTCCGGTTCGCGACGCCGGTGGTCCTGCTGGCTCCGCTGCTGCCGAGCACGTTCAGGGCTGTCCGCCGCGAGCGGCCGTACGTCCTCGCGCTGCTGCTCGTGGGCGGGCTCCCGCACTTCCTCGTGTTCGCGTTCGGCGCCCAGCTGACCAGCGCCGCGCTCACCGGGATGCTGGTCCCGGGCACGGTGCCGCTCTTCGTCACGCTGCTCGCGCTGGCGCGTGGCCGGGCCTCGATGTCGCCACGGCGGGTGGTCGCGCTGGGACTCATCACGGCAGGTGTGGCGGTGAGTGGCTTCCTGGTCCGCGGCGGCGCCTCGCTGGGCGGGGTCGGGTTGCTGCTCGTCGGCGGGTTCGCCTGGGCGGTGTTCACGACGGGCCTGCAGCGTACGAGCCTGACGCTCCTGCAGATGGTGCTGACCGTGTGCACCGTCTCGAGCCTGGCGGCGCTCGTCCTGACATCGTTCGGCGCGATGCCGTCGCACCTGCTCGCGGGCACCGCTGAGCTCGACGACGTGCTGCTCCTCACCGTTCTCCAGGGCATCGGGACCGGTCTGATGTCGACGCTCTGCTACGCCTTCTCCGTCAAGGCGCTGGGCAGCGGACGGGCGTCGGTCGGTGGCGCGGTGAGCCCGGTGCTGACCGCCGTCGTCGCCGTGCCGATCTTCGGGGAGCGCATCGGTGTCGGCCTCGCCGTCGCTCTGGCTCTCATCGTGGCCGGCGTCGCCACCTTCAACCGGGTCTCCTCCGGCCGGGCCGGCGGTTCAGTCGCCCGCCGGAACGACCATCGGCGTACCGGCGACCGGGTCGGGCACGACGACGCACGGCAGTCCGAACGCCTTGTCGACGACTTCCGCGGTGACCACCTCGGCCGGTGGCCCCTCGGCGAGGATCCGGCCGTCGGCCATGACCACGAGGTGATCGCTGTAGCGGCAGGCCAGGTTGAGGTCGTGCAGCACCGTGACGATGGTGCGCCCGGTCTCCCGGTTGAGCGTACGCAGCAGCCGGAGCAGGTCGACCTGATGACTGATGTCGAGGTAGGTCGTCGGCTCGTCGAGCAGCAGTAGATCGGTCTGCTGGGCGAGGGCCATCGCGATCCACACCCGCTGACGCTGGCCCCCGGAGAGCGCGCGCAGCGGGCGGTCGACGAGCTCGCCGGTGTCCGTCGCCGCGAGGGCCTCGGCGACCGCCTCCTCGTCGCGCGCGCTCCAGTGACGGAACCAGCCCTGGTGCGGGTGGCGGCCGCGCGAGACCAGGTCGCCGACGGTGATTCCGTCCGGGGCGACCGGGCTCTGCGGGAGCAGGCCGAGGATCCGGGCGACCTCGCGGGAGCCGCGGTCGAGGATCGGGGTCCCGTCGAGCAGCACCTCGCCGGCGGACGGACGCAGCAGCCTGGCGAGACCCCGCATCAGCGTCGACTTGCCGCAGGCGTTGGCGCCGACGATCGCCGTCACCCGCCCGTCGAGGACGTCGAGGTCGAGCCGGTCGACGACCACCCGGTCGTCGTAGCCCAGCGTGAGCTCGCGCGCCGCGAGCCGCGGCCTGATGGTGTCGGTCATCCGCCCATCCCTCTCCGGTTGGTGGTGGCGATGAGCCACAGCAGGTACGGCGCGCCGACGGCGCCGGTGACGACACCGGTCGGGACCTCGACCGGCAGCAGGTTCATCGCGACGTAGTCGGCGACCAGGCAGACGATCGCCCCGACCGCACTGGCGGCGACGATGCCGCCGCGGGCGCTGCCGAGCAGCCGGTCGGCGATCGGCCCGGCCACGAGGGCGACGAACGCGATCGGGCCGGCGACCGCGGTTGCCAAGGAGGTCAGCAGGACGCCGGTCGCGAGCAGGGCGAGCCGGGTCGCCTCGATGCGTACGCCCAGACCGCGGGCGGTGTCGTCGCCCAGCTCGACGGCGCGGAGCAGCCGCTGGAGCAGCGGCACCAGCGGAACGAGGACGACGATGGCGATCAGCAGCGCGTTGTTCTCCGCGTCGCCGGCCTGCCCGATCGATCCGGTCAGCCAGTGCAGCGCGGCCCGGGCCTCGGTGAGCGAGGTGCGGGTGAGGAGATAGCCGGTGACGCCGGTGCAGAACGCCGCGGTGCCGATCCCGATCAGCACGAAGCGAAAGCCGGTGATGCCGTCGCGCCAGGCCAGGACGTACATCACGGCGGCCGTGACCAGGCCGCCGCCGAAGGCCAGCAGCGGAATGCTCACCCCGCCGAGGGCAGGCACCGCGATGCCGGCGACGGCCGCGACGCTTGCGCCCGCGGAGATGCCGACGAAGTCGGGCGAGGCCAGCGGGTTGCGCAG
Organism: Nocardioides sp. NPDC000445; assembly: GCF_040300245.1. Taxonomy (NCBI): domain Bacteria; kingdom Bacillati; phylum Actinomycetota; class Actinomycetes; order Propionibacteriales; family Nocardioidaceae; genus Nocardioides; species Nocardioides sp. NPDC000445. The sequence continues at coordinate 61,754 of NZ_JBEPDH010000003.1, read as the reverse complement.
CAGCTGCTGGAAGATCGTGCCGGCGGCGCCGAGCGCCAGCCCGACGCATACTGCCGCCTTGACCTGTGGCCCGGTCAGGTCGCGGACGATGAAGTCGACCGCGGCGTGGTCGCGCAGGTGCAGCAGCGAGGCCAGCACCTGGTCGAGGCTGAGCTGGACCGAGCCGAAGCAGAGCGTGAGCAGGGCCAGGACGGCGGCGACGACGAGCAGGACGACAGGTACGACGCCCGCGCGGATCCGACGGCTGCGCCGCGTACGCCGCAGGGCCGTGACGGTCTGGGGCGTGACGCTCATAGATCCGCCAGCCGGGCGTAGCGGACGAGGAGCACGAAGAACGGGGCGCCGATGATGCCGAGGACCACGCCGACCTGGAGCTCTCCGGTGCCGCCCAGGACGCGACCGAGGACGTCCGCGCCGAGCAGCAGCAGCGCACCCAGCACCATCGAGTAGGGCAGGACCCAGCGATAGTCCGGACCGCACAGGAACCGCGCCACGTGCGGCACCACCAGACCGACGAAGACGATGGGGCCGCACGCAGCGGTCGCTGCGCCGCAGAGCAGCCCCACCACCAGGAACGACAGGATGCGCGTACGTGTCAGGGAGACGCCCAGCCCGCGCGCGGCGTCGTCGCCCAGGGCCAGCGCGTTGAGCCAGCGGCCGCACAGCAGCGCCAGGACGATGCCGACCAGCAGGAACGGAGCCACGCCCGTCACGATCGGGGCATAGCGGCCGGCCAGCGAGCCGACCTGCCAGAAGCGGTACTGCTGCTGGGCGTCGAGGTCGGTGAGCAGCAGCCCGGTCGTCACCGCGGTCAGCCCGGCCGTGATCGCGGCCCCGGCGAGGGCCATCTTCACCGGCGTCGCGCCGTCGCGTCCGAGCGAGCCCACCGAGTAGACGAGCACGGTCGCCGCGAGCGCTCCGGCGAATGCCGCGACGACGTGGAACCCGAGCGAGCCGATGCCGAGCAGGGTGATCGAGCCGACCACGGCGAAGGCCGCCCCGGCGTTGACACCCATGATCCCCGGGTCGGCGATGGCGTTGCGGGTCAGGCCCTGCAGCAGGGTGCCGGCGAGCCCGAGAGCCGCGCCCGCGAGGAGTCCGAGCACGGTCCGGGGCACCCGCAGACGTACGGTCACGGTGTCCTCGATCGACGAGCTCGTGAAGTGGCGGAAGGCGTCGAGGACCTGGCTCAGTGCGATGTCGCGCGACCCGAGGGTCACGCTGAGGAAGGCGAGGACGGGCACGAGCGCGACGAGCAGCAGCAGGCCGACGGCGAGCCCGGAGGCTCGCCGTCGTGCCGGTGCGGGTGTCGCGGTGGCGACAGAACTGGTCACCGGATGGTCTCCGCCGGAGTCAGTCGCCGATGGTGTCGTCGACGTCGGCCAGGTCGGCGGTCAGCTTGGTCAGGGCCTCGGCGTAGTCGCCGTAGGTGTGCAGCCAGAACGCGGGCCACTCGATGACCTGGCCGGCCTCGGCCGCGCGGATCGACGTCCAGGTCGGCTGGCCCTCGGCGGTCTTCTTGGCGTCGACGAAGGTGCGGCTGTCGATCAGCAGGACGTCGGGCTGGTACTTGTCGGCGTTCTCCCAGCTCAGGTTCTCCCAGTAGGGGAAGTCCGGGTCCGGCGAGTCCGGCGTGATCACCTGCAGGCCCCACTCGGTGAAGTCCAGCAGCTCCGGGGCGTACTCCGGGTTGGCGGCGTAGAGCAGGTCGTCGGCGGGGGAGACCGCGAGCGCGGTCAGGTCCTTGTCCTTCATCTCGGCGATGAAGCCGTCGCGGGCTTTCTCGAAGGCCGCCTTGTCCTTGGCGCCCTGGGAGTTCTCGACGTCGGCGCCGAGGCTCTCGGCGAGGTCCTCGTAGCCCTCGGCGAGGTTGAGGATCGAGCCACCCTGGGACGGGCCGACCACCGGAGCCAGCTCGGCGAGCTTCTTGCTCTTCGCCTTGGTGCCGTTCTCCAGCCCCGAGTGGGCCTTCTCCGCCGGCCACCAGTCGGCGACGATCAGGTCCGGGCTCAGCGTCGACGCCTTGGCGACGTCGATCGAGCCCCACTCCTCGCCGAGCACCTCGATGTCGGTCAGGTCCACGCCGTCCAGGTTCGGGTCGGTCTCGACCGGCTCGTCGGCGTAGATGCCGACAGGGCGGATGCCGTAGGAGATCAGCGCGGCGGCCGCCGGTGCGTGCGCGATGATCCGGGTCGGTGCCTCGTCGAGCTTCACGACCTCGCCCGAGCCGTCGGTGAAGCTCCACGGGCCGTCGGGAACCGAGGACGCACCCGAGGCCGGTTTCGCGCCATCGTCGTCGGCGATGTCGGAGGAGCAGGCGGACAGAGCCAGGGCCAGGGCGGCGGCCGTGGCGGCGACGAGGTGGGGTCTCATGAGGTGAGGCTAACCTAATTTCACCTCGGGTGGGATGGAGATCGTCGACTAGGAGAGCGCCCGACGTGCGGTGTCGAGGAACGTACGGAACGACTCACGGTCCTCAGGTCCGAGCTCGGCCAGCATCTGCTCCTCGAGCTCCTCGACGCGCGGGTCGTACGCGTCGAGGAAGGCGCGGCCTTCGGTGGTGAGGCTGATCAGCATCCGGCGCCGGTTGTCGGGGTCGATGCGGCGCTCGATGAGGCCACGGCGCTCGAGGGCGCCGATGAGATCGGCGGCGGACTGGGCGCGTACGAACGAGGCGCGAGCCAGGTCGGCGGCGCTCATCGTGGGGCGGCGCTCGAGCACCGAGAGGGCGGTGTACTGCAGGGCCGTGACCCCTGATTCCTTCAGGACGGCGTCGAGGCGGGCTCGGGTCGCGAGCTCGAGCTGCTTGACGACGTAGAGCAGCAGGGGTGCGTCGGTCATGCGGTCATTCAAGCATCGCTTCGCTTGCGGGAGGCGTCCACTTCTGAGATTATCAGGATTCCTGTCAATCATGAGGAGTTCATCATGCTCGGAACCCCCCTGCCCGATGCCCTGCGGGCAGAGCGCATCGACGACATCGCGGTGCTCACGCTCGCCCGGCCCGCGAAGCGGAACGCGCTCAGCGACGAGGCGGTGCTCGGGATCGAGCGGTTCTTCGATGGCCTCGAGCCGGACGTACGCGCCGTCGTCATCGACGCGGATGGCGACCACTTCTGCGCCGGGCTCGACCTGTCCGAGATGACCGAGCGGGACACCCTCGCCGGGGTCAGTCACTCGCGGATGTGGCACCGGGTCTTCGAGAAGATCGAGTTCGGGCCGGCCCCGGTCGTGGCGGCGCTGAAGGGCGCCGTGGTCGGGGGCGGGCTCGAGCTCGCCGCCGCCGCGCACATCCGGGTCGCGGAGGAGTCCACCTTCTACGCCCTGCCCGAGGGCCAGCGCGGGCTCTTCGTCGGCGGCGGCGCCTCGGTGCGCGTCCCACGGCTCATCGGGGTCTCCCGGATGGCCGACATGATGCTGACCGGCCGGCGCTACGACGCGCAGGAGGGGCTGGGGCTGGGCCTGAGCCAGTACGCGGTCGCCGACGGCACCGGCCGCAAGACCGCCCTCGAGCTGGCCGGCCGGATCGCCCAGAACGCACCGCAGACCAACTTCGCCGTCGTGCAGGCGCTGCCGCGTATCGCCGAGGCCAACCCGCGCGACGGCTTCCTGATGGAGTCGCTGATGGCCGCGATCGCCCAGGGGACCAACGATGCGAAGGGGCGGATGCAGGACTTCCTCGACGGCCGGGCCAGGAAGGTGACGGACCAGTGAGCGCGACCCAGCAGCAGATCGAGCAGGGCGACATCGTCTGGACGCCTCCGGCGGACGTGCTCTCCACCTCCCGCGTCGGTGAGTTCCTGGCCTGGCTCGCCCGCGAGCGCGACCTGGAGATGACCACCCACGAGGAGCTGTGGCGTTGGTCGGTGACCGACCTCGATGGCTTCTGGTCGGCGGTGTGGGAGTTCTTCGAGGTGCGGTCGCACGCTCCGTACGACACCGTTCTCGCCTCGCGCGAGATGCCCGGAGCGCGCTGGTTCCCGGGAACGCTGCTCAACTATGCCGAGCACGCGCTCGGCACCGAGGAGGATCTCGACCGGGTCGCGGTGCTCGGTCGGTCGCAGACGCGTGACGACGTCGAGCTGACCTTCGGCGACCTGCGTGACCAGGTGGCCCGGGCGCGCGCCGCCTTGGAGCGCCTGGGCGTACGCCGCGGCGACCGCGTCGCCGGCTACCTGCCCAACATCCCCGAGGCACTGGTCGCCTATCTCGCCACCGCCAGCCTGGGCGCGACCTGGGCGAGCTGCGCCAGCGAGTTCGGGCCGCGCAGCGTGATCGACCGCTTCGCCCAGATCGAGCCGGTCGTGCTGCTGGTCGCCGGCGGCTACCGCTACGGCGCCAAGGACATCGACCGGCGCTCGCAGGTGGCTGAGATCCGGGCCGAGCTGCCGTCGGTGCGCCATGTGGTCGACGTCGAGTACGGCCCGCATTGCGTCGAGGACGCGCTCTCCTGGACCTCCCTGCTCGACTCGGAGCCCGGGGCGGAGCTCGTCTTCGAGCCGGTGCCGTTCGACCACCCGCTGGTCGTGCTCTTCTCCTCCGGCACGACCGGCCGGCCGAAGGCGATCGTCCACGGCCACGGCGGCATCCTGCTCGAGCACCTCAAGAACCATGCGCTCTCGTGGGACATGGGGCCCGAGGACCGGATGCTCTGGTTCTCGACCACCGCCTGGATGATGTGGAACGCGCTGGTCTCCTCGCTCCTGGTCCGCTCCTCGATCGTCATGGTCGACGGCAACCCGATGCACCCCGACCTGACCTGGCAGTGGCGGCTCGCGGCGTCGACGGAGGCGACGGTGATGGGCGCCAGCCCGGGCTTCGTGATGGCCTGCCGCAAGGCCGACGTAGACCTGAAGGACCTCGGTGACCTGCGGATTCGCGTCCTCGGCTCGGCCGGGGCGCCGCTCCCGCCCGAGGGCTACGCCTGGCTGCGGGACCAGCTTCCGGGGGCGCAGATCAACGTCGGCAGCGGCGGCACCGACGTCTGCTCCGGCATCGTGCAGAACAACCCGCTGCTCCCGGTCTACGCCGGCGAGATCTCCGGCCGCTGCCTCGGCGTCGACGCCCACGCCTACGACGAGTCCGGCTCGCCGGTCACAGGCGTGCTCGGCGAGCTCGTCATCACCTCGCCGATGCCCTCGATGCCGGTCGGCTTCTGGGGCGACGAGGACGGCTCCCGCTATCGGAGCGCCTACTTCGACCACTATCCGGGCGTGTGGCGCCACGGCGACTGGATCCTCTTCCACGACAACGGCAGCTGCCACGTCGCCGGCCGCTCCGACGCCACCCTCAACCGCGGCGGCGTACGCCTCGGCACCGCCGAGTTCTACCGCGTCGCCGAGGAGGTGGACGGTGTCGCCGACTCGCTGGTCGTCCACCTCGAGGACCCCGACGGGGGCAACGGCGAGCTCCTGCTCTTCGTGGTCACCGACCAGGGCACCCGCCTCGACGACCCGCTCCGGACCCGACTGGTCCGCGCGCTGCGGTCGGCGCTCTCCCCGCGGCACATCCCCGACCAGGTGATCGAGGTGCCTGCGGTGCCACGCAATCTCACCGGCAAGAAGCTCGAGCTGCCGGCCAAGCGCATCCTGCAGGGCGTACGTCCTGAGGACGTCGCCAGCCGGGACGCGCTCGCCGACCCGGCGTCCCTGGACCCGTTCGTCGCGCTGGCGACCTCGGGCGCGCTGAGCAGGAGGACCGCATGAGGAGCGGAGAGGACGTTCGTACGCTCGGGGTCGTCGGCACCGGCGCGATCGGGGTCAGCTGGGTGGTGCTCGGGCTCGAGCACGGGCTCGACGTGGTCGCCTGGGATCCGGCCGAAGGCGCCGAGGAGCGGCTGCGGGCGCAGATCCCCGAGGGATCGCTGCGGTTCGCGAACAGCCTCGCGGAGGTCGGCGCGGCCGCCGACCTGGTGCTCGAGAGCGGACCCGAGCGGCTGGACGTCAAGCGCGAGATCTTCGCCGCGCTCGACGCGGCGGCCGCCCCCGACGTACTGCTGACCAGCAGCTCCTCGGGGCTGATGCCGAGCACGTTCCAGGACGCGTGCACCCACCACCGGGAGCGGGTGCTGGTGGCGCACCCGTTCAACCCGCCGCACCTGGTGCCGCTGGTCGAGGTCGTGGGTGGATCGGCGACGTCGGCGGAGGCCGTCGAGGCGGCCCTGGATACCCTGCGCCACCTGGGCAAACGTCCCATCCACATCCGCCGCGAGGTCCCCGGGCACGTGGCCAACCGGCTCCAGGCGGCGCTGTGGCGCGAGGCGTACCACCTCGTCGACCAGGGCATCGTCTCGGTCGCCGACATCGACACCGCGATCGCCGACGGCCCCGGGCTGCGCTGGTCCCTGCTCGGCCCCTTCGCCACCCAGCACCTCTCCGGCGGCCCGGGCGGGCTCGGGCACGTGCTCGAGCATCTCGGCCCGCCGATGGTCGAATGGTGGGACGACCTCGGTCATCCGGAGCTCACCGCAGGGCTGGTCGAGAAGCTGGTCGACGGGGTCGACGAGGAGCTCGACGGCACCTCTGCCGAGGACCTCGTCGGGCGCCGCGACCAGGCGCTGCGGCGACTGCTGGAGATCAAGACCGACCTCGGGCTCAGCTGAGCCCACGAGACGAACGAGGATCGACATGTTGGACAGCGGCATCGGATCATGGCCCGCCAGGCGGGCCCGGATGACCCCTGGCGCGCGGGCGTTCGTGCAGGACGACGCGGTGGTGACGTACGCCGAAGTCGACCGCCTCGTGGATGCGGTCGCCCACGGACTCCGTGCCCGCGGAGTGGCTCCGGGGGACAGGGTCGCCTTCCTCGGCCTGAACTCGATCGAGCTCGCGGTCACGCTCTTCGCCACCGCCCGGCTGGGGGCGGTCTTCCTGCCGCTCAACACCCGGCTCGCGCCGCCCGAGCTGGCCTGGATCCTCTCCGACGCCGAACCGGCGCTGCTGGTCCACGCCGACGACTTCGACGACGCGGTCGCAGCCGAGGCGGTCGCGGCCCTCGGGCTGCCGAGCCACCGGTTCACGGCCGCGGGCGGTCACGGGCTGGACGCGCTCGCGGTGCCGCGGAAGGAGCGGATCGACGTCGAGGTCGGGCTGGACGACGTCTTCATGATCCAGTACACCTCCGGCACCAGCGGACGCCCCAAGGGCGTGATGTTGACGCACGGCAACATCGCGTGGAACGCCTTCAACCTGCTCGTCGACGTCGACATCCGCTCCGACGAGATCGCCCTGGTCACCGCGCCGCTGTTCCACACCGCTGCGCTCAACCAGTTGCTGCTCCCGACCTTCCTCAAGGGCGGTACGTCGCTCATTGCGGCCCGCTTCGACCCGGCCGCCGCGATCGCCACCATCGAGCGGGAGCGGGTCACCCTGCTCTTCGGGGTCACCTCGATGTACCAGGCGCTCGCCCAGGAGCCGACCTGGGCGACCGCCGACCTCGACAGCCTCCGCTCGGCCCTGAGCGGCGGTGCGCCGATCCCGCGCACGCTCCTCGACACCTGGCAGAGCCGCGGTCTGCACATCATCCAGGGCTACGGCCTGACCGAAGCCTCCCCGGGCACGACCATGCTGCGCGCCGGCGACGGCCTCGACAAGCTCGGCTCGGCCGGCACCCCGTGCTTCTTCACCGACGTACGCGTCGTGGCACCCGGCAACGAGGAGGCGACGCCCGGCCAGGCGGGTGAGGTGCACGTCAGCGGCCCCAACGTGACTCCCGGCTACTGGCACAACGGAGCAGCGACGGAGGCTGCCTTCGACGGGCCCTGGCTGCGTACGGGCGATGTCGCGGTGCTCGACGACGACGGCTTCCTCTATGTGGTCGACCGGGTGAAGGACATGTTCATCAGTGGCGGCGAGAACGTCTACCCGGCAGAGGTCGAGCAGGCGATCTACACCCATCCGAACGTTGCCGAGGCCGCTGTCATCGGCGTCCCCGACGAGCGCTGGGGCGAGGTCGGCCGTGCCGTCGTCGTACGCCGCCCCGGCTCCGCCCTCACCGAGTCCGACCTGCTCGAACACCTCGACGGACGGCTCGCTCGCTACAAGATCCCCAAGGCCGTCGTCTTCGTCGACGAGATCCCGCACAACGCCTCCGGGAAGCTGCTGAAGTCCCGGGTCCGCGAGCTGTACGGCACCCCGGAAGGAACCACCCGATGACCCGCTACGAGCCCCGCATCGACACCGCCTCGATCCGAGCCCTCGACATGCACACCCACGTCGAGGCCGACCATCACGGTCACCTCTCCCTCGACCAGGAGCTGATGGACGCCTCGGCGGCCTACTTCCGCGGTGACCACCCACGCACCCCGACCGTCGACGACCTCGCCGCCTACTACCGCGAGCGCGACATGGCGGCAGTGATCTTCACCGTCGACGCCTCGACCGGCCTCGACCATCCGCCGCTGTCGAGCGAGGAGATCGCCGAGCGCGCGACCGAGCACGCCGACGTACTGATCCCGTTCGGCTCCGTCGACCCCCGCAAGGGCGAGGCCGCGGTGAAGCAGGCCCGTCGTCTCGCCGAGGACTACGGCGTACGCGGCTTCAAGTTCCATCCCGGCCTGCAGGCCTTCTCCCCGGCCGACCCCGAGCTCCGCCCGCTGTGGGCGACCCTGGAGGAGCTCGGCGTGGTCGCGCTCTTCCACACCGGCCAGACCGGGATCGGTGCCGGCCTCCCCGGCGGTCGCGGGATCCGGCTCCGCTACTCCGACCCGCTGCTCCTCGACGACGTCGCCGCCGACTTCCCGGAGTTGCAGATCGTGATGGCGCACCCCGCCGTCCCCTGGGTCGACGTGCAGATCTCGATCGCGACCCACAAGGCCAACGTCCACATCGATCTGTCCGGGTGGTCGCCGAAGTACTTCCCGCCGCAGCTGGTCAAGCAGCTCAACGGTCCGCTGCGCCGCAAGGTGTTGTTCGGCTCCGACTTTCCGGTGATCACCCCCGACCGCTGGTTCAGCGACCTCGAGAAGCTCGAGATCAAGGACGAGGTCCGTCCGCTGCTGTTGAAGGAGAACGCGATCCGCCTGCTCGGACTCGCCTGAGCCCGGGCCACGTCCGGGCCAACCAGGGTTTTGACCGTCGCATCTATTGACGGGGTGGCGGGCATCACGCAGCATTGACAGGAATCCTGATAAACAGGAATCCTGAACGGAGCCCGCAATGACCCTCATTCCCGACGGCAGATGCCCGACCGGCCCACGGACGCACATGGGCCGGATCCTCGCCAGCACCCCCACCGGCCGCCCCAGGCCCGTCTACGACCCTCGGCCGGCGGTCGGGACACATCGCGGCAAGGGGCTCTGACATGCCCGCCACGTACGAGGACCAGCAGTTCTTCATCGGTGGCCGGCCGACAGACTCGGTGAGCGGCCGCCGGATGGACGTGACCGATCCCAGCACGGGCAAGGTGCTGACGAGCGTGCCCGCGGGCGACGCCGCCGACGTCGCCGGCGCGGTGGCCGCCGCCCGGGAGGCCTTCGACACCGGGCCCTGGCCCCGGATGAGCGGGCGTGACCGCGGCCGCGTCCTGCACCGTGTCGCGGACCTGATCCGCGAGCGGGCCGACGAGCTGGTCGAGGTCGAGAGCCGAGACGTCGGGAAGCCCGTGACCCTGGCCCGGCACGTCGATGTCGAGACAGTCGCCCAGCAGTACGAGTACTGCTCTGCGCTGGCGCAGACCCTCGACGGGTCCGTACGGGACACGCCCATCCCGGCCCTCGCCTACACCCGGCGCGAGCCGTTGGGCGTGGTCGGAGCCATCACGCCGTTCAACTTCCCGCTCATCCTGTCGAGCACCAAGATCGCGGCCGCGCTGGCGGCGGGCAACACCGTCGTGCACAAGCCGGCCGACGACACGCCGCTCAGTGCGCTGTTCATGGCTCGGCTCCTTGCCGATGCCGGGGTTCCCGACGGCGTGCTCAACGTGGTGACCGGGACCGGCCCGGAGGCCGGCGACGCATTGTTGCGCCATCCCGGAGTCGACAAGATCGCGTTCACCGGGTCGACGGCCGTGGGCCGCCGGGCTGCGAGCGTCGCGGGCGAGCACCTGAAGCCGGTCACCATGGAGCTCGGCGGAAACGGCGCGCACCTGGTCTTCGCCGACGCCGACATCGAGATCGCCGTGGGCGCCGTGATCAAGGCCTTCGTCTTCAACACCGGTCAGTTCTGCATGGCCGGGCCGCGGCTGCTCGTCGCCGCGGAGATCCACGACACGGTGGTCGGCATCCTCCGGCACGCCGTCCCGGGCGTACCTCTCGGTGACCCGCGCGACCCGGCGACGGTCATCGGCCCGATGGCCGGCGACCAGCACCGCAAGAAGGTCGAGGAGTACGTCGCCCTGGCGCGCCAGGAGGGCGGCCAGATCGTCACCGGCGGCGAGCGTCCGGCGCTCGGAGGCGACCTCGCCGACGGGTTCTACTACGCGCCGACGGTGATCACCGGCCTGCCCGCGGACTCACGCGTGGTCAACGAGGAGGTCTTCGGGCCGGTCCTCACGGTGCAGTCGTTCGCGGACGAGGACGAGGCCGTGGCGCTCGCCAACTCCACGGCGTACGGGCTGGCGGCGGGGCTGCACACCCGGGATCTCACGCGGGCGCACCGGGTCGCGGGCAGGCTCGACGCCGGGATCGTCTGGGTCAACGACTGGGCGATGCTCGATCCGGCGGTGCCGTTCGGCGGCGTCAAGCAGTCCGGCTTCGGCCGCGAGTACGGCCCGGAGGCGCTCGAGGCGTACACGAAGGTCCGATCCGTCGTCATCTCGCTGCCGCCCACGACCGCGACCGGGGAGCAGTCATGAGCATCACGACCCAGGCGGCGGTGGTCGAGTCCGCCGGCGCCCCGTTCACCATCGGAGACGTCGAGCTCGACGCGCTCCGCCCCGACGAGATCCTGGTCCGGATGGTCGCCGCCGGGCTCTGTCACACCGACCTCGGCGTGGCGAGCGGCGGACTGCCGTTCCCGCTCCCGGGCGTTCTCGGGCACGAGGGCGCCGGTGTCGTCGAGGAGGTCGGATCCGGCGTACGCAGCCTCGCGCCCGGCGACCAGGTGCTGCTGTCGTTCAGCTCCTGCGGGACCTGCGCCCAGTGCCGTGACGGCCATCCGGCGTACTGCGACGTCTGGCTTCCCGCCAACCTCATCGGAGGTGCGCGCCTGGACGGCGCCTCCCCGGTGAGCAGGGGCGGGAAGGCGATCGGCGGCCACTTCTTCGGGCAGTCCTCCTTCTCCCGGCTCGCGGTCGTCGACGAGCGCAGTGCCGTACGCGTCGATCCCGAGGCGGACCTGTCCCTGCTCGCCCCGCTCGGGTGCGGCGTGCAGACCGGTGTCGGCGCGGTCTGGAACGTGCTCGCCCCGCGCCCAGGGGCCTCGGTGGTGGTCCTCGGCGCGGGTGCGGTCGGGCTGTCCGCGGTGATGGCCGCACGCCTGACTCCGGCCACCCGGATCATCGCGGTGGACCGGGTGGCCGAGCGGCTCGGGCTGGCCCGCGAGCTGGGGGCGACCGACGTCATCGACGCCGGCCAGGTCGACGACCTGACCGCCGCGCTGATGGAGCTGACCGGAGGTGGTGCGGACGGCGTCGTGGAGACGACCGGCAACACCGGCGTGCTCCGCCAGGGCGTCGACGCCCTGCGAGCCCGGGGCACCGCGGTCATCGTCGGCGCACCGCCGTTCGGCACCGAGGTGGGGCTCGACGTGAACGCGATGCTGCCCGGCAAGCGGGTGACGGGCCTGACCCTTGGCGACGCCGAGACCCGCACGCTCATCCCCGCACTCGCGCGCCTGGTCGCCGACGGGCGGATGCCGCTGGACCGGTTGGTCCGGCGCTACCCGTTCGAGGAGATCCAGACGGCCGTCGCCGACATGGTCTCGGGCGCCACGGTGAAACCTGTGCTCACCTTCTAGCCCGGTCGTGGGGGCTCCTTGACAGGCGTGACGTACATCACCCAGAATCGACAGGAATCCTGATAAACAGGAATCCTGAATGGAGCCCCCACATGACCCTCACCTCCGGTGGTAGCACGACCGGTCCACGTACGCAGATGGGCCGGATCGTCGCCAGCAGCTTCACGGGCAGCTTGATCGAGTACTACGACTTCCTGCTCTACTCCACCGCCTCGGCCGTGGTCTTCAACGAGGTCTTCTTCTCCAACCTCGACCCCGTGACCGGCACGATCGCGTCCTTCGGCACCTTCGCCGCCGGCTATCTGGCGCGCCCGCTGGGCGGCGTGGTCTTCGGCCACTTCGGCGACCGGCTGGGCCGGAAGAAGATGCTGGTTCTGACGATGCTGATCATGGGTGTCGTCAGCTTCCTGATCGGGTGCCTGCCGACGTACGGCCAGATCGGTGCGGCCGCGCCGGTTCTCCTCGTCCTGCTCCGCGTCATCCAGGGTGTCGCGATCGGCGGCGAGTGGGGCGGCGCGGTGCTGATCACCGCCGAGCACGCCACCTCCCGCCGCGGGCTGTGGGCCTCGTTCACCAACGCCGGCGCCCCGGCCGGCATGGTCCTCTCGACCGCGGTGATGGCGCTGATGGCCACGGTCACCACGCCCGAGCAGTTCACCGCGTGGGGCTGGCGGGTGCCGTTCCTGCTGAGCATCGTCCTGCTCGCGGTCGGCCTGTGGATCCGCCTCAGCGTGACCGAGTCGCCCGCCTTCGAGGCGATGAAGGAGAAGAAGGCAGAGGCGCGTACGCCGCTGCTCGACGTCCTCCGCAACCACCCGCGTACGCTCCTGCTGGCCGTCGGCATCGGGCTCGGTGCCTTCGTCGTGCAGGGGACGCTGACCACCTTCCTGATCAGCTACGCCCTCGGGGCGGGCTTCGAGCGCCCGACGGTGCTCAACGCGCTCACGGTCTCCTCGGCCGGCGCGGTCATCGGCATCATCGGCTGGTCTGCGCTCACCGACCGGGTCGGCCGCCGGCCGGTGGTCCTCACCGCCGCCGTGGCGACCGCGGTCTTCGCCTACCTGCTCTTCCCGATGCTCGACAGCGGGTCGGTCGCGCTGCTCGTCCTGGCGGTCGTGCTCGGCCAGTCGGTCATCCATGCCGCCTTCTACGGCCCGCTCGCGGCGCTGATGAGCGAGGTCTTCAAGACCTCGTCGCGCTATACCGGAGCCTCGCTCGGCTACCAGCTCGCCGGCATGGGCGCGGGCCTCTCGCCGCTCCTCTTCGCCTCGCTGCAGAAGGCCGGCGCCAGCACCGTCATGCTCTCCACCGTCATTGCGGCGTTCTGTCTGCTGAGCGTGTTCTCCCTGGTCCGCCTCGGCGAGACCAGCGACCGAGAGCTCGTCGACGCCTGAGACCCCATGCAGCAGAGCCCGCCGTACGATTCGCGGCGGGCTCTGCTGTGCCATGGGGTGGTCATCGTTCTCGGATCGGTCGCCGGGCCGCCAGGTACTCGGCGGGCATGCCCGGCCCGGGTCGCACCACGACCTGGTCGGGCGGGACGTCTCCGTGCTGCTCGCACCGGGTCTCGACGTGGACGGGCTCACCGCAGTCGGCGTGCAGGTAGTCGATGGGTCGTCCGTCGGGCGCGAACCACGTGTCGCCCCACTCCGTGAGCGCGATCAGCGCCGGCCGCAGCCCCTGGGCCATCGCCGTCGGCCGGTAGTCGCCGCCGTCGTCGCGCGTCATCAGGCCGGCCTCGACGAGGGTCGCGAGGCGTGTCTTCAGGATGTTCGTGGAGATGCCGAGGTTGTGCTGGAAGTCGCCGTAGCGCGTGACCCCGGCGAAGATCGCGTCCCGCAGGATCAGCAGGGTCCAGCGCTCGCCCACGATCTCGAGGGAGCGGGCGATGGAGCAGATCTGGCCGTCGTACGTCTTTCCGAGCACGAGGACGACCCTAGCAAATCACTTGCATGATGAAAGTGTCTGTGTCTACGGTGGAACTTGCATGATGCAAGTCACATCGATTCCAAGGGGACAGCCATGAGCGACCTGACCGCAACCTTCACCGTCGACGCCACTCCTCAGGAGGCGTACGAGGCCATCAACGACGTACGTTCCTGGTGGGGGCACCACATCGCCGGACCCACCGACGAGGTCGGTGCCGAGTGGTTCTACCTGGTGCCGGACATCCACTTCTCCAAGCAGCGCGTGGCCGAGCTCGTCCCGGGGGAGCGCGTGGTGTGGGAGTTCACCGACGGCTACCTCGACTTCATCGCGGACAAGAAGGAGTGGATCGGCACGACCGGACGCTTCGACATCGCCCGCGAGGGTGACCAGACCCGCGTGACCTTCACCCACGAGGGACTCGCGCGCGGCGACGAGTGCTTCGACGTCTGCTACGACGCCTGGACCCACTACATCACCGTCAGCCTGAAGGGCCGGATCGAGTCCGGTGAGGGCACGATCCGGACGCAGGACGAGGACAAGGCCGCCGTGGGCCGGTGACGTCTCATCCGCTGGTGAGGAGTGGTCGATGTGGGCTCTCCGGAGGCCCTAGAGAGGGCCCATAGTGACCACTTCTCGAGCGGTCGATGCGCCGCCGGTCGTGCTCTCGTGCCTGGTATTACTTGAACATGTTGAAGACCTGGCCCGGTCGCGGTCGTCTGGCGTTGTACGTCGCCGCGACCGTGCTCGGGATCGTGGAGGCCGCGGTCCTGACCACCGACCCCTACGAAGTCGCGGGCGGGGTCGCTCTGCTCATCGGGGTCACGCACGCCGCCTCGATCCCGCTGGCGCTCCGGCGTCCGGTGGAGGCGGCGGGGCTCTCCTTGGTCGCGGTGACCGTGGCCGCGCTGGCGGTCGCGAGGTTGGGCGAGGAGGGGTGGCCGTGGATGATCCCGCCGCCGACGCTGACCCAGCTGTTGGTGCTGGTGGTGCTGACCCTGGTCGCCGGCTGGCGGCTGGCGGCGATCACCCTCGGCATCCAGGTCGCCATCGGGGTGGTCCTGTCGGTGGTCGGGATGGCCTGGAACGACCTCGTCCCGTCACTCATCGAGGTGGCCAACTACGCCTCGCTCGCGCTGCTGCTGGGTGCCCTGGCGACCGTCGCTCGACGGCTCTCCGAGTCGCGCAGCGCGTTGCGCGAGGAGCACGAGCGCCGCTCGGTGGTCGAGGAGAAGGCGCGCATCGCCCGTGAGCTGCACGACGTGATCGCCCACAACATGTCGCTGATCACCGTCCAGGCCAGATCGGCGCCACACCGGGTCGACGACGTCAGCCCGGCGGCCGAGGCCGAGTTCGCCGAGATCGCCGACCTGGCGGCCTCGGCGCTGCGGCAGATGCGCGGGGTGCTCGACGTGCTGCGTACCGAGGAGGGGCAGTCCGGCCGGGTCCCGGTGCCGGGCATCGACGGACTGGCCGATCTCTTCGAGTCTGCGCGCGGGACCGGGCAACGGGTCGAGGTGCGCGGTGCCCTTCCGGAGCTCACCGACGTCGCCCCGGAGGTCGGCACCGCGGCGTACCGGATCGTGCAGGAGGCGCTCAGCAACGCCCGCCGCCACGCTCCCAGCCAGGCGGTCGGCGTCGACCTGGCGTTGGGGGAGGAGGACCTCGAGATCCGGGTCGTCAACCCGCTCGACGGTGCCGCCCCCGCCACCGAGGCCACCGGAGGTGGTCATGGGCTGATCGGGATGCGCGAGCGCGCGAGCGCGGTGGGCGGCAGCCTCACTGCGGGAGCAGCCGACGGCGAGTTCGTCGTCGAGGCTCGGCTCCCGGCCCAAACCGCGGTGCGCACACCGGCCAAACGCGGTAGGAAGACCCCGTGACGGTGAAGATCGTGGTCGTCGACGACCAGGCGATGGTGCGCTCGGGTTTCGTGGCGCTGCTCAGCACCCAGCCCGACATCGAGGTGGTCGGCACCGCGGCCGACGGAGCCGAGGCGCTGCAGGTGGTGCGGCGTACGCATCCCGACGTGGTGCTGATGGACGTCCGGATGCCGGTGATGGACGGGATCGAGGCGCTCCGGCAGCTCTCCGAGAACCCGGCCACCGCGCAGACCAAGGTGGTCATGCTGACCACCTTCGACGCCGACGAGTACGTCCACGAGTCGCTGCGCCTCGGCGCCAGCGGCTTCCTTCTCAAGGACGCCTCGCCCGACGAGCTCGCCTCTGCGATCCGCGTCGTCCACGCCGGCGAGGCCCTGCTCTCGCCGTCGGTGACCCGGCAGGTGATCGCCCAGTTCGCCCGCGCCCCGCGACGCCGGAAGGCCGACCCGCGCCTCAAGCAGCTCACCGAGCGCGAGCGCGAGGTGCTCGAGAACATCGCCCGCGGCAGCTCCAACAGCGAGATCGCCGCCGAGCTCTTCCTGGCCGAGCAGACCGTGAAGACCCACGTCAGCCGCATCCTCGGCAAGCTCGGCCTGCGCGACCGCGCCCAGGCCGTCGTGTTCGCCTATGAGAGCGGCTTGGTCGCGCCACACGTCTAGCCCAGGTGAGCCCTCAGGGACATCCCGCACTACCCCGGTAGGGGGTCGAATGGCTCCCGGGAGTGACGTGCGGCGGCACACCTGATTCCTACCGTCACGGCCATGACAGTTGTGACGCCGCTCAGATACGGCCTCAACGAGGCCGACGGATCCATCGGACCCCGCCTGCTCGCCTGCGACCCGCCCGGAGGGGCGCGGGTCGTGGAGGTCTTCGGGGACGCCGCGACCGCCGACCACATCGCGGTCGTCGTGCCCGGCAACGGCCACCACCTCGGCAACTACTTCACCAGCACCGAGGCCCACAGTCCGCGCTCCCGTGGGCAGCTGCTGCTGCGTACGATGCAGGAGATCGCGCCCGAGAGCCGGTCGGCCGTCGTGGTCTGGCTGGGCTACCACTCGCCGCCGGAGTGGTACAACGCGATCACCAATACCCCGGCCTACGCCGGTGCGCAGGACCTGGCGAACCTGACCCACTACCTGCCGCGTGCCGCCCACCTCACCCTGGTCGGTCACAGCTACGGCTCGACCGTCGCCGGCCTCGCCCTGCCCTCCGCCCGCGCGGAGGACTACGTGGCGCTGGGCAGCGCGGGGATGGGGGCGGTGCGGCGCTCCGAGCTGGGCACCGGCACCCGGCTCTGGGCCGCGTACGGCGAGACGGACCGGATCCGGCTGGTCCCGCGGGTGCGGGTCGGTCGCCTCGGTCTCGGGCGCGGGCCGCTCGAGCTCGGCGCGACCCGCTTCGGCACCGGCGACATCCCCGGCCACTGCGGCTACTACGCCGAGGGCAGCGAGTCGCTGCTCAACATCGCCCGGATCTCGCTGGGCCGCCACGACGAGGTGACCCCGGCCGGCGTGGTCTCGACAAGCTCGACCACCGAACGCTGGACCGCCCGACGCACTCCCGCCAAGGACATGGAGGCAGCAGCATGATCACCGACGAACCCGCCATCTGGACCCAGGGGCTCCGCAAGAGCTACCCCGGCCGCGGCGCCGCCCTGGACGGCATCGACCTCGCCGTACCCGCCGGCACCGTCCACGGCCTGCTCGGCCCCAACGGCGCCGGCAAGACCACGACCGTACGCATCCTGGCCACCCTCGCGAGCTTCGACTCGGGCCAGGCCTGGGTCGCCGGCCGCAACGTCGCCCGTGACCGGGCGGGCGTGCGAGCACGCATCGGCATCGCCGGACAGTACGCCGCTGTCGACGGGATCCTGAGCGGTCGGCAGAACCTGGAGATGTTCGCCCGCCTGTACCGGATGCGGGCCAGGGAGGCGCGAGTCCGCGCCGATGAGCTGCTCGAGCGCTTCGACCTCGTCGAGGCCGCCGGCCGCCCGGTCCGGGGTTACTCCGGAGGCATGCGCAGGCGGCTCGACCTGGCGGTCAGCCTCATCCGCAGTCCTCGGGTGCTCTTCCTCGACGAGCCCACCACCGGCCTCGACCCGCGCAGCCGGCTCGAGGTCTGGGACGCGGTCCGCGAGTTGGCCGACTCCGGCACGACCGTGCTGCTGACCACCCAGTACCTGGAGGAGGCCGACCGGTTGTGTTCACGCATCACGATGGTCGACCGCGGCAGGGTCGTCGCCGAGGGGACGCCCGCCGAGCTCAAGTCCAGCGTCGGCGGCCGCGACCTCGACGAGGCGTTCCTGCTGATCACCGAGGGGGCTTGAGATGACTGTGTCCATTGATGGGGGTATGACCGAAACCGTCCACGGATCACGCATCACGTGGGCGATGGTCGATACCTGGGTGGTGGCCAAGCGCCACCTCCTCCATCTCGTACGCCGCCCCGACGAGCTCCTCGGCACGCTGATGATCCCGGTGATGGCCGTGGCCATGTTCGGCTTCGTCTTCGGCGAGGCCTTCGGGGTCGCGATGGACGTGCCGGGCGCGGAGTACCGCGAGTTCCTGCTCCCCGGCCTCTTCGCGCTCACCATGGCGTTCGGCATCGGCAACACGACGATCTCCGTCGCCGAGGACGTACGCGGCGGGGTGCTGGACCGGATGCGATCCCTCCCCATGTCGCCGGTCGCGGTGCTGGCCGGGCGCGCCCTGGCCGACGTGATCCTGGCCGTGGTCGAGCTGTCGATCCTGCTGGCGCTCGGGACCCTGTTCGGCTGGCAGGCCCATCTCGGGACCGGTGGGGTGATCGCCGCGCTCGGGCTCCTGGTCCTCCTCAGGATGGCCTTCTCCTGGGTCGGCATCCTGCTCGGCCTGCTGGTCAGCGGTCCCGAGGCGGCGATGAAGTACTTCGCCCTCGTCTTCCCGCTCGCCATGGTCGCCGACACGATCGTGCCGACCGACCTGATGCCGGGCTGGCTCGCCCTTCCCGCCGAGTGGAACCCGCTCTCCTCCACGGTCATCGCCACCCGCGAGCTGTTCGGCAACACGGCCGGCGCCGCCACGACCTGGGTCGGCGAGCACGCCCTGACCATGGCCGTCCTCTGGCCGGTCGCCATCATCGCGGTCTGCCTGCCGCTGGCCATGGCGCGGCTGCGCCGCCTGGGGCGGTGACCGCGATGACCACGCTCCCAACCCAGGCACATCGTCAGGTCAACGCCTACACCGAGCTGATGAGTCGCGTCCGGCAGGAGGGTCTCCTGGAGCGTAGGCCGAGGACGTACGCCCGGCGGGTCGTCCTCCTCGGCACCGGCTTCGCGCTCGCGCTGATCGCCCTGCTCACCCTCGGACAGACCTGGTGGCAGCTGCTGGTCGCGGCGGCCTTCGGGGTCCTGTTCACCCAGACGGCGTTCCTCTCCCACGACGGCGCCCACCGCCAGATCTTCGCCTCGGGCCCGAAGAACGAATGGGCCTCGCGCATCCTCGGCAACCTGGTCGTCGGGCTGAGCTACGGCTGGTGGATGCGCAAGCACACCCGCCACCACGCCAACCCGAACAAGGTCGACGCGGACGAGGACATCCGCCCCTCGGTGCTGCTGTTCACGCCCGAGGACGTCGAGCGACGTACAGGTCTCAAGCGGTGGCTCACCGCCCGCCAGGGATGGCTGTTCTTCCCGCTGCTGACCCTCGAGGGCATCAACCTCCATGTCGGCGCCGTCCGCACCGTGATCGGCGACCGAGACCTCAAGCATCGGCGTACGGAGGCAGTGCTCCTGGCGTTGCGGCTCATCGGCTGGCCGGTGCTGGTCTGCTCGGTGCTGGGCATCGGCCTCGGGGCGGCGTTCCTGGGCGTGCAGTTGGCCGTCTTCGGCGTCTACATGGGCGCCAGCTTCGCCCCCAATCACAAGGGCATGCCGCTGGTGCCGCGCGATACCCGGATCGACTTCCTCTCCCGCCAGGTCCTGACCTCCCGCAACATCCGCGGCGGCCGCTGGGTCGACTGGCTCATGGGCGGCCTCAACCTGCAGATCGAGCACCACCTCTTCCCCAGCATGCCGAGCAGCAGCCTCCGCCGCGCCCAGCCGCTGGTCCGTGCCTACTGCGCCGAGCACGGCGTCCCCTACACCGAGGCCGGTCTCCTGGAGTCGTACGCCATCGTCGTCCGCCATCTCAACCGCGTCGGCCTCGGCGACCGCGACCCCTTCGCCTGCCCGTTCGTCGTGGTCAACAGGACGGGCTGACCGGGCGGCGGGCCTACGGGGCCGGATCGGCGAGCACCGCTGCCCGGACCCGCCCGTGATCGGAGTAGTCCGCATCGGCCTCCACGGTGCCCGCGCCGCCGAGCTCCCTCTCCCACTCCTGGGTGAGGGACTCGGCCTCGCCCTCCTCGCGGGCTCGCCGGTCGAAGGTGACCCGGGTGACGTACCCGTCGTCGGACCAGACCAGCACCCCGTCGACCTCGGCCTCGAAGCGGTCGCCGTCGGGCAGCACGAGGTCGATCCGGTCGCTGTCGTAGTCGCGCATCCCCGGGAACTCCTCGTTGTCCTCGGGCAGGCTGGAGAGCTGGATCGGCTCGCGCAGGTCGAGCTCGATGGTGTCGGGGTCGCGGGTGACCTGGGCCCACACGACGAGCGTGGCGATGAAGAGCACCGGCACCGCGAGCACGCCGACGCCGGACCAGGCCAGCGGCTTCGGGTTGTTGCCCGACAGTCGTACCGCCCCGGCGGCCACGAGCAGGATCACCCCGATCGCCACGATGAACAGCAGGACAGCCCCGACGACGATGATCAGAACCGCCCCACCCGCACCCATGGCCTCAGTATCCCGCCCGCACGGTGCTCCGCACGCCCGAACGGTCTAGGAGACGGTCGCGACGACGCAGACGGCCAGGGTGGAGAAGTAGACGACGCCGGCGAACAGGGCGTGGAAGCTGACCCGCAGCGGCAGCCGGCCCTTGAACATCGAGCGGAGGGCGACCTTGTAGGCGTTGACCGTGGAGAGGTGGCTGCCGCCCATCCGCCGGGTACGCCACAGCAGCATGTTGTCGCCGAAGCCGTTGCCGATCGTGATGAGCAGGAGCGCTGCCCACGCCCAGAGGACCTGGTCGACCAGGACGTACGTCGTCCAGCAAGCGACTCCCAGGACGGAGAGCCCGACGTGGGTGAGCACGACCGGCGACCGGACGCGGCCATGCCGGAACCAGCCCGTCAGCAGCAGGACTCCGACCGCTGCCTGGACGAGCCACGCCACGAGGACGACGTACGACATGGTGCGACCGTACGGGCCCTCGTGGCGCGGTGGTGGAGTCGAGCCGGCGCTCCCCGATAGAGGGGATCTGCGCCCGGGCTCAGAACGGAGTCAGAGTCACCGCCATCTCGGAGGCGTTGTCCTCGACGTACGACGCGAAGCCGCCGACGTCGTCGAAGGCGAACCCGTAGGCCTTCCCGTCGACCGTGTTGTCGTGCATCGCCTTGCAGTACGCATGGACCAGATCGCCCCGGTAGAAGCCGCCGGGGTCGCCGGTGGGCTGGTCGGCGGAGGCGAGCAGGGTGGTCCGGTTGAAGCCCGCGCCGAGCACGGCCGCAACCGGACCGGTGATCCCGTCGTTGGGAGCGGCCAGCGCGCCGTCGCAGAAGAGCACGTCCCGGGTCGAGGGCCGGCTGAACGCCTTGACCCCGCCGTCGAAGACGAACTGGTCGCCGCTGACCCTTCCTCGGAAGGTGGTGTTGTTGGCGTTGACGACCATGTCCTCGCCGGCGTACTTCGACCACACCTGGTCGATGTAGGAGTCGAAGAACGTCGAGGAGAACCTCCCGGCGTCCAGCCCGTGCCCCGGCGCGATGATCCGGCGGTCGTCGACGACGAGGGAGCCGAAGTCGGGTGAGGCCGAGACGGCGGAGAAGATCTTCGCCCGGCCGCCCTCGACGAGGGTGCCGGTGGTCGGCGACTGTTCGCCGGTCAGCGCGATCGAGAGCGGGACGCTGAACATGTCGACCATGGTCGTGTTGCAGTAGATCCGGCCGCTCTTGTACGTGAACTCGACGCAGTCGTGGAGCACGCCGTAGCTCGGGTCGGACTCGACCCACGCCGCCGGGTAGGCGAGCGCGTTGCCCTCGTTGACCTTGAACTTCAGCTTGTCGCCGAGCGAGAAGTAGATCCGTCCCGACATGTCGGCGGGGATCTGGGAGAGGGTGTCCCCGCTCCCGGAGAACGGGATCGCGTAGTCGGCGTACCCGTCGGCGCCGTTGTCGGCGAGCGAGACGGGCACGAGCGTGCCCTCCGGCGTGACCCGGGACTGCTCGCCCGTCGCCAGGTTGGTGCCGACGATGTAGAAGTGGATGGAGGCGTTGTCGTACGCGCCGGTGCGGTTGACGAAGCGCAGCTGGATCGTGGCCTGGGCTCCGATCCGTTGCGGGCGCATGGCCTGCGCGGCCTGCCAGCTCGTCCCGCCGAGAAGGGGGACGGCGAAGGCGGCAGAGGTGGCGGCGAGTACAGATCGTCTGGTCAGCATGGGACCTCCCGAGTGGGGAACTGTAGGAACCCGGATTACAGTAAGGGGCCTTTACAGTAAAAGTCCATACCCTTGCCGGCCGGCGTCGGCACGGCCTCGGTTCGATCACAAATACCGATCGGGTGACCAAAACCGCGGTCTGGGGGCAGCGGATGCTTCGTCAACGTCGCTAGCCTGAATCCTTGTGAAAGTTGTCGTGCTCACCGGAGCCGGGATCTCCGCCGAGAGCGGTCTCGCGACCTTCCGCGATGCCGATGGGCTCTGGCAGGGTCACCACGTCGACAACGTGGCGACACCCGAGGCGTTCCATCGTGATCCCGCGACGGTCCATCGGTTCTACGACGACCGCCGCCGGGAGCTGCGTGCGGTGGTGCCCAACCCGGCCCACATCGCGCTGGCCAGGCTCGAGCAGGTCCTCGGCGACGAGCTGCTGGTGGTCACCCAGAACGTCGATGACCTGCACGAACGCGCCGGCTCCCGCAGGGTGGTGCACATGCACGGCGAGCTGCTCTCGGCCCTCTGTGACTCCTGCCAGGGCCGGTTCGCCTGGGACGACGACCTCGCCGACGCCCCCGCCTGCCCGGGGTGCGGCAACGACACCCTGAGGCCCGACGTGGTCTGGTTCGGCGAGATGCCCTACGACCTCGACCTTGTCGAGCGGGCCCTCGCCCAGGCTGATCTCTTCGTCGCGATCGGCACCAGCGGCGCGGTCTATCCGGCCGCCGGTTTCGTACGCCTGGCGGCCCGCTCCGGGGCCAAGACCCTCGAGCTCAACCTGGACCCGTCCGAGACCTCGCACCTCTTCGACGACGCCCGTCACGGGCCCGCCGGCAAGCTGGTGCCCGAGTGGGTTGCCGACGTACAGGCCCTTGCGCGTTGACCCGTTCGTAAACTCTGTCACGATAGGCCGCGTGTTTCGCCATGCCGTGCTCACGACCGCCCTCATCGTCGCGCTGACCAGCGCTCTCGCCGGCTGTGGGGACGAGGAGGGATCGCTGTCCCAGGCGCGTGACTACGCGAAGGAGCCCGGCAACCAGATCGCCGAGGACGCCCGCACCGCGATGCACGACATCAAGACCGTGCACGTCGAGGGTGACGTCCTCGACTCGGAGGGCACCAAGATCACCGTCGACCTCGATGTCTCCGCCGACGACGCCTGCGTCGGCAAGGTCAGCATCGGCGACGGCCAGATCTCGCTGCGCTCCATCGACGGCTCGGCCTGGTATCAGGGCGACAAGGCGTTCTGGAAGGCGATCGCGCCGGCCAAGGGCGAGGGCGAGCGCATCGCCAAGCGCGTCGGAAAGAAGTGGGTCGAGCTCGAGGGCGAGCTGGCCAGCCTGCGTGCGTTCTGCAGCATCGACAGCCTCACCGCCCAGATGGTCCCGGCCGAGGCCGAGGCCCAGTCGATCGGCCCGGCGATGGCCGCCGACGGCCCCGCCGTGCGTCTCGACGTCACCCACGGCGGGACCGAGAGCCGGACGTACGTCCTGGCCTCCGAGCCCCACCGGATCGTGAAGTGGACCCAGGGCAGCTCCGGCGAGCTCACCTTCTCCGACTTCGACAAGGAGTTCCAGGTCGAGGAGCCCGCCGCCGACGAGGTCTTCGACCTCGCCGAGCTGGAGGACTGAACCTCTCGGAATGAACGGGCGGTCGTGAGGATTGCTCAGTAATGTGCCCACCTCGACGACCAGACCAACGCGCAGCTCGGTAGGACTTCGTAGCGAGCGCGGGCCGATCCTGCTCGCCGTGATGGTGTCGCTCAGCCTGGTCGCGATCGACATGACGATCCTGGCGACGGCGGTGCCGAGCGTGGTGAAGGACCTCGGCGGGTTCGAGCAGTTCCCGTGGCTCTTCTCGATCTACGTGCTGGCCACCGCGGTGACGACGCCGCTCTATGCCAAGGTCGCCGACCGGCTCGGGCGCAAGCCGGTGATGATCGCCGGGATCGTGGCCTTCCTGGTCGGGTCGCTGCTCTGCGGGCTGGCGTGGTCGCTGACCGCGCTGATCGTCTTCCGGGCGATCCAGGGCATTGGTGCCGGGGCGATCCAGCCGATGGCGATGACGATCGTCTCCGACATCTACACGCTGGAGGAGCGCGCGGTCGCGACGTCGTACGTCGCCTCGGTCTGGGCCACCGCCGCCATCGTCGGGCCGACGCTCGGCGGCCTCTTCGCCGACTACCTCGACTGGCGGCTGATCTTCCTGATCAACCTGCCGGTCGGGGCGGTCGCGCTGTGGCTGCTGCGGCACTTCCGCGAGGACCGTCCGGCTGCCGTCGACGGTCAGGCCATCGACTGGGCAGGTGCGGGACTGCTGACGGTCGGCGGCATCGCGCTGCTGCTCGGTCTGCTCGAGGGCGGGCACGCCTGGGCGTGGGCCTCCTGGCCGTCGTACCTGATCTTCGCGGCCGGCGTCGCGGCCCTGGTCGCCTTCGGGTTCGTCGAGCGCCGTGCCGCCGACCCGGTCCTGCCGCCGTGGGTCCTCAGCCACCGCGTCCTCGCGCCGGCCAACGCCGCCAGCCTGATCGTCGGCGTGGTGATGCTCGGGCTGACGACGTACGTCCCGCTCTATGCCCAGAGCGTGCTCGGTCACTCGGCGCTGGTGGCCGGGTTCGCGCTCGCCGGGATGAGCATCGGCTGGCCGATCGCCGCCGCCACGGCCGGCCGGATCTACCTGTCTCGGGGTTTTCGGACTGCAGTCGGGCTCGGTGCGCTGCTGGTCATCGTCGGCGGACTGGTGCTGGTCACGGTCGGCGAGAACTCATCGATCTGGCACCTGGCGATCCCGTGCTTCGTGCTCGGCCTCGGCTTCGGCTGGTCGGTCAACCCGGGCGTCGTCGCGGCCGGGTCGGCGGTCGACTGGGAGGTGCGTGGGGTGGCGACCGGGTCCAACATGTTCGCCCGCTCGGTCGGCTCGGCGCTGGGCGTCGCGCTCTTCGGGGCAGTCGCCAACGGCCTGGTCAGGCGTGAGTACGCCGGGGGAGAGGTGCCCCCGCTCGAGGCCCTGCCTGCTGATGTCCTCGCGCCGGCGCTGCACGTCGTCTTCGTCGTCGGCCTGGTCGTCTCGGTTCCGCTGCTGGTGGTGGCCTGGCGTACGCCGGTCCGGATCACCAGGTGACTCTGCCGCTTTTTGAAACGGTGGTTACCGCTGGGTAACCAGTGCGCGTAGACTCCGACGCATGCTGAAGCGCGACCACTATGAGGAAGACCACGAGGACTTCCGAGCCTCCGTCCAGCAGTGGCTGGAGCGTTCGGTCAAGCCCCACACCGACAAGCACATCGCCGACAAGGCGCTGCCCCGCGAGTTCTGGCTGGAGGCTGGCGAGAACGGCTTCCTCGGTCTCGCGATCCCGGAGGAGTACGGCGGCGCCGGCGCCGACGACTTCCGCTTCAACGCGGTTCTCGCCGAGGAGCTCGCCAAGATCGGCGCGGCCTACCCGACCTGCGTCGGCATCCACTCCGACATCACCGCGCCCTACCTGGTCCGCCTCGGCACCGAGGAGCAGAAGCAGCGCTGGCTCCCGGGCGTGGCCTCCGGTGAGATCCTGCTCGCCATCGGCATGACCGAGCCGTCCGGCGGCTCCGACCTGGCCGCGCTGAAGACCACCGCGGTCCGCGATGGCGACGAGTGGGTCATCAACGGCTCCAAGACCTTCATCACCAACGGCTACTCCTGCGACCTGGTCATCACCGCGGTCCGCACCGACCCGGAGAAGGGCGCCAAGGGCATCACCCTCTTCGCGATCGA
This sequence comes from Nocardioides sp. NPDC000445, assembly GCF_040300245.1. Classification (NCBI taxonomy): domain Bacteria; kingdom Bacillati; phylum Actinomycetota; class Actinomycetes; order Propionibacteriales; family Nocardioidaceae; genus Nocardioides; species Nocardioides sp. NPDC000445. The sequence continues at coordinate 35,803 of NZ_JBEPDH010000003.1, read as the reverse complement.
GGCGACCAAGGAGGGCTTCTCGCGCGGCCGTAAGCTCGACAAGGTCGGCATGGAGGAGTCCGACACCGCCGAGCTCTTCTTCGAGAACGTACGCGTCACCGACGCCGAGATCATCGGCGAGCTCAACCGCGGCTTCATCCACATGATGGAGGAACTCCCGCAGGAGCGCGTCTCGTGTGCCGTCGCCAACATCGCGCAGGCCAAGCAGATCCTGCTCGAGACGGTGCAGTACGCCAAGGACCGCAAGGCCTTCGGCCAGTCCATCGGTGCCTTCCAGCACAACAAGTTCCTGCTCGCCGAGCTGGTCACCCAGATCGAGGTCGCCGAGGCGTACGTCGACAAGTGCGTCGCCGCCCACGCCCGCGGTGAGCTCACCCCGGTCGAGGCCTCCAAGGCCAAGTGGTGGTCCTCGCAGGCGCAGTCCGAGGTTCTCGACCACTGCGTCCAGATCCACGGCGGCTACGGCTTCATGAACGAGTACCGCGTCGCTCGCGCCTGGCGCGATGCCCGCGTCACCAAGATCTGGGCCGGTTCGAACGAGATCATGAAGGAGCTCATCGGCCGCGACCTCGGCTTCTGAGTCACACCACGTCCAAGGAGCGGCCCCGGTATCGGGGCCGCTCCTTGTGTTCATCTCCGATGATGTCGACCCGGCCGGCTCGGCGTCACGCGGAAAGTCACGGACGTCTAGCGCGTAGTTGAACGCGCGGGACGCAGGTCCATCGAACCCTGGCCGAAGGCCTCTGCCCCCGTGCGCGGCCGACGGGTCTCCTGGTGGAACGGGCCGACTGCGCAGTGCATGGGAGATCGACGTGACGACGAGCCAGGGCGAGATCACGAACGAGCGACCGGGCCGTGGCCTGCTGGTGTTCGGGTGGCTACCTCCCCGAACGGACCCGGGGACGACGCCGTGACAGCTCGCCGGTGGTTGCACCCGCAGGACTACTCCGGAGTGGCGTCGTACCGACCTCCGGCGCGGTGGTACCGGAGGCTGAACCCGATCGGGGTGCCGTTGACCACGTGGGGGCTGGCCCCTCGGGACGCGGTGACCCTGGAGGTGCGGGGCCGGCGTTCGGGCCGGCCGCGGCGCATCCCGATCCTGGTGACCCGGCACGAGGGCGCGGACTACCTGGTCGCTCTTGCCGGAGAGTCGCAGTGGGTTCGCAACGTCAGGGCGGCCGGTGGGGCGGCGGTGCTGCGTCGAAGAGGCACCCGTAAGGTCCGGCTGGTCGAGCTGCCGGTGCCGGAGCGGGCCCCGGTGCTCGCGGCGTACCTCGAGGCCGGGCGCCGGCGCAGCGGCGAGGCTGCCGCCAGGGAGCAGGCTCGGTGGTACTTCGGGCTGGAGGGACTGCCGACTCCGGAACGCCTCGCGGACCTGGCGCCGCGCTACCCCGTCTTCCGCATCGCCGACGCCGCACCAGGTGCCGGTGACCTCCGGGTTCGGGAGATCGCTCCTGGAGTGCTCTGCGTGGGCTTGGGGGGACGAACGCAGACCAACGTCTACCTCGTCCGCACGGCGACCGGCTGGCTGCTCGTCGACGCCGGCTGGGCCGGTGACGCCGACCGGATCGACGCTGCCACGAAGGGGGCGCTCGGGCCCGGCCGGCAACCGGAGGCGATCCTGCTGACCCACGTGCATCCCGATCACTCGGGCGCCGCCCGCGAGCTGGCCGGTCGCTGGACATGTCCGGTGTACCTGCACCCCGCCGAACTGCCGATCGCCAACGGAGAATTCGACGTCATGCGGAGGACTGCCTCACCGCTGGACCGATGGGCCGTGCTCCCGGTGATGCGCGCCATGGGTCGCCACAGGAGAGAGGCGGTGCTGGCACGCAATGCCTTGGGCGAGGCTGCCCGCACGCTCTACCCCGGAGCGCCCGTGCCGGGGCTACCCGGCTGGGAGGTCGTGGCGACACCCGGCCACACCCCGGGTCATGTCTCGCTGTTTCGAACCGCCGACCGCGTCCTGATCTCCGGCGATGCGTTGGTCAACCTTCGCCTCAACAGCGTCCGTGGTCTCCTGCTGCAGCAGCCGGGGCTGACTGGCCCGCCTTGGTACTCCACCTGGAACCCTGCTGCGGCCGGCGCATCCATCCAGCACCTCGCCGCCCTGCACCCGCGGGTGCTCGGCCCGGGCCACGGCCACCCCCTCACGGGGCCGGACACCCCGCACCGCGTCGACGACGTCGCCGGGGCGCCGAGCGCCCACGCACCGAGAAGGACCCCGGACTCCGAGGAGCGCCTGCTGTGACCTGAGCCGATCGGGTCGTGGCGGATGCAGTACTCACGGCCCGCCCACACGGGGCCTTCGGCTCTCACTGCTTCGACGGCACCAGGCCACAGTGGAACGAGATGGACCCTGGAAAGGAGGCACTGCCATGCAGTGGGACCTGGGACTTCAAGGGCTGGCCGTGCTTGGTGCCATGTCGCTCGGCTTCGGTGTGGTCGCTGGGCTGCTCGCAGGCAACGGCTGGGTGCACCGGCTGTGGGCGACCGCGATCTGTACGGTCGCATGCTTCGGCGTCGGGCTGCTCACCAGCGAGTGGCTCTTCGGGTGGGCGACCGAAGAGGACCTTCAGCCCAACGTCGACGGGTTGTCTCGTGACGAGGTGCTTCTGTCCAGCCTGTTCACCACGGCGGCAGTCGTGCTCGTGATGCGCTACCTCGCACACCGGTGGACGAGATCGTCGTCATCCTTGCGGTGAGGACTCACGCTTCGCCTACCGAGGTTCGGACGGTCGAATCTTCGGGTTGTCTATTGTCAACAATCAGCGCGCTCCGTCACGATGGCCGAGTGGCAGGGACGGTGTGGGTGTGGTGAGCGTCTTCGGCTCCGTGGAGTTCGCGGAGCGGCTGGAGAGGGTCCAGCGGCGGATGGCGGAGCGGGGCTGGGCGGCGCTGGTGGTCGCGGACCCGGCGAACCTCTACTACCTCACCGGCTACAACGCCTGGTCGTTCTACGTGCCGCAGTGTGCGGTGGTGCCGGCTCGTGGTGAGCCACATCTGTTCCTGCGGGCGATGGACGCCCACGGTGCCCGGCACACGGCGGTGCTGCCGGAGGAGCGGATCCACGCCTACCCGGAGGAGCTGGTCCACCGGCCCGACGTCCATCCCTACGACCACATCGCCGCGCGGGCGCGGGAGCTAAATCTATTTGTCGACAGTCCTGACGCGGTCGTCGCCATGGAGCTCGACGCCCACTATCTGCCGGTACGCGGCTTCCTGGCCGTGCAGCGAGCCCTGCCGCACGCGCGGATCGTCGACAGCGAGGAGCTGGTCAACTGGGTGCGCCTGGTGAAGTCGCCGGCCGAGCAGGACGAGATGCGAGCCGCGGGCGTGGTCGCCGAGCGGGCGATGACGGCGGCCCTCGCGGGGGTGCGGTCGGGGAGGCGCGAGTGCGACGTCGTGGCCGACATCCAGGCGGCGCAGACGGTCAGCGTCGGCGGGGTCGGCGGTGACTACCCGGCGCTGGTGCCACTGCTGCCGACCGGCGTCAGCGCCGACACGCCCCATCTGACCTGGACCGACAGGGTCCTGCGGCGGGGTGAGGCGACCACGATCGAGCTCGCCGGCGTACGCAACCGCTACCACGCCCCGCTCGCCCGGACCGTCTGCCTCGGGCCGCCGTCGGCCAAGCTCCTCGACTGCGCCGCGGCGACCGCCGAGGGCATGGACGCTGCGCTCGGCTCGATGAAACCGGGGGCGGCCGGTGCCGACGTACATGCCGCCTTCACCCGGGTGATCGCCGCCCACGGGCTCAGCAAGGACTCCCGGATCGGGTACTCGATCGGCATCGGCTTCCCGCCCGACTGGGGCGAGCGGACGGTCAGCCTCCGGGCCGGCGAGGAGACGGTTCTCGAGCCCGGGATGGCCTTCCATGTGATCCTCGGGATGTGGATGGACGGCTGGGCCTATGAGCTCTCCGAGTCGGTCCTGGTCACCGAGCACCTGCCCGAGCCGCTGACCTCGATGCCGCGTCAGCTGATCGTCAACGAGTAGTCCACCAAGGAGGGAATGTCGAATGTCGACAATCCGCACGGACATCCGGCTGCCACTGGCAGCACGCAGCGAGCACCTCGTGGGCTCGGTGATCGACTCCAGTACGTCGCTGCTGGCCGAACAGACCCACGACATCGTCCGCCTCGCCATGGGCAGCCCGGCCCAGGATGCGATTCCGGCCGCCGCGCTGGCCGCAGTCCCGCTGGAGCCGCACGCCTTCGACTACGCCGCCACCGAGGGGGATCCGGCGCTGCGTGAGGCGCTACTGGCCCAGCTGGCCGGCACCAGCGACGAGACCACCTCCGACCGGCTCACCATCACCTCCGGCGGGATGCAGGGTCTCGATCTCGTCCACAAGCTCTTCACCGACCCCGGCGACCTGGTCGTCGTCGAGGCACCGACCTACACCAACGGCAGCGCGACCGCGCTCTCGTACTCGGCCGAGCTCCTCGAGATCCCGGTCGACGAGGAGGGCCTCGACGTCGAGCGGCTGGAGGCAGAGGTACGCCGCACCGGCCGCCGCCCGAAGTCGATCTACGCCATCCCGACCTTCCAGAACCCGTCGGGGGCGACCCTGTCGCTGGAGCGCCGGATCCGGCTCATCGAGCTCGCCCGCGCGTGGGGCTCGATCCTCATCGACGACGACCCTTACGGGCTGCTGCGGTTCGCCGGCGACCCGCTGCCGACGCTGCACGAGCTGGCCGAGGGGGACCCGCTGGTCATCTCGGTGCGCACCTTCTCCAAGACCGTCGCGCCGGGGCTGCGGGTGGGCTGGGTCGACGCTGACCCAGCGCTGGGTCAGCTGCTGATCAACGCCAAGCAGGCGATGGACACCTGCACCAACCTGCCTGCGCAGCGTCAGCTCGCCGGGTTCCTCGACTCGGGCGGGTTCGACGCCCATGTGGCCGATCAGCGGATTGTCTACAAGGAGCGGAAAGCGGCGATGCGTGCCGCGTTGACCGAGCACTTCGACGGCCGGGCGACGTGGACCGACCCCGACGGCGGCTTCTTCCTCTGGGTCACCTTCGACCCGCCGGTCGACACCACCGCACTGTTCGAGGTCGCCCTCGCCGAGGGCGTCGCACTGATCCCGGGCAACGCGTTCTCGCCAGGCGGGCTCTTCCCGCACGCGATGCGCCTCTGCTTCGCCTCCACCCCACCCGAGCGGATCGCCGAGGGCATCGCCCGGCTCCGGCGAGCGGTCGACCGTCTCGTCCGGGAGCGCCGGTGACCTCGGTCGATGCCAACGAGGTCGTCGCGCTCGCCCAGCGGCTGGTGCGCGCCCGCGGTCAGAACCCGCCGGGGGAGGAGGCCGCGACGGTCGCGGTGCTCGCCGAGGAGTGCCGTCGGCGCGGGTTCGAGGTGACCCTCGACGAGGTCGCGCCCGGGCGCGCGAACCTGATCGCCCGGGTCGGCGGCGGTCCCGGGCCGGGGCTCCTGATCGTGAGCCACTCCGACGTGGTGCCGCCCGGCGACGGCTGGAGCGGAGACCCGTTCTCCGGTGACGTACGCGACGGGCGACTGCACGGGCGAGGCAGCGCGGACACCAAGGGCGGCCTGGCGGCGGCGATCGTCGCATTGTCCACAGTCGACAACACCGCCGACCAGCCGCCGATCACCCTCGCCGTGCTCGTCGACGAGGAAGAGCTCGGCCTCGGCATCCGCCACTTCGTTCGCAGATTGTCGACAAATCATCACATCGCCTGCCTGGTCATCGAGCCGACCAGCCTGCAGCCGGTGATCGCGGCCCGCGGCGACGCCTACCTCGAGATCGACCTCACCGGCCGGGCCGCGCACTCCGGCAACCCGTCCGACGGCCGCAACGCGATCCACGGCATGGCCCAGGTGGTCGCCGAGATCGAGCGCTGGCACGACGAGCTGGCCGCGCGCCCCCACCCGCTGTGCGGCCCGGCGACCTGGAGCGTCGGCACCATCGAAGGTGGCCAGGCGACCTCGACCGTCGCCGCGCACTGCCGGATCACCGCGGACCGGCGCCTGCTCCCGGGCGAGTCCGCGAGCGACGTACGGACGGACGTCGAGAGCCGACTGGCCGCCCTGGACCTCGCCGGACGCGGCCTCGCCGTCGACGTCCGGATGACCATGGACATGCCCGGTTTCGAGACCCCGGTCGACGATCCGATTGTCGACAACGTCGCCGCCGCACTGGCCGCAGCCGGAGCACCCGCAGCTGCCCCGACCGGCTGGACCGCCGCCTGCGACGGTGGCTTCGTCGCGAGCGCGGGCATCCCGGTCGTCGTGCTCGGCCCCGGCTCCGTCGCCGAGCATGCCCACCGACCCGACGAGAGCGTCGCGGTCACGGAGCTGGTGACCGCCGCCAAGACCTACGCCTCCCTCTTCCAGCACATCGTCCGTCCGAGCCCGGCATGATGACGGCCATGACTCAGCGTTCCTCTGTCGCCATCACCCATGCGTACGTGGTCCCGGTCTCGGCGGAGCCGATCGAGAACGGCACCGTCGTGATCGAGGACGGCGTGGTCACCGCCGTCGGAGCGGACGTCGCCATCCCCGAGGGCATCGAGATCATCGACGCGGAAGGCAAGTGGCTGCTCCCGGGGTTCGTCGAGGGCCACGGCCATATCGGCACCCACGAGGAGGGCGAGGGCTGGGCCGGCGAAGACACCAACGAGATGACCGACCCCGACGGCGCGGGCCTGCGGGCGATCGACGCCATTAACATCGAGGACGAGGGCTTCCGCGACGCCCTCGCCGGTGGGGTGACCACGGCGGTGATCAAGCCCGGGTCCGGCAACCCGATCGGCGGCCAGACGGTGGCGATCAAGACCTGGGGCGGGCGGACCATCGACGAGCAGGTCGTCTCCGACTCGGTCTCGGTCAAGAGCGCTCTCGGCGAGAACCCCAAGCGCGTCTACGGCGATCAGAAGAAGACTCCCTCGACCCGCCTCGGTGTCGCCAACATCATCCGGAAGGCCTTCGTCGAGGCCCAGAACTACGCCGCCAAGAGGGCAGCCGCCGAGGAGAAGGGTGAGCCCTTCGATCGCGACCTCGGCAAGGAGACCCTCGCCCGCGTCCTCGCCGGCGAGCTCGCCTGGGACCAGCACACCCACCGCGCCGACGACATCGCCACCGCGATCAGGCTCAGCGAGGAGTTCGGCTACCGCCTCGTGGTCAACCACGGCACCGAGGGCCACCTGCTCGCCGACGTCCTCGCCGAGAAGGACATCCCGGTCATCTACGGCCCGATGTTCGTGAGCCGCTCGAAGGTGGAGGTACGCAACCGGGCCAACCGCAACATCGCCGCGATGGCTGCCGCGGGCGTGCGGGTCGCGATCACCACGGACCACCCGGTGATCCCGATCAACTTCCTGGTCCACCAGGCCTCCTTCGCCGTACGTGACGGCCTGCCGCGCGACACGGCCCTGGCCGCGATCACCACCAACCCGGCGAGCTTCCTCGGTCTCGACGACCGCGTCGGCGCGATCGCCCCCGGCCTCGACGGCGACGTGGTCATCTGGTCCGGAGACCCCCTCGACACCGACCACCGCGCCGAGCGCGTCTTCATCACCGGGACCGAGGTCTACACCTGGGACGGCGAGGCCGACGCGGGGCGCGGAGCCGGGCGTACGCGAGAGCGTGTGACGCGGTTCGGGATCTGATCGTGCGCAACGAACCCCGATCCGCTGACGTACCCATGGGTATGACCCCCACCGAGATCAGCACCGACAAGAGCAAGCGCAAGATCCGCCCCGCGGCGTACCTGCTGCCCGTTCTGGCGCTGGCGCTGGCACCGGCGATGGCCGGATGTGGCTCCGAGGCGACCGACCCAGGCGCTAACGTGTCTGACGTGCCCACAACGTCCAGCCCGACGCCCGCCGAGGACCCGAAGGTCGCAGCCGCGATCGCCGACCTGGCCAAGCGTCAGGGGGTGAAGAGCGAGGAGATCACCGTGGTCTCCAACGACAAGGTGACCTGGCGCGACGGCAGCCTCGGCTGCCCCGAGCCCGGGAAGATGTACACGATGGTGCTGACCGACGGCGTACGCGTGGTGCTCGAGGCCGCGGGCAAGACCTACGAGTACCACGGCGGCGAGAGCGGCCCGGTCCGTTTCTGCGAGAACCCGCAGGAGCCCGTCCCCGGTGAGGCGAGCAGTGACGCTCCCCAGTGAGGGTGCCCACGCGGGCCACGGGGACGCCGAGGAGCGGGCCGACGGCCTGAAGAATCGGCTCAACTGGCTGCGTGCGGGCGTCCTCGGCGCCAACGACGGCATCGTCTCCACCGCCGGTGTGGTGATGGGCGTCGCCGGCGCGACCACCGACGACACCTCGATCCTCATCGCCGGTGTGGCCGCTCTGGTGGCAGGCGCGATCAGCATGGCGGCGGGGGAGTACGTCTCCGTCTCGACCCAGCGCGACACCGAGAAGTCGCTGATCGCCAAGGAGCGTCGCGAGCTGCGGGACATGCCCGAGGAGGAGCTGCGCGAGCTGGAGGGGTTCCTGCGCGAGCGGGGGCTGGAGCCCGAGACCGCGGCCGAGGTCGCCGAGCAGCTCACGGATCGCGACGCATTGCGTGCCCACGCCGTCCTCGAGCTCGGTATCGACGTGGACGATCTCACCTCGCCGTGGTCCGCGGCCTGGGCGTCGATGCTGTCGTTCACCCTCGGCGCGTTGCTGCCTCTGCTGTCGATCATGCTCCTCCCGGACAGCGCCCGCATCTGGGGCACCGTCCTCACGGTCACCGGCGCGCTCGCCGTCACCGGCTGGACGAGCGCGCGCCTCGGCTACGCGCCACCTTTCCGGGCAGCCCTGCGCAACGTCGCCGGCGGCCTGCTCGCGATGCTGGTCACCTATCTCGTCGGCGATCTCCTCGGCACACAACTCAGGTGACCCGGCCTCTGCCGCCGGGCACAATGGACATCGATGAATCGAATGTTCGTGGCGGTGATCCCGCCGGAGTCGGTGATCGAGGATCTCGACGAGTTCTTGTCCGTACGCCGCGACGCGGCCGCCTTCCGCTGGTCGGCGCCCGACCAGCTCCATCTGACGCTCGCCTTCGCCGAGCACGTCCCCGACAGGTCCCTCGATGACGCGATCGAGCGGCTGGAGACGGCCGCGGGGCGGCGTACGCCCTTCGAGCTGACCGTCACCGGAGGCGGCGCCTTCCCCAACGTGGCCGAGGGCAAGGTCCTCTACGCGGGCGTCGAGACCGATGCCACCGAGGAGCTCGACCGGACCGCCGCCGGGGCGAAGAACGCCTTGGTCAAGGCCGGGGTCGAGGTCGACGGCGGCCGCTTCCGACCGCATCTGACGGTCGCTCGGACCGGGTCGCCGACGGAGCTCAGCAACTGGGTGCGGCTGCTCGATGCGTACCGTGGCCCGACCTGGACCGTCTCGTCGTTCGCGCTGGTGCACTCACGACTCGGCGAGGGGCCGAGGAAGCGTCCGGCCTACGAGGTCATAGCAGAGTTCCCGTTCGGGTGAGAGGAAGCCCCGGGCGGTACCGGTCGGGGCGGCGGATCGCTACCGTGTGCGGCCTGTTTCTGACCTGACCCAGAGGAGAACCGGACATGAGTCGTCGAGTGGGGCGCAACGCCTACACCGGACTTTTCAACGATGTCGTGCTGCTTGCCGCCCGTGTGGTGGTCGGTGGGATCTTCGTCGCGCACGGCTGGCAGAAGTACGACCAGGGCTTCGCCGGCACCGAGCAGTTCCTGGGCGGCCTGGGGGTCCCGGAGCCCGCGATCGCCGCTCAGGTGGCGACCTACGTCGAGCTCGTCGGCGGCGCCCTGCTCGCGGTCGGCCTGTTCGCCCCGATCGCGGGCGTGCTGCTGGCGGGTCAGATGGCCGGAGCGATCTGGTACGCCCACCGCACCACCGAGGTCTTCGTCGACCAGGGCGGCTGGGAGCTCCCCGCCGTGCTCGGTGCCGCGGCCCTCGTGCTCGGTCTCGTCGCCCCCGGCCGGATCACCATCGACCAGCTCATCACCTGGCCCTTCAAGGCCGCCGCCGCCAAGCGCAGGGCCCGTGCCGCCGAGGCAGCCGAAGCCGAGACTGCCGAGGCACCGCCGTACGTCGAGGAGAAGGTGACCATCAAGGCCTGACCCTTTGCTGGTCGAGCCGCCGGAGCCGCTAGGCGGAGGCGTGTCGAGACCAACACGGTCCGATCGAGCGCAGAGGGGACCGTGTTGGTCTCGACACGCCTCCGCCTAGCGGCTCCGGCGGCTCGACCAGCGGGGGACAGGCCACCGCCGGTCGAGCCGCGAGGCCGTCTACGGCCGAGCGTGTCGAGACCAACACAGTCGTCCACCGGGGTCAGGCGTCGAGCATCGGGACGTTGAGTCCTCGCTCACGAGCGACGTCGCGCGCGTGCTCGTAGCCCGCGTCGACGTGGCGCATGACACCGGTGCCGGGGTCGTTGGTCAAGACTCGCTCGATCTTCTCCGCGGCGAGCGGAGTGCCGTCGGCGACACAGACCTGGCCGGCGTGGATGGAGCGGCCGATGCCGACGCCGCCACCGTGGTGGATGCTGACCCAGCTCGCGCCGGAGGCGGTGTTGAGCAGCGCGTTGAGCAGCGGCCAGTCGGCGATCGCGTCGGACCCATCCTTCATCGCCTCGGTCTCGCGGTAGGGCGAGGCCACGGAGCCGGAGTCGAGGTGGTCGCGACCGATCACGACCGGCGCCGAGAGCTCGCCGGAGGCGACCATCTCGTTGAACTTCAACCCGGCGAGGTGGCGCTCCTTGTAGCCCAGCCAGCAGATCCGCGCCGGCAGGCCCTCGAAGTGCACCTTCTCGCCCGCCTGGGTGATCCAGCGCTTGAGGCCCTCGTTCTCGGGGAAGAGGTCGACGATCGCCCGGTCGGTCTTGGCGATGTCCTCGGGGTCACCCGAGAGCGCCGCCCACCGGAACGGGCCCAGACCCTCCTCGAAGAGCGGTCGGATATAGGCGGGGACGAAGCCGGGGAAGGCGAACGCGTTCGCGAACCCGCCCAGGCGGGCTCCCTCGCGCAGCGAGTTGCCGTAGTCGAACACCTCGGCATCACGGTCCATGAACCCGACCATCGCCTCGACGTGCTTGGCCATCGAGGCCTGCGCCTTCTCGGTGAAGTCGTCGGGATCGTCAGCGGCCCGCGCGGCCCACTCCTCGACGGTGTACTCGAGCGGGAGATAGGAGAGCGGGTCGTGCGCCGAGGTCTGGTCGGTGACGATGTCGATCTCCACCTCGCGCGCCAGGATCTCCGGGAAGACCGCGGCACAGTTGCCGACGAGGCCGATGGAGCGCGGCGTACGGGACTTCTTGGCCTCCTCGGCCTGGGCGAGCGCGTCATCGAGCGACGACGCGACGGTATCCATGTAGCCGTGGTCGACACGGCGCTGGAGGCGCGCCGCGTCGACGTCGACGACGATCACGACGCCCTCGTTCAGCGTGACCGCGAGCGGCTGCGCGCCGCCCATGCCGCCGGCGCCGCCGGTCAGGGTCACGGTGCCGGCCAGCGTGCCACCGAACCGTTTGCGGGCGATGGCGGCGAAGCACTCGTAGGTGCCCTGCAGGATGCCCTGGGTGCCGATGTAGATCCACGATCCGGCGGTCATCTGGCCGTACATGGTCAGACCGAGCGACTCCAGCCGCCGGAACTCCGGCCAGGTCGCCCAGTCGCCGACGAGGTTGGAGTTGGCGATCAGGACCCGGGGTGCCCACTCGTGGGTGCGGAAGACGCCGACCGGCTTGCCGGACTGCACCAGCAGGGTCTCGTCGGCCTCGAGCTCGTCGAGGGTGCGGACGATCGCGTCGTACGCCTCCCAGGACCGCGCCGCGCGGCCGGTGCCGCCGTAGACGACCAGGTCGTCGGGACGCTCGGCCACCTCCGGGTCGAGGTTGTTCATCAGCATGCGCTTGGCGGCCTCGGTCTGCCAGTTCTTGGCGGTGATCTCGGGGCCGCGCGGTGCGCGGACAGTGCGTGGTTCGCTCATGTCGCTCATCACATCACTGAAGTGAGCGAGCGCGCACGGGAAAGAAGGGTGCCGTCGGCGACGAGGCCGACGACCGCCTTGATGTCCGGGGACAGGAACCGGTCCGGGCCGGGCGCGGGGACCAGCTTGCGGATCTCCTCCACCAGCGCGGCGCCGACGGGGCCGGGACGCTCGGGGGCGCGCATGTCGATGGCGCGGGCGGCGGTGAGGATCTCGATGGCGACGACCTGCTGCGCCCCGGTGATCGCGCGGCGGAGCTTGCGGGCGGCGTTCCAGCCCATCGAGACGTGGTCCTCCTGCATCGCGGAGGTCGGGATGGAGTCGACCGATGCCGGGACGGCGAGGCGCTTGAGGTCGGAGACGATCCCGGCCTGCGTGTACTGCGCGATCATGTGCCCGGAGTCGACGCCGGGGTCGTGAGCGAGGAACGGGGGCAGCCCGTGGTTGCGCGACTTGTCGAGGAAGCGGTCGGTGCGGCGCTCGGAGATCGAGGCGAGGTCGGCGGTGGCGATGGCCAGGAAGTCGAGTACGTAGCCGATCGGCGCGCCGTGGAAGTTGCCGTTGGACTCGACCCGGCCGTCGAGGGTGACCACCGGGTTGTCGACCGCGCTGGCGAGCTCGACCTCTGCCACGCGGGCGGCGTGGGCCATGGTGTCGCGCACCGCGCCGTGGACCTGAGGCGCGCAGCGCAGCGAGTAGGCGTCCTGCACCCGGGTGAACCCGGTGCCGCGGTGGTCGGCGACGATCCCGCTGCCCGCGAGGACGGCACGGATGTTGGCCGCCGAGGTCGCCTGGCCGGCGTGCGGGCGCAGGGCCTGGAGGTCCTCGGCGAAGACGCTGTCGGTGCCCTGGAGGCCCTCGATGCTGAGCGCTCCGGCGATGTCGGCGGTGGCGACCAGGTCGTCGAGGTCGGCGAGCGCCAGGACGAGCATCGCCAGCATCCCGTCGGTGCCGTTGATCAGCGCCAGCCCCTCCTTCTCGCGCAGCTGCACCGGGGTCACCCCGGCGGCCGCCAGCGCGTCGGCGGCGGGGACGAGGTCGCCGTCGGCGTTGCGTACGTCGCCCTCACCCATCGCCGCGAGGGCGCAGTGCGCCAGCGGGGCCAGGTCGCCGGAGCAGCCGAGCGAGCCGTACTCGCCGATCACCGGGGTGATCTGGGCGTTCAGGAGCGCGGCGTAGGTCTGGGCGACCTCGGGGCGCACGCCGGTCCGCCCGGTGGCGAGGGTGGAGAGACACAGCAGCATGAGGCCGCGTACGACCTCCTTCTCGATCTCGGCGCCCGAGGAGGCCGCGTGCGAACGGACCAGCGAGGCCTGCAGCTGAGCGCGGTGCTCGGGCGGGATCGAGGTGTTGGCGAGGGCGCCGAAACCGGTCGAGATGCCGTAGTGGGGCCGGGTGTCGTGAGCCAGCGACTCGATGAGCTCGCGGCTCGTGGCCATCGCGGCCAGCGACTCGTCGGTCAGGATGATGGGGGTGTTGTGACGGGCGACGGCGACTACCTGATCGAAGGTGAGGGCACCGACCCCGACGGGAACCGTGGTGTAGGTCATGACCAGAGTGGATCACATCACATTCAGGCGGGTGAGCACAGGCCGTTGTCGGCGGCGTCCTTCTCCTGGTCCTCGGGGCTCACCGAGTCGGCCGGAACCTCGTCCGGTGAGGCGCTGACCTCGGGATTCGCCGGTGAGGCAGAGGTCGTGGGCGACGGGGCGGCAGACGTCGTCGCGTCCTGGAGCGGACGGTCCTCGAGCATCCGCTCCCACAGCTCGTCAGCCTTCGGGAGGATCTCGAGACGGCCCCAGTTGGGGTCTCCCTGAGGGTAGGCGCGGTTGGGTACGGTCTCGAACTCGATGCTCGACGGATCCAGGTCGCGCATCTCGCCGGCCAGATCGGCCAGCCCGGCGACGGAGCCGATGTCGGTGGTGATGCTCTTGGAGAGCTCGGTCGCGAACCTGGCCAGGCGACGCGGGCGGGTCAGGGTGCCGGCGGAGAGGACCTTGGTGGCGAGGGCGGTGAGGAAGTACTGCTGACGTCGCATCCGGCCCAGGTCGGCGTTGGGAGTCGAGGAGCGGTTGCGTACGTAGTCGAGGGCCTGCTTGCCGCGCAGGTTGTGGGTGCCGGCGGGCAGGAAGATGTTGTGCTCCTCGTCGTCGATCGCCTCCGGGATGCAGATCGTGACGCCGCCGACCGCGTCGACCATCCCGCGGAACCCGGCGAAGTCGAGCGCGAGGTAGTGGTCGATCGGGATCCCGGTGAGCAGCTCGGTCTGGCGGGCGGTGCAGATCGGGCCGCCCAGGGAGTAGGCCTCGTTCCACATCACGCCGCTCGCCTCGGGGATGGTGGTGCCGTCCGGGGCGGTGCACTCCGGCCGGTCCACGAGCGCGTCGCGGGGGATCGAGACGCCGTAGGCCGAGGTCCGGTCGGCGGAGACGTGCAGCAGGATCGTGCTGTCCGAGCCGCCGGAGCCGCCCTCGCCGTCGATCGAGCAGCCCTCGCAGTCACGTCCGTCGGTGCCGAGGATCAAGATGTTGAGCGGCTGCTTCGGGCCCTCGTCCTCGCTCTCCGGCTCGTCGACGAGGTGGTGGATGTCGCCCCCGGAGCCGAGATTGCTGTTGAGGTGGTCGTAGAACGCCCAGGTGCCGACCCCGGTGCCGACCGCCAGGAACAGCATCGTGACCACGACGGTGAGCACGACCGTACGTGTCCCCGACCTCGTTTCGGTCCTCATCACCCTCCCTCGCTGGTCCGCGTGAGCAGACCGACTGCGTGTGCAGCCCACACAGGTTCTACGCGCCAGTGAGCCGAGAGGTTGCTGCTTCAGGTAACGGCATTGTGAAACCATGAGGAAGGCACTGTCCGAAAACCGCGCGTAATTTCTTTGCGAACGCGGCAACATGGTGGACATGAATGGGACGACGAGCGTGAACGGACTCGACTTCGAATCGTGCTACCGCGCTGTTCGTTCGCGCGACCGGCGCTTCGACGGCATCTTCTACACCGCGGTGGCCTCGACCGGGATCTACTGCAGGCCCTCGTGCCCGGCCCGGACCCCGGCGCTGGTCAACGTCTCCTTCCACCGGACCGCTGCGGCGGCCCAGGCGGCCGGCTACCGGGCCTGCAAACGCTGCCGCCCCGATGCCACGCCGGGCAGCCCGGAGTGGGATGTGGCCGCCACCCTGGCCGGGCGCGCGATGCGGCTGATCGCCGACGGCGTCGTCGACCGGGAAGGCGTCGAGGGGCTGGCTCGCCGGGTCGGCTACTCGCCGCGCCACCTGACCCGGCTGCTGACCACCGAGCTCGGCGCCGGTCCGCTGGCGCTGGCCAGGGCGCGCCGAGCTCAGACCGCCCGGACGCTGGTCGAGACCACCGAGCTCGGCTTCGCGGACATCGCCTTCGCCGCCGGCTTCTCGAGCGTACGTCAGTTCAACGACACCGTCCGCGAGGTCTACGCGGCCTCGCCGACCGAGCTCCGCGGACGCCGCGGATCGCGGCGGCGGGCCGACGGGACGATCGCGCTGCGGCTCGCCGTCCGCACCCCGTTCGCCGGCCGGGCCCTGCACGCCTTCCTGCGTGACCACATGGTGCCGGGCGTCGAGGTCGCCGGGGTCGACGGCGGGCGGCGCTGGTTCGCCCGCACGCTCGACCTGCCCAACGGGCCGGGCACGCTGCGTCTGGAGCTCGCCGACATCCCCGAGGGCGAGACCGGCTTCGTCCATGCGACCTTCAAGCTCGCCGACCTGCGGGACACCACCGCCGCCGTCGAGCGCGCCCGCCGGCTGCTCGACGCCGACTGCGACCCGCGTGCGGTCGGCGACGTCTTCACCGGGGACGAGGTGATCGGCCCACTGGCCCTCGCCCTGCCGGGGCTGCGGGTGCCGGGCACCGTCGACGGGGGCGAGCTCGCGCTGCGTACGATCGTGGGGCAGCAGGTCTCGGTCGCCGGCGCGCGCACCGTGCTGGCGGGGATCGTCGCCGAGCACGGCCGCCCGATCGCGACCGACATCGACGGCCTCACCCATCTGTTCCCGTCCGCGGACGCCCTTGCCGCCGCCGACCCGGCCGGCATGCCGATGCCGCGCTCGCGTGGACGTGCGGTCACCGGCCTGGCCGCGGCGCTCGCCTCCGGCGAGCTCCAGCTGGACCGCGGCACCGACCGCGACGTCGTGCACGAGCAGCTGATCAGTCTGCCCGGGGTCGGTCCCTGGACCGCCGACTACGTCGCGCTGCGTGCTCTCGGCCATCCCGATGTCTTCCTGCCGACCGATGTCGGCATCAAACGAGCGCTGGAAGTGCTCGGTGCGCCCGCGGCGGATGTCGCCGCCTGGCGGCCGTGGCGCTCGTACGCCCTGCTCTACCTGTGGACCTCACTGACTGCCTTGGAGAAACTGTGATGTGGACTCTCATCGACTCGCCCGTCGGCGAGCTCCGGCTGGTCGCGCACGACGGCGCGATCACCGCGATCGACTTCATGCCGGCCGACTATGCCAAGGGCCGGGTGCTCGGGGACCGGTCCGACTCGGATCCGCTGTTGCTGGAATGTGCCCGGCAGCTCGCCGAGTACTTCAAGGGTGACCGGACGAGCTTCGACCTCCCGCTGGCGCCCGCGGGCACTGCGTTCCAGACGCGTGTCTGGGAGCAGCTGCAGCAGATCGAGTACGGCACGACCGCCTCCTACGGCCAGATCGCCGGCCGCCTCTCGCTGACCGGTCACGGCGCCCGCGCCGTCGGGCTCGCCAACGGCCGAAACCCCATCCCCATCGTGATCCCGTGCCACCGTGTCGTCGGCGCGGACGGCTCCCTGACCGGCTACGCCGGTGGCCTGGACCGCAAGACGACCCTGCTGGGCCTGGAGAGCGGTGCCCTCTTCTGATGCCGAGACTGCAGTTGTGGCGTCCGAGACCGCAGTTGTGGCGTACGTCGGTGGCGGCTGCCGCTCTCCTCGCCACTCTTGCCGCGTGCGCGGAGGAGGCCACCGAGCCCGCGGCGCCCGCGACCAGCGAGGGCCGCGCCGAGGCCGAGAACGAGGTGCTGGTCAACGGCCGCGCGCGGTGTGACCAGGACGTGTCGAGCGACCAGGCGAAGGACACGATCGAACGCGTCGGCGGGCTCCAGCAGCCGACCTGGTCGGTGCGGTTCGCCGAGAGCACCGCAGCCGGGGTCGTCGTGCTGGTCACCGGCGACCTCGAGGACGCCCAGCCCCGGCTCTTCGACGACTACCGGGTGGCGGTGATCGTCGCGTCGGCCGAGGATCAGACGCGTACGGAGGACTTCAAGGCCGTGCGCGACGCGGTGCGGGAGATCTGCGGCTGAACGCTCACCGAGTTACCTCGGTGAGCATCCGGCGCCCTACTCAGCAGCCGCGCGCCGCAGCGACTCCGAGAGCCGGTCGGCAGCAGCGAGGACAGCAGGGGCGTGCATCTTGCCCGGCTGGCGGGTGAGGCGCTCGAGCGGGCCGGAGACGGAGACGGCGGCGATGACCTTGCCGCCGGGGGAGCGGACGGGAGCGGACACCGAGGCGACGCCTGCCTCGCGCTCGCCGATCGACTGCGCCCAGCCGCGGCGGCGGATGCCGGAGAGGGCGGCGGCGGAGAAGGCGGCGTTCTGCAGACCACGGTGGAGGCGCTCCGGGTCCTCCCACGCGATCAGTATTTGAGCGGCCGACCCGGCACGCATCGTCAGCTGCGAGCCGACGGGGATGGTGTCGCGGAGACCGGAGGGGCGCTCGGCGGCGGCGACGCAGACGCGGAAGTCGCCCTGGCGCCGCCACAGCTGCGCCGACTCACCGGTGATGTCGCGCAGCCGCGCCAGGACGGGCCCGGCGGTGGCCAGCAGCCGGTCCTCACCGGCGGCGGCGGACAGCTCGGCCAGCCGCGGGCCGAGAACGAAGCGGCCCTGCATGTCGCGGGCGACCAGACGGTGGTGCTCGAGGGCGACCGCCAGACGGTGTGCGGTCGGACGGGCGAGACCCGTGCCGGCCACCAGACCGGCCAGGGTCGCCGGGCCGGATTCGAGAGCTGTGAGCACAAGGGCGGCCTTGTCGAGCACGCCCACACCGCTGGAACTGTCCATATCGCAAGACTAACTTCTCAGAACCTGAGATGCAACGTTAGGCTCGGAGAAGCAGACTGGAAGTGGCGGATCTGACATTGCGATTCAACGCTCGAACCGCCACCGGCCACTACAGACCAAAGATGCCAGATGGAGAACGTGTCATGGGCAGGACCTTGTCGGAGAAGGTGTGGGACGAGCATGTCGTCCGGTCGACCGCGGGAGAGCCCGATCTCCTCTACATCGACCTTCACCTCATCCACGAGGTGACGAGTCCGCAGGCCTTCGAGGGCCTGCGTCTGTCCAACCGCAAGGTACGCCGCCCTGACCTCACCATCGCCACCGAGGACCACAACGTCCCGACCCTCGACTGGGACAAGCCGATCGCCGACCCGGTCAGCCGCACCCAGGTCGAGACGCTGCGCAAGAACGCCGAGGAGTTCGGCGTACGTCTCCACCCGCTCGGCGACGCCGAGCAGGGGATCGTGCACGTGGTCGGGCCGCAGCTGGGGCTCACCCAGCCGGGAATGACCATCGTCTGCGGTGACTCGCACACCTCCACGCACGGCGCGTTCGGCGCGATCGCGTTCGGCATCGGCACCTCCGAGGTCGAGCACGTGCTCGCGACCCAGACGCTGATGCAGGACAAGCCGAAGACCATGGCTGTCACGGTCAACGGCACGCTGCCCGAGGGCGTCAGCGCCAAGGACCTGATCCTCACCCTGATCTCCAAGACCGGCACCGGCGGTGGCCAGGGCTACATCGTGGAGTATCGCGGCGAAGCCATCCGAGAGCTCTCCATGGAGGCTCGGATGACGATCTGCAACATGTCGATCGAGTGGGGTGCCAAGGCCGGCATGATCGCTCCCGACGAGACGACGTTCGCCTACATCAAGGACAAGCCCGAGGCTCCGAAGGGCGCCGACTGGGACCAGGCCGTCGCGCACTGGAAGTCGCTGGTCACCGACGAGGACGCAGTCTTCGACAAGGAGATCGTCCTCGACGCCGCCGAGGTCACCCCGTTCGTCACCTGGGGCACCAACCCGGGCCAGGGTGTCCCGCTGGGCGCGGCCGTCCCGAGCCCCGACGACTTCGAGGACGCCGACGAGAAGATCGCGGCCGAGAAGGCCCTGACCTACATGGGTCTCGAGGCCGGCACCCCGATGCGCGAGGTGCACATCGACACCGTCTTCCTCGGCTCCTGCACCAACGGCCGCATGGAGGACCTGCGTACGGCCGCCGACATCATCCAGGGCCACAAGGTCGCCGAAAGCACCCGATTCCTGGTCGTCCCCGGCTCCGCCAAGGTGCGTCTGCAGGCCGAGGAGGAGGGTCTGCACAAGATCTTCATCGACGCCGGCGCCGAGTGGCGCGGCGCGGGCTGCTCGATGTGCCTGGGCATGAACCCCGACACCCTCGCCCCCGGCGAGCGCTCGGCCTCCACGTCCAACCGCAACTTCGAGGGTCGCCAGGGCAAGGGCGGTCGCACCCACCTGGTCTCGCCGGAGGTGGCTGCCGCCACCGCCGTACGCGGCACCCTCTCCTCGCCCGCCGACCTGACCCTCGTGGAGGCCTGAGAACCATGGACAAGTTCACCACCCACACCGGCACCGGCGTGCCGCTGCGCCGCAGCAACGTCGACACCGACCAGATCATCCCCGCGGTCTACCTCAAGCGCGTGACCCGCACCGGCTTCGAGGACGGGCTCTTCGCCGCCTGGCGCAACGACCCGACGTTCGTCCTCAACAACGAGGCGTACGCCGGGGCCTCGGTCCTCGTCGCCGGCCCCGACTTCGGCACCGGCTCCTCGCGTGAGCACGCCGTCTGGGCGTTGATGGACTACGGCTTCCGCGTCGTCATCTCGAGCCGCTTCGGCGACATCTTCCGCGGCAACTCCGGCAAGGCCGGACTGCTCGCGGCGAAGGTCGACGAGAAGGTCGTCCAGAAGCTGTGGGACTACCTCGATGACAACCCGGGCGCCCAGATCACCGTCGACCTGGAGTCGCGCACCGTACGCGCCGGCGAGGGCCCCGACGCCATCGAGGACTCCTTCGACATCGACGACTACACCCGCTGGCGCCTCCTCGAGGGCCTCGACGACATCGGTATCACGCTGTCCCACGAGGACGACATCGCGACGTACGAGGCGACCCGGCCCTCCTTCAAGCCGGTCACCCTGCACGCCTAGACCGAATCGTCGGTTGTGGGCGACGAGAGTGCACTCTCGTCGCCCACAACTGCGTTTTCGGCCGACGGAACTGACGTCTCGGCTGGCTATGGGAGGCGGATCTGGCGGCCGTCGGCGCCACGCTGGGAGCCGGTGATGCGGTCGCAGGAGCCGGTGTCGACCCAGCAGCGGAGGTACCAGGACTCGGCGGCGGTCGCGGTGTAGAGGACGACGCTGCGGTCGGACTCGAAGCCGGCGACGCGGACCTTCTCGACGGAGTCGGGTACGCGCAGGTCGATGTGCTCGGAGGTGCTCATGTTGACCGCGATGCCGCGCTCGGCGCCGTAGCTGATCATCCCGGGGTCGCTGGGGTTGCGGGCGATGGCGACGATCGAGCCGTCGGGGGAGTCGGCGACCGACCCGGGCAGCGGCGCGTGGACGCCGGGCTGGGTGAGGCTGCCGTCGGCCTCGATGGCGGCGAAGCGGGCCTCCCACTCGCCGGGGTTGTGAAGGAGTACGCCGCGCCGCAGCGGGATCAGCTGCTGGTAGCCGAGCGGCAGCGAGATCCGCTGGGTGGCCTCGCCCGGATCCCAGGCGGTCACCGGCGGCCGGGAGACGGTGAGCTCGCCGTAGTTGCCAGGCACCGCCGGCGGGGCGGGCACGATGCCGGTGCGGAAGTAGGCCCGGGTGCGGTCGGTGCCGAGGACCGCGGTGGCGGCAGGCGTGCCCTCGAGCACGAGCCGGTCGGTCTCCTCGCCCGTCGTGGTGTCCACCGCGACGAGGGCGGAGACGGCGTCGCCGGTCTGCTGGAGCGCGAAGAGCTGGTTGCCGTCCTTGCTCAGGACCGGCTGGGTCCACAGGCCGGGGACCTGGATGGTCGACCCGCGCCGCGCGATCCACACCGGACCGGGCTTGTCGGCGCGCTCGTACATCAGCACCGTCCAGCCGGCCACGCTCATCTGCGACCCGAAGACCTTCTGCGGCTTCGCGCCGAGCTGGAGCCGGCCGGCCTGGTCCACGAAGGGCAGGGTCGTCGCGGGGCCGACGGGCAGATCGGCGTACGTCGCCGGGATGGCCGGCTCGCTGTTGCGGACCGTCGGAGCGGGCGGCGCCGGCGTCGGTACGTTGGCGCCGGTGCGACCTTCGGCGAGCCGGGTGGTGTGGACGGCCAGCCAGGCCACGGAGGCGATCAGGGCGAGGATGATGCAGGCCGAGAACAGGATCCCGGCGCGGCGGCTGGGCCGCACCGTGGTCTGCGGCTCCTCGAGCACCACGGTGGGCTGCTCCTCGTCGATGTGCACGTCGGTGATGGTCGTACCTTCCTCGTCCTGTCTCCCGAAGGCTGCGCTGTCGAAGCGGTGCTGCGGACGTGCCCCGAGTCTCTCCACGGTAACCACGTGGAGGCGTCGGAATCAGGAGCGATCAGGTGAACAATCCGTTTTCACATGCCGTCGGTATGTCCGGAAGCCCCGGAGATGGCCTAAGGTCGATCGCGTGGTGAGAAAACGAGTAGCTGATGCAGGCAAACAGGCCGGAAGAGTAGTCGGCGCGGTGCGGGAGACGGCCGGGAAGCTGGTCGCCGACGTGGTGTCCGGCAAGGTCAAGGTCCCCTCCGTCCCGAAGGTCAAGGTGCCGCGGCCAGGGCGCAAGGCGCCGGCCAAGGCAGCTGAGCCGGTCGTGCCGCCCGCCAAGCGGGTCGCCGAGCCGGTGAAGCCCGAGCCCACCGTCGAGGCCGCTGCGGACCCGGTCGCCCAAGCGGCTGAGAAGACCGCGCCGGCGAAGAAGACCGCCGCCAAGAAGACCACGGACACGAAGAGCCCCGCGAAGAAGACGACGACCGCGGCGAAGAAGACGACGGCGACGAAGTCCACGGCGGCGAAGAAGACGACGGACACGAAGTCCACGGCGGCGAAGAAGACCACCGCCAAGAAGACCACCGCCAAGAAGACCACGGCCAAGAAGGCTCCCGCGGCGAAGAAGGCCACCACCGCAGGCGCGGCGACCCCCGCGACTCCGGCGACGGAGACCTCCGCCGCAGCCGCCCCGGCGAAGACGACGGCCGCGAAGAAGACGACAGCCGCGAAGAAGACGACGGCCGCGAAGAAGACGACAGCCGCGAAGAAGACGACGGCCAAGAAGACCGCAGCCAAGAAGACGACGGCCACGAAGGCTCCCGCGCAGACGACGGCGGCGAAGAAGACGACCGCGGCGAAGGAGGCACCCGCGAGCGGAACATCGACGAGCCCGACGACCGGGACCGAGACGCCGTCCGGCGACTCCTAGCCAGGACTCCCGACGCGGACGGAGGCGAGAGCCGTACGCGGTCCGAGCCCCAGGCTGCGTACGGTCTCGAGGTCCTCGAGAGTGTCGACGTCGTGGCGCAGCGAGTGGAGGTCGCTCTCCAGCGGATGGGCGCCGCCGTCGCGATGGGCGGCGGCGGACCCGGGCCCGAACGCGGGCCGGAACAGGTCGTGGGTGGCGGTGTAGAGGGTGGTGCCCCCACCTGCCGCGTCCTCGACGTACGCAGCCCCGAACCCCTCCGCCGCGCGCAGCGCAGCGTCTAGGTCGGCGGAGCGGAGCGCGGGCAGGTCGCCGCAGAGGGCAGCGGGGCGAAGCCCGGGCCAGCGGCGCCGGGCTTCGAGCGCTCCCTGCACGAGGGTCTCGTTGAGGTCGCCGCTGACCCCGTCGGGGATGACGGCGGCGCCGAGACGGGCGACGTCGGCGGCGAAGTAGGAGTCGTCGGTGATCACCAGCACGGCGCCGACGCCGCTGGCGGCCAGACAAGACTCGGCGGTGTCGAGGGCGAACGAGCGGGCGAGATCGGCCCGTTCGTGCGACTCGATTCCGACCAGCCGGGACTTGCCGCGCGCCGGGGGCTTGACGGGCAGCAGTACGACGTAACCGGGTGCAGGTACAGGCATCGAGGTAGATCCTGACAGGTATCTCACAACCACGCGGAGACGGCCCGGTAGCCTGCCCTGCGTGGGAAAGTACCGGAAGTTCCAGGAGGGCAAGCTCGGCTGGCCGTGGGTCGTGGCTGTCGGCATCGTGAAGCCCGTCCTCCTCGCCACCACCAAGCACCAGTGGGAGGGCGGCGAGAAGATCCCGGAGAGCGGGGGAGCGGTGTTCGCGCTCAACCATGTCTCCGAGATCGATCCGTTCACCGCCGCGCACATCGTGTGGGACTACGGACGTAGGCCGAGCTACCTGGCCAAGGCGGCGTTGTTCAAGGGTCCGTTGGGCAAGTTCCTGCGGGCCGCCCGGCAGATCCCCGTGGACCGGACCGCAGGCGCGTCGGCGTTCGATGCGGCGGTGAAGGCCGTCAACGAGGGCAGCATCGTGGTCGTCTACGTCGAGGGGTCCATCACCAAGGACCCGACCGGCTGGCCGATGCGCGGCAAGTCCGGTGCGGCGCGGATCGCGCTCGCGACCGGTGCCCCGGTCTACCCGGTGGGACAGTGGGGAGCCCAGGAGCTGCTTCCGGCGTACTCTCTCAAGCCGCACCTGATCGGTCGCAAGATGATCCAGATGAAGATCGGTGATCCGGTGGACCTGAAGGATCTCGAGGTCCAGGAGCACACGCCGGCGGTCGTGAACCAGGCGACCGACCGGATCATGAAGGCGATCGTCGGCCTGGTGGCCGACATCCGGGAGGAGGAGCCGCCCAGCGAGCTCTTCGACCCGAAGAAGGCCGGCGTCAACGCGACCGGCGACCCCCGCAAGACGAAGAAGAAGGACGACAATTGAGCGAGCTTGGCAAGGTAGCGGTCTTCGGAGCGGGCTCATGGGGCACCGCCTTCTCGGTCATCCTCGCCGACGCGGGCAACGACGTGACCATGTGGGCGCGGCGTGAGGAGGTCGCGGCGGCGATCAACGACACCCACGAGAACCCCGACTACCACCCGGGCACCGAGCTGCCGCACAACATCAGCGCCACCCACGACATCGAGAAGGCAGCGCACGGAGCCGATCTGGTCGTCCTCGCGGCGCCGTCGCAGACGCTGCGCGCCAACCTCACCGACTGGGCGCCGTTCCTGCCCCAGGACGTACCGCTGGTCTCGCTGATGAAGGGTGTCGAGCTCGGCACCCTCGAGCGGATGAGCGAGGTGATCGCCCACGTCACCGGTGCGGGGCCGGAGCGGATCGCGGTCGTCAGCGGTCCCAACCTCTCCAAGGAGATCATCCGTCGCGAGCCTGCCGCCGGTGTGGTGGCGTGTGCCGACGAGGAGGTCGCCAAGACGATCCAGGCGCGTGTCCACTCGCCCGCGTTCCGTCCCTACACCTCGACCGACGTGGTCGGCTGCGAGATCGGTGGGGCCTACAAGAACGTGGTCGCGATCTCGACCGGCATGGCCGCCGGGATGGGGTTCGGCGACAACACCCAGGCGTCGCTCATCACCCGCGGTCTCGCCGAGACCGCACGCCTGGCGATGCAGCTCGGCGCCAACCCGATGACCCTCATGGGTCTGGCCGGCCTGGGCGACCTGGCCGCGACCTGCTCCTCGCCGCTCTCCCGCAACCGTACGTTCGGGGAGAAGCTCGGCAAGGGCATGACCACCGCCGACATCCTCGCCTCCAGCCACCAGGTCGCCGAGGGCGCCAAGTCGTCGCACTCGCTGCGCGAACTGGCGGCGAAGGTCGGGGTGGACGTGCCGCTGGCGCAGTACGTGGACGACGTCGTCTCCGGCGCCAAGACCGTCAGCGAGATCATGGACGAGATGCTCGAGCGGCCGACGAAGGCCGAGACCGAGTAGGTCCCTTCGTCAAGGTATGCAGCCGAAGGCCCGCTTCCCGCGCGGAACTCCGCACGGGAAGCGGGCCTTTCTCTGTATACCTTGATGGAGGATCAGCGACTCAGGCCGTTCCGAGGTCCTTCCACGGACCCCACTCCTCGGTGCCCGGGGTGTTGCCCTGGGTCCACCACTTGGCCTCCCACAGGTGACCGCCGTAGGTGACACGGTCACCGGCGACGTACACCGTGGTCGCCGACCATGCAGCCGCTCCGCCGGGCGGGTCGGTCGGCGGGTCGGTGGGCTCCTCGGTGGGCGGGTCGGTCGGGTCCGGCTCCTCGACCGGGCCGCCGGTGCCGTTGCGCATGGCGTCGGCGAAGGTGCCGATCAGCTCGCCCTGGCGGTCACCGGAGAGCTCCCACCACATGCCTCCGCCGAGGCCCTTCGAGATGGCGTACGCCGCCTTCTGGGCGATCGTGCGCTTGTTGTCGTAGCTCCACCACTGGTTGCCGTCGTACCGCCACCCGGCGCCGGTCGCGGCGTCGTAGTAGTCGGTGCCGCGGGACTTGAGCTTGTCGTAGTCCTCGTTGCCCGCCTCGTACGTTCCCGGGGCTGCGGCGGTCGCCGGACCCCACGCGTTGGCCGAGCTGGCTCCCTGCCAACCACGGCCGTACGCCGCCATGCCGAGCCCGAGCTGGGCGGGTGAGATGCCGGCGTCGAGGTACTCCCGGACCGACTCGTCCACGCTGAACCGCTTGCCGTCGGGGCGCGGGTCGGCGGGGTCGGCGTAGAGGTTGCCCTGGTGGCCGGTCAGCGTCGGGTCCCAGGCGCCCCACAGGTCGTAGCCCTGGATGTTGCCGAAGTCGAGGGAGTTGAAGATCGCCGGGTCGTTCCAGCCGCCCGCCTCGATGTCCTGCGGATTGGCCGGGAGGAACGCGGAGAGCTGGTAGTCCTTGCCCGTGGTCGAGCCGAGCGCGTCCAGCTGGGAGCGGAACTCGGCCAGCAGCGCCTTGAAGTTGGCGCGGTCGTTGACCGGGTCGACGTGGTTGCCGGTGTTGCCGTTGGGCGAGCCCGGCCACTCCCAGTCGATGTCGAAGCCGTCGAAGACGCCGGCCGCCGCTCCGGGGCCACCGCGGCCGTCGATGACCGGCAGGTTGCCCTTGATGTAGAGGTCGATGCAGGAGGAGACGAGCTTGCGTCGCGACTCCGGCGTCGCCGCCGCGAGGGAGAAGTTCTTCGACCAGGTCCAGCCGCCCAGCGAGAGCAGGACCTTCAGGTCGGGGTGCTTCGCCTTGAGCTGCTTGAGCTGGTTGAAGGAGCCGGCCAGGGGCTGGTCCCAGGTGTCGGCCGCGCCGGAGACGGAGGCGTCGGCTGCGTACGACATCCCGTAGTCGGCGTAGGCGTCACCGGCACCGTCTGAGCCGTTGGGCCCCTCGCCCTGGGCCTTGTTGGCCTCGAAGCAGGTCAGTGTCTGGTGGTGGATGTTGCCGAAGGCGTAGTTGAGGTGGGTGAGGTCGTCGGCGACCCCGGACGTCTCCAGTTGCTTGAGCTTGAAGGCTCGGCCGTAGACACCCCACTGCACGAAGTAGCCGACGTTGCGGTAGCCGTTGATCGCGGTCGGCTGTGCGGCGGCCGTCGTCAGCGATGCGCTGGACGGGGTGCTGGTGAGGACGAGCGTGCCGGTGAGGGCGAGCGCTCCGGCGAGTGCGCCGATGAGAAGGCCGACTGTGCGGCGTGATCTTCGTGAGGGCAAGGCGACATGCATGGTGACACCTCCGAGGTGATGGCTGGCTCGGGCACCAGGCGCCCGAATCGCCATTCGATGGTGGCAGCCGGTTTGTTTGTAAGCAACCCTTACTAATTAAGGAATTTCAGAACGTAATTCGAGGTCGGCGCCGAAGTAGTACGTTCGATGAGCCGCCAATCTCTGGGAGATCGCCATGCTCGGACGCCGCTCTGCAGTTGTCGCCACACTGACCGGAGGCGCGCTCGCGCTGGCCACCCTGGTCCCGTACGCCGGGGCGGCCGCCGCTCCGGAGGAGAGGCTGGCGCCACCACCGAAGGTGCCCACCGCGGTCGGTTACGGAGGCGCGGTGGCCAGCGTCGACGCCGAAGCGAGCCGGATCGGGCTCGAGGTGCTTCGCAAGGGTGGCAACGCGACCGACGCCGCGGTCGCGACGGCCGCGGCGCTCGGCGTGACCGAGCCCTACTCGGCCGGTATCGGCGGGGGCGGCTTCTTCGTGCACTACTCCGCGCGCACCGGCGAGGTCGAGACGATCGACGGTCGGGAGAAGGCGCCGGCCGCGATGCCGCGCGATGCGTTCATCGACCCGGAGACCGGGAAGGAGTATCCGTTCTTCCCGGACATGGTCACCAGCGGCGCCTCGGTCGGAGTGCCTGGCACCCCGCTGACCTGGGACAAGGCGCTGAGGAAGTGGGGCACCCGCTCGCTCGGCCAGTCGCTCGAGCCGGCCGCGCGGCTGGCTCGCCGGGGCTTCGTCGTCGACCAGACCTTCCGCCAGCAGACCGTCGACAACGCGGAACGTTTTGCAGCGATCGATTCCACGGCCGAACTATTCCTTCCCGGAGGATCCGCGCCCGAGGTCGGCAGCCGGTTCCGCAACCCCGACATCGCCGCGACCTACGACCTGCTCGCACGCAAGGGCGTGAAGGCCTTCTACCGTGGCCCGCTGGCCGCGGAGATCGCCGCGACCGTGGCCGAGCCGCCCAAGAGCGACGACACCGACCTCCCGGTTCCGGCCGGCTGGGTGACCACCGAGGACCTCGCCGCCTACACCGCCCCCGACCGCGAGCCGACCCGCTCGACCTACCGCGACCTGGACGTCTACGGGATGGCCCCGCCGTCCTCGGGCGGCACCTCGGTGGGCGAGGCGCTCAACATCCTGGAGCGCTACGAGCTGGCCGGGATGACCAACACCGAGGCCTACCACCATCTGCTCGAGGCGAGCGCGATCGCCTTCGCCGACCGAGGTGCCTACCTCGGCGACCCCGACCACGTCGACGTACCCGTCGAGGCGCTCCTCGACGACACCTTCGCCGCCGAGCGGGCCTGTGGCATCGACCCCGCGGCGGCCCAGCCCAAGCCCGTGGCGGCCGGTGATGCGTACGACTTCGACGGGGTCTGCGACGGCGCGGAAGGCGCGGGCGAGACCGCGAAGGACACCGAGAACCTCGAGACCACCAACCTGACCGTCGTCGACCGCTGGGGAAACGTCGTCGAGTACACCCTGACCATCGAGCAGACCGGAGGATCGGGCATCACCGTGCCCGGCCGCGGCTTCATCCTCAACAACGAGCTGACAGACTTCTCGACGACCTACCGGGCCGACGACCCCAACCGGATCGAGCCCAACAAGCGCCCGCGCAGCTCGATGTCACCCACGATCGTCCTCTCCGACGGCCGGCCCGTGCTGGCGGTCGGGTCGCCGGGCGGCTCGACGATCATCACCACGGTGCTCCAGATCCTCGTCGAGCGGTACGCGCGCGACCGGACCCTGCCCGAGGCCATGGCGGCGCCGCGGGTCTCCCAGCGCAACGGGGCGAACACGGGCGCCGAGCCGGCGTTCATCGAGGCGTACGGCGGGCCGCTGACATCGCTGGGACACACCTTCGCCCCGACCGCCGAGCTCGGCGCGGCCACCGCGATCGAGATCGGCCCCGACGGGCTGCTGACCTCGACCGCCGAGCCGTGGCGACGCGGTGGCGGGTCGGCGCTGGTGGTGAGTCCGATCGACTAGCTGTTGAGGCGGTCCAGCGCCTGGAGGAGGTCGGCCCAGAGGTCGTCGACGTCCTCGACCCCGACCGACATCCGCACCAGCCCCTCGGGCACCGTCGCCGACTCGGTCTTCCAGCGGCGACGGCGCTCGAACGTGGACTCGACGCCGCCGAGGGAGGTCGCGTGGACCCACAGCGAGGTGGAGTGGGTCAGGAGGTCGGCCTGCTCCGCCGTGGGAAGGACGGCCGCGAGCATGCCACCGAACCCGGGGTAGCGGACCTCCGCGACCGCCGGGTGCGTTGAGAGCCGCTCGGCGAGGGTTGCAGCGTTGGCGGAGGAGCGCTCGACGCGCAGGTGCAGCGTACGGATGCCGCGAAGCGCAAGCCACGCCTCGAACGGGCCGGGGATCGCGCCGAGGAGGTCGCGACGGGCCTTGAGCACGTCCCACAGCGTGTCGTCGGAGACCACGACCGCGCCCATGACGACGTCGGAGTGGCCGGCGATGAACTTCGTGGCCGAGTGGATGACGATGTCCGCGCCGAGCGCGAGCGGCTGCTGGAGCAGGGGAGTGGCGAAGGTGTTGTCGACCACGACCCGCGCTCCGGCCTTGTGCGCGGCGGCGATGACGGCCGGCAGGTCGGCGAGCTGCATCCCCGGGTTGGTCGGCGTCTCGACCCAGACCAGCGCGACCTCGCCGTCGAGCTTCTCGAGCAGCTTCACGACCGCGGCGGTGTCGGAGAAGTCCGCGAGGCGTGCGGTCAGCCGGCCACGCCCTTCGAGGTCGGCCAGCTGGCCGATGGTCCCCAGATAGCTCTGCTCTGTCGCCACGACCACCGAGTCGTTGACCAGGTCGAGCAGTGTCGCGATCGCCGCGAGCCCGGAGGCGAACGACAGCGCGCGTCCGCCCTCGAGCTGCCCGAGCGCCTCCTCGAACGCCACCCACGCGTCGTTGGTGTAGCGCCCGTACTCCTTGTCCCCGCCGGCCACATAGGTCGAGGCCATCGTGATCGGTACGTTGAGCGGCTGGTCGGGCTCGTGGGCCGGCCGCCCGGCGTGGACGGCGATCGTGGCGGGCTTGTGATCCATGACTTCGACCCTATTGCCCGCTCGACAACCGGGCTCACGCGCCGCGCGGTTACGGGTCAGCGCATGGTCCCGGATAAGGTTGCGGCCGTGTTGACGACCCTGCTGGATGGACGTGCCTTCGGTGAGAAGCACGGCAAGGATGCTGCCACCGTCGTGGCCCTGCACGGCTGGGCCCGCAACCGCAGCGACTGGGGCTCGACGCTCGAGGGCCTCGACGCGCTCGCGCTCGACCAGCCCGGCTTCGGTGCGACCCCGGCCCCCGATGAGGCCTGGGGGAGCAAGGAGTACGCCGAGTGGCTGGCCCAGATCCTCGAGGGTCTCGACCGCCCGGTGCTCGTCGGCCACAGCTTCGGCGGCCGGGTGGCCGTCCAGCTCGCCGCGACCCGCCCGGAGCTCGTCCGCGGCATCGTCCTCACCGGCGTACCGCTGTTCCGCCCGAAGACCGGCAACAAGCCCAAGCTCGCCTACCGGATCGGCCGCTGGCTCCACTCCAAGGGGCTGATCCCCGAGGCCAGGATGGAGGCGCTGCGGGAGAAGTACGGCTCGACCGACTACCGCAACGCCAAGGGCATCATCCGCGACATCTTCGTCAAGGTCGTCAACGAGTCCTACGGCGACCAGCTGGCTGCCATCCCGAAGGACCTTCCGGTCCGCCTGATCTGGGGTGAGAACGACACCGCCGCACCGGTCTGGATGCCCGGTGAGGCCATGGAGATCCTCGGGGACAACGCGACCCTGGAGATCGTCCCCGGGTCCGCGCACCTGCTCGACGCGGGGCTGGTCAAGAGCCTTCGAGGCGCCATCGACGAACTTCGTACGAACTGAATCTGAGGGGCTGAAGAAGAAGCATGTGGATCGTCCTGGTCACCTCCGCGCTGACCCTGGTCTCCTACTACCGCTGGCTGCGGGTCGCTCAGCGTGAGCACTACGAGCCGACGCGGCTGTTCGCGATCGAGTGGATCTGGGTCAAGGCACGCCCGGTCGAGGCGATCCTGCTCGCCGCGGTCGTGGTGGTCTGCCTGGCCTCGTTCGTGCTGCCCTACGGCGCGCTCGTCGGCGCGCTGCTGTTCATCGGCTGGCCGGTGGGGATGAGCTTCACCGGGGCCAAGCGGCTGGTGTGGACGGACCGCGTCAAGCGCCTGGCCGGTGTGCTCTTCGTGCTGCACGCGATCCTCACCCTGGTGATCGCACTGGTCGTGCCGGCCGCCGCCGGCCTGCTCCCGATCCTGGCCGTCCCGCTGGCAGAGGTCGCGCTGGCGATCATGTGGCCGATCGAGAAGGCGATGGCGAAGAAGTGGCAGGTCCAGGCGGCCGCCACGATCAAGAAGGTCAACCCGCGGATCGTCGCGATCACCGGCTCCTACGGCAAGACCTCGACGAAGAACTACGCCACCCACCTCATGCAGGGCCGCTGGTCCACGCTCGCGAGTCCGGCGAGCTTCAACAACGCGATGGGCCTCTCCCGCGCGGTCAACGACCGGCTCCAGCCCGGCACCGACATCTTCGTCGCCGAGATGGGCACCTACGGCCCCGGCGAGATCGCCGAGCTGACCGAGATCTTCCCGCCCGAGGTCGCCGCCATCACCACGATCGGCGAGGCCCACCTCGAGCGGATGAAGTCGCGCGAGACGATCGTGAAGGCCAAGTCGGAGATCCTCCCGAAGGCCTCGACCGTGGTGCTCAACATCGACGTACCCGAGCTCGCGCTCATCGCCGAGAACCTCCGCGCCAGCAAGCGCGTCATCGCCTGCTCCGCCGTCCCGGGCACCACCGCCGAGGTCGTGGTGACCGACTCTGCTCTCCAGATCAACGGCGAGACGTACGCCGTCCAGCTGCCCGACGAGGTCGGGCACCCGATCAACGTGGCGATCGCCGTCGGCCTCGCCCTCGCGGTCGACGTCCCGATCGAGACGATCACCCAGCGGCTGGCGTCGATCCCCGGCACCCCCCACCGCGCCGAGGCCAACAAGACGCCCGGCGGCGTCTGGGTCATCGACGACACCTTCAACTCCAACCCCACCGGCGCCGCCGCGGCGCTCGCGAAGGCCAAGCGGCTGGCAGGGGAGTCGGGCACGGTGTGGACCATCACGCCCGGTATGGTCGAGCTGGGCACCGAGCAGGCCGCGCGCAACATCGAGTTCGCGCAGGCTGCGACGGCCTCCGACAAGATGCGGCTGTGCATCGTCGGTCGCACCAACCGAAAAGCGCTGCGTTCGGGGGAGCCAGCGCGAACCACTGCGTTCGAGAGCCGTAAGGCGGCAGCGGATCATGCTCTGACCGCGGCCAAGGAGGGCGACGTGGTGCTGTACGAGAACGACCTCCCCGATCACTACGCGTAGGACCCCAGGAGCTTCCACCATGAGCGTAACCAAGGCCACCATCGTCTTCGGCGGTCCCAGCGCCGAGCACGACATCAGCATCCTCACCGGCCTGCAGGCCGAGCGGGTCCTCTCCGGTGCCGGCGTCGAGGTGACGTGCCTCTACTGGGCGCGCTCCGACAAGTGGTTCCTGGTGCCCGCCAAGCAGGAGGCGCGTGACTTCCTCGGCGGCGAGCCGAAGGGCTCCAAGGCCGTCGAGTTCCGCCTCGGCACCGAGAAGGGCGACGGGTTCTACACCGTCGGTGGCTTCGGCGGCGGCAAGCGCCTCGAGACCGGCCCGATCCTCTCCGCCTTCCACGGCGGCGCGGGCGAGGCCGGCGGCATCCAGTGGCTCTTCGAGCTCGCCGGCCTCAAGGCGACCGGCGCGACCCCGGCAGCGGCCGCGCTCGGCATGGACAAGCTCGCCTTCGGTGCGGTCATGCTCAACGCCGGCCTCCCGTCGCTCCAGCGCGAGCTGCTCTCGCGCTACGCCGCCCCGTCCTTCGAGGGCCCCTACATCGTCAAGCCGCGCTTCGGCGGCTCCTCGATCGGCATCGAGGTCGTCGACGACTACGAGACCGGCCTGGCGCTCCTCAACACCTCTCCGCACCTGCGTGCGGGCGCGGTCGTCGAGCCGTACCGTCCCGACCTCTTCGACCTCAACGCCTCGGTGCGCACCGCGCCCGAGGTCGCGGTGAGCGACGTCGAGCGTCCGCTGCGCTCGGGCGAGGCGAAGATGTACGACTACTCCGCCAAGTACGTCCACACCGACGGCCTCTCCTCCTCCCCGCGCGAGTTCCCGGCCCAGGTCGAGGAGTCGGTGACCAAGCAGATCAAGGACCTGGCCGTACGCGTCGTGGAGCTCACCGGCCTGACCGGCATCCTCCGCATCGACTTCCTCTCCGACGGCAAGGGCGAGGTCTACATCAACGAGGTCAACTCCATCCCCGGCGCCCTCTCGCTCTACCTGTGGCCCGACACCCCTGCCTCCGAGGTGCTCACCAGCGCCATCGCCGAGGCCGAGAAGCACATCCCTCAGGTCACCCGTAACTTCGAGGAGGGCGTCGCCCTCAAGGCCGCCGGCGGCATCGCCGGCAAGCTCACCGGCCTGAGCTGAGCCCGAGTCGGCGCAAGCTGACCGAAAACCACGCCGAGTCGGCGCGTTCTAACGCGCCGACTCGGCGTGGTTTTACGTCAGGACGAGCCGACTCGAGGTCAGCGGGAGAGGGCGCGCTTCAGGAGGGCGAGGGTGACCTCGCCCATCGAGGTGCCGTCGTGCTTGGCGGCGAAGGGGAAGACGCTGGTCTCGGTGGCGCCAGGGGTGATGGCGACCTCGAGGACGACGAAGCTGCCGTCGGGGGTGACCATGAAGTCGGTGCGGGAGATGTCGCGCATGCCGAGCAGCTCGTGGGCGCGTACGGCGGTCTCGCCGAGCTCGGCGAGCAGCGCGGCGGGCAGGTCGGGGCGGCCGAAGCCGACGAACTCAGCGGTGTAGCGCGCCGCGAAGTCGAACTCGTGGCCCTTGCTGAAGTCGATGGCGATCGGGGTCAGCGGCTTGACGCCCTCGTCGGTCTCGTGGACGACCACGGAGACGTCGATGCCGGCGTAGAAGCGCTCGATGAGCGCCTCGTCGCAGTAGGCGTAGGTCTTGACCAGGGCTGCGGGAAGGGCGGAGAGGCCGTCGACGCCGGTGACGCCGAGCGCCGAGCCGCCGCGCGAGGGCTTGACCACGACCCGCTCACCCAGCCGCGAGATGACGTGCTCCATCAGCACCGGCGCCCCGACGTCGCGGAACGTCGTGGACGACAGCGAGACCGAGTCCGGCACGGGGATGCCCCCGCGGCGCAGGAGCTCACGGGCAGCCGTCTTGTCGAACGCGACGCGGCAGGAGGTGGAGACGGTGCCGACGTACGGGATCCCGATCAGCTCCAGGAGCGTCTGGATCTCGCCGTCCTCACCGAACTGGCCGTGCAGAGCCGGCAGCGCCACGACCGCCTTGTCGCGCTCGAGGTTGTGCAGCAGCGCCCGGTCGAAGTCGTACGCAGCCACCTCCACGCCCAGCGCCGACAGCTCGCGCACGAGGTTGCGGCCAGAGGCCAGCGACACGTCGCGCTCGTGGCTCAGCCCGCCGGCGATGACGGCGACAGGCCCGGAAAGAGGAGGTGTGCTCATGCCCATGGTTCTAACACAGTGTTGTAACGGACGGCCGGGTGCAGCCGTACATCAGATGTGGACGACCGGGCAGGTCAGGGTGCGGGTGATGCCTTCGAGGCTCTGGACGCGGGCCACGACCAGCTTGCCGAGCTCGTCGACGTTGCGGGCCTCGGCGCGGACGATCACGTCGTACGGACCGGTGACGTCCTCAGCCAGAGTCACGCCCTGGATCTTGCCGATCTCGGTGGCGACCTCCGCGGCCTTGCCGACGTCGGTCTGGATGAGGATGTACGCCTGTACGACCATGGTGCTGCTCCTGTTCTCCGTGCCTTCCTTGGCACAACGTCAGGCAAGTAACCTATCGCGTTATCTATCGATCGACCTACACCGACCCTGAGGATAAGACGACCGGAGTGAGTCACCGCACGAAACGCGGAGACGGCGTGATGCGTGTCCCGGTATCTGCGCGTGTGGCGGGAAGGGTTGGATGGAGCCATGGCTTTTCCGAGGGACACGACGCTCGCCGACATCGGTGAGTTCGGGCTGATCACCGAGATGACCAAGCACTTCGCCCAGGGGGAGCAGGTGCTGGTCGGCCCCGGCGACGACGCCGCGCTGGTGCGGGTCAAGCAGGGGCACGTGGTGGTCTCGACCGACCTGCTCGTCGAGGGCCGCCACTTTCGGCGGGACTGGGCCGAGGCGTCCCACATCGGCCACCGGGCGGCGGGTCAGAACCTCGCCGACATCGCCGCGATGGGTGGCGTCGCCCACTCGATGACTCTCGGGCTCGCCCTTCCCTCGGACCTTCCGGCCGAGTGGGCGGTCGACTTCGCGGAGGGGTTCGCCGCGGAGTGCTCGCTGGTCGGGGCCTCCGTCGTCGGCGGCGACATCACCGGCGCCGACCAGATCGTCATCTCCGTGACCGCCATCGGCGCGGTCGCCCAAGCACCGGTCCTGCGCTCGGGCGCGGAGCCCGGCGACGTACTCGCGCTGTGTGGTCGTCAGGGATGGGCCGCGGCCGGACTGGCGATCCTCAAGCGAGGGTTCCGGTCACCACGGGTGCTGGTCGACGCCTACCGCCGCCCACAACCGCCGTACGCAGCCGGCCCCGCCGCCGCGGCGGCCGGTGCCTCGGCGCTGATCGACGTCTCCGACGGGCTCCTGTCCGAGGCCAGGCACATCGCCGATGCCTCGGAGGTCTCCATCGACGTGCACACCGCGGCGCTGACCATCCCCGACGAGCTCAACGCGGTCGCCTCGGCGACCGGTGCGGACCCGCTCGCGTTCGTGCTGAGCGGGGGAGAGGACCACTCGCTGCTGGCCGCGTTCCCGCCTGATGTCGAGCTGCCGGAGGGGTGGGTCGTGATCGGGACGATCGGCGAGCCGGGTGGGGAGGCGGTCACGGTTGACGGGGAGGTCTATGAGGGGTCGACGGGGTGGACGCACTTCTGAGGCTGGGCGTCCGTGTCTGGGTTTGATTCTCCGTCTGGCTTGCGTCGGGTTTGCGCCGAGTCGGCGCAACCGCACGCCTCGCTCGCGGAGGGGCGGGCCACAGCGGGGGGGGGGGGCGCCGGCGCGCCCCC